>NZ_BAAIGC010000048.1:0-24889 GCF_054653495.1 Nocardioides sp. AN3
GTGCGTCATGATGGCCGGTGACGAGAGGCAGCACCGTATCGACATGCTGCCCTGGCAGGATCTGGAGCCGGGTGCCCTGACCACCGATGCGGTCATCGTCCCGATCGGATGCGTGGAGCCGCACGGCCACCACGCCCCACTCGGCACCGATACCTTCATCGCCACAGGGATCGCCGACCTGGTCGCTCAGGCAACCGGAGCTCTCGTCTTCCCGGCGATCCCGCTTGGCACGCTCGACGTCCTCTATGACTTCAAGAGCGCTCCAGGTGCGATCTCGCTCGACAACAAGCTGCTGATCGAGCTCTACACCAACATCGGCACCGAGCTGATCCGACAGGGGTTCAAGAGGATCCTCTTCGTCAACGGACACTCGGGCAACGCGCCACTTCTGCAGATCGCTGCGTTCGAGGTCAAGGACCGGGCCGGCGGTCAGGCAGCTGTGCTCGACTGGTGGTCGTCTGCCAAGGACGTCATCGATGAGATCAAGGGCCACTCGTGGGGCACCCACGCCGACGAGATCGAGACCTCCATCCTGATGGCGGCGGCTGGCGAGCACCTGATCGACCTCTCCAAGGCCGTGGTCAACAGTGCTGGGCTCGAGGACCTCGGCGACGATGAGCGCTCGCTGTACCAGCAGAAGATCACCTTCACCCGCGTCCTGGACCAGCGTTGGGTCGGTTGCTCCGGCAATATGGGTGACCCCACCCTCGCCACCGTCGAGCACGGGCACCGGATTCTCGCCAAGGTCGTCGAGGTCGCGGGCCAGATCCTCTCCGTGATGGACGAGCAGGCCAAGCACGAGGCGAAGTTGTGACCACCGACCAGGTGGTCGCCGAGGAGGTGCGGGCGGTCATCAACGCCCAGGTCGTCCTGCCGGAGATCGGCGTCTTCCACGGTGGCATCAGCATCGTGGACGGCCGAGTCGCGGAGCTGTGGGAAGGGGAGAACCCGACGGTCAACGGTGAGGGGGTGATCGACGCCGAGGGCAGGTACCTCATGCCTGGCCTGATCGACCCACACGTGCACTTCGGATTGCTGCCCCCGCTCTCGCGACGCCTTCCGGCCGAGTCCGCCTTCGCTGCGAGCGGTGGCATCACCACCCTGCTGCACTACTTCCGCAGGCCGGAGTCGTACTTCGAAACCTTCCCGCAGTTCCTCGAAGTGGCCCGCAACACTCACCTTCAGGACTTCGCCGTACACCTGACTCTCTTCAACGACGCTCAGGTCCAGGAGATGGACCAGTACCTCCACATGTTCGGCGTCACGTCGTTCAAGATCTACATGATGCTCAAGGGAGCCCTCGGGCACGCCATCGTGATGGACCAGTTGACGGCGGATGGCGAGCTCGAGGTCGCCGACATCGACTTCAACGACGGGCACCTCTACGAGGTGTTCCGGACGGCGTCCAAGCTACCGGCCAAGGTGCGCATCAGTGTCCATTCGGAGACAGCCGAGATCGTGATGCACGAGATCGAGCGCGTTAAGACGACCGGCCTCGGCGGGCTGGCGGCCTGGCACCACGCTCGTCCGGGGGAGAGCGAGGCGATCGCGATCCAGGAGGTCGCCTACCTCTCCCGGATGCACAATGTGCCGTGCTACTTCCCGCACATCGGTTCTCGCCAGGCCCTCGACGCACTGAAGGGCGTCAAGGCGCAAGGTGTCGACTACGGCGCCGAGACCGGCCCGCAGTACCTCGCTCTGACCATCGACGACCCGGTCGGCCTGCTCGCCAAGATCACGCCACCCATCCGCACCTCGGAGGATCAGGCCGCAGTGTGGGCGGGCGTCGAGTCGGGGTTGCTGCACACCATGGGCTCGGACCACATCCCGTACACCAACGAGGAGAAGCAGCTCGGGCCCGTGTGGACCACCCGATCCGCATTCGGCGCCATCGGTCTGATCCTGCCCGTCCTGCTGACCGACGGTGTGCACCGGGGCCGGATCTCCATCACGGACGTGGCACGTGTGACGAGCTACGAGAGCGCTCGGCTCTTCGGGCTCTACCCGCGCAAGGGCACGCTCATCCCCGGGGCAGACGCCGACTTCGTCCTCGTCGACCCCGACCACGAGTGGGTCGTGCACGCCGAAGACCTGGAGTCTTCGTCCGAGTTCTCGGTGTTCGAAGGACGCAGCATGCGCGGTCGCGCGGACATCACCGCCGTACGCGGCACGGTCATCTACCGCGACGGTGAGGCGGTCGGCAAGCCCGGACACGGGAAGTACTACCGGCGTTACCCCGTCGTCGAGCCGGAATCAGTTTGACGCTCCGCCGGCAGCCCGCCGGCCTCTTTTCCCATTTCGTATTGCAGTTCCAAGAGGAGGTGATCCCCGTGAAAGATGTTGATCTGTTGCTCTCGGGGGGATACGTCGTAGTTTCGTCCAGCCAAGTGATCACGAACGGCGCGGTGGCCATTGCTGGCGACAGGGTCGTCGAGGTCGGGCCGACGGAGCAGGTCACGAAGGCCGTTCGTGCTGCTCGAACCATCGACACCACGGGCAAGGCAGTCATGCCAGGCCTCATCAACGCCCACAACCACACGTGTCAGTCGACAGCGCGGGGCCTTGCCGATGACATCCCGGTCACCGAGTGGCTGAGCCGCATCGTCCCGTTCGAGGCGACCCTCCTGGAAGAGGATGTGCGCGCCTCGGTCCGTCTCGCCTGCGTCGAGATGATCAAGTCCGGCACCACGGGCGTGATGGAAGGCTGCGCGACCCCCGGTCACGAGAACACCGTGGGTGAGGTCTTTGTCGAGTCCGGCCTGCGCGGTGTCCTGACGCGTTCAACGATGGAGCACGCCGACACGACCTGGACCGTCCCGCCGTCGTTCCTGATCTCGCGTGAGGACAACCTCAAAGCGACGGAGGCCATGCTCGAGCGATGGAACGGCGCCGGAGACGGCCGCATCTCGGCGTGGCCGTCCTTCCGGCACGCACAGGACGTCAGCGACGAGCTCATCATCGACCTGGTCAAGCTCATGGACGACTACAACGTCGGGTTCCACGGACACCAATCCACCCGGTCGAGCGGCGAACTCTCACACCTGGACGACCTCGGGGTGCTTCACCCCAACATGGTGTTTGCTCATGGCATCCGCTACTCGCGACGTGAGCTTGAGCTGATCCGTGCCATTGGCATCAAGATCAACCACAATCCGGGCGGCAGCCTCCATGGGGCATACGGCTCCTCGGCGCTCGGCTACTTCCCCGAGATGATCAAGATGGGCATCACTGTCGCGCTTGGCAACGACGGCGCTGCGAACAACAACACCCTCGACATGTTCCGCGAGATGCTGCGGGTCGCCACGATCCACAGCGAGGCGCGCATCGACGCTGCTGCGGTGACGGCCGCTGACGCGTTCGACATGGGCACCGTCAACGGGGCCAAGGCGTGCATGTGGGAGGACGTCGGCACGGTCGAGGTCGGCAAGAAGGCCGACGTCATCGTCGTCAATGTCACCGCGCCGCACATGGTGCCGCACCACGACCTGATCTCGAACTTCGTCTACTGCGCCAATGGTCACGACGTCGACACCACGATCGTCGATGGCAACGTGTTGATGGAGAACCGCAATGTCCTTGTCTTTGACGAGGCAGCGGTGATCAGCGACGCACTGGCTTCCGCGGAGACCGTCAAGGCTCGTTGGCTCGCAGCCGGACACGGAGGCTGACCATGAACACTCTGAAGATCGGTTACAAGGCCTCGGCCGAACAGTTCGGTCCGAGGGACCTGGTCGAGTTCGCCGTACGCGCTGAGGAGGTCGGGCTCGACAGTGTGGTCGTATCGGACCACTTCCAACCCTGGCGCCATAACGGCGGCCACGCCCCTTCCGCACTGGCATGGATGGCAGCCGTCGGCGAGCGCACCTCGCGGGTGATGGTCGGCACGAGCGTGCTGACGCCGACGTTTCGCTACAACCCTGCCGTCATCGCCCAGACCTTTGCATCCATGGCCGTCATGTTCGAAGGCCGGGTCATGCTCGGCATCGGCACCGGCGAGGCGCTCAACGAGATCGCTGTCTCCGGCCGGACCTGGCCGGAGTTCAAGGAGCGGTTCGCCCGGCTGCGGGAATCGATCGACATCATGCGGGCCCTGTGGGCGGGGGAGAAGGTCAGCTACGAGGGTGAGCACTACCGCACGGTGAGCGCTCACATGTACGACCGACCCGAGACCCCGGTGCCGATCTACATCGCCGCCGGTGGGCCGCAGATGGCGAAGTTCGTCGGCCGCGTCGGGGACGGCTTGATCTGTACCTCGGGCAAGGGCATGGACTACACCGAGAAGCTCATGCTGGCTACAGCCGAGGGTGCCGAGATGGCCGGTCGCGACGTCGACTCCGTCGATCGCATGATCGAGGTCAAGCTGGCCTACGACCGCGACCCCAAGAGGGCCCTCGAGAACACCAGGTTCTGGGCGCCGCTATCGCTGTCCCCGGAGCAGAAGCACTCGGTGGACAGCCCCGAGGAGATGGAGCGCCTCGCAGACGAGCTGCCGATCGAGCAGGTCGCCAAGAGGTGGATCGTGACCTCGGACCCCGACGAAGCGGTGGTCCAGATCAAGGAGTACCTCGACGCAGGTCTCAACCACCTCGTCTTCCATGGCCCCGGCCATGACCAGCGCCGGTTCCTCGACCAGTTCAGCGAGGATATCGTTCCTCGTCTGCGCGCGCTGGCCTCGTGAGAGAGGGGGCGGCGTGACCGTGCCGAGCGTCCTTCGCGTGCATCCGACCTACGACGAGTTCGCCTGGACTTTCGGAGGCGCGCCGCCCATTCTCCGGATCAAGCCGGGCACAGTCCTCGAGGTGTTCACGGAGGACTGCTATGCCGGCCGGGTTCGTACGGCGGATGACTTGGCGTCAGACGTGTGCCCGCCGCCCTACCGCAACCCACAGACGGGTCCGTTCTTCGTCGAGGGAGCCGAGCGAGGGGACACCATTGCCCTGCACTTCGTCGCCATCGAGCCGGCCCGCGACTGGGCCGTCTCGACCACGGTGCCGTACTTCGGGGCCCTCACCTCCACTCGGAGCACCGCCTCTCTCCAGCCTCCCCTTCCCGAGATGGTCTGGGTCTGGGAGATTGACCGCGCGGCCCGGACCTGCACCTTTCAGGCCCGCGACTCGGCTGCCAGGGTCACGCTGCCCCTTGACCCGATGCACGGGACCGTGGGGGTCGCGCCGGTCGGCTTCGAGGTGAGGTCCTCGCTGGTCCCTGGTGCTCACGGCGGCAACCTGGACACGCCTGAGATGCGGGCGGGGGTGACCTGCTACCTCGGCGTCAACGTGCCCGGAGCGCTCTTCAGCCTGGGCGATGGGCATGCCCGGCAGGGTGAAGGAGAGACGTGCGGCGTCGCCGTCGAGTGCGCGATGAACACTGTCATCCTCGTCGACGTCGTCAAGGACCGGCGCACCCCGTGGCCCCGGCTCGAGTCGGACTCCCACATCATGTCTGCCGGCTCCGCGCGACCGCTCGAGGATGCGTTCCGGATCGCGCAGCACGACCTCATCACGTGGGTAGCGGATCGTTGCGGACTGTCGACGTTGGACTCGTACCAGCTCGTCTCGCAGATCGTGGAGTCGCCGCTGGCGAATGTCTGCGACGCCAACTACACATCCGTCGCCAAAGTCCGCAAGGCCTGGCTGCCGCCAGCTGAACAAGACGACGACGTACACCAACGACTCCGCGCCGCAGCCGCAAGCTATCTGCGCGCGAGCTGACCTCACACAAAGGAACCGACATGACCGACGTACTCAGTGGCATCTCGAAGGACGCGGCCCAGATCACGGCCGACGACCGGAACCATGTGTTCCACTCGTGGTCGGCACAGGCGCTGATCGACCCGCTGCCGATCGCCACCGCCGAGGGCAGCTACTTCACCGACTACGTCGGCCAGCGCTACCTGGACTTCTCGAGCCAGCTGGTCAACGTCAACATCGGCTACCAGCACCCCAAGCTCGTCGCGGCGATCCAGGAGCAGGCCACCCGGCTGTGCACGATCGCGCCCTCGTTCGCTAACGACGCTCGCAGTGAGGCTGCCCGCCTCATCGCCGAGGTCGCCCCTGGCGACTTGAACCAGGTGTTCTTCACGAACGGTGGCGCGGAGGCGACGGAGAACGCCTTGCGGATGGCTCGCGTCCACACCGGCCGGCACAAAGTGCTCGCTGCCTACCGCAGTTATCACGGTGCGACCGCTGGGGCCATGGCGATGACAGGTGACCCGCGGCGGTGGGGGAGCGAGCCGGGCATGTCGGGTGTCGTCCGTTACTGGGGACCCTACCTATACCGCTCGCCCTTCCACGCCGAGACCGAGGTCGTCGAGTCGCAGCGAGCACTGCAGCATCTGCGCGACGTGATCGCCGTTGAAGGCGCCCACACCATCGCGGCGATCATCTTCGAGACGATCGTCGGCACTAACGGCATCCTGGTGCCGCCCGCCGGCTACCTCGCCGGGGTCCGGGCGATCTGCGACGAGTTCGGCATCGTGATGATCGCCGACGAAGTCATGGCCGGCTTCGGACGCGCCGGCGAATGGTTTGCGGTGGACCGGTGGAACGTGACCCCGGACCTGATCACGTTCGCCAAGGGAGTGAACTCCGGCTACGTTCCCCTCGGTGGCGTCATCATCTCCGACGAGATCGCCGGGACCTTCCAGCAGCGACCCTTCCCGGGAGGGCTGACCTACTCTGGACACCCGCTCGCCTGCGCCAGCGCGGTCGCCTCGATCAACATCTTCAAGGAAGAGGGCATCATCGAGCACGCACGTGCCCTCGGTGAGGACGTCATCGGGCCCGAACTGGCTCGCCTGCAGCACAACCACCCGTCGGTCGGCGATGTCCGCGGCGTCGGGGTGTTCTGGGCCGTCGAGCTGGTCCGCAACCGCGAGACCCGACAGCCCCTGGTGCCGTTCAACGCAGCTGGGGCTGACGCCGCTCCGATGAACGAGCTCGCGGCCAGTTGCAAGAAGAACGGGCTGTGGCCCTTCATCCACTTCAACCGACTACACGTCGTACCCCCGTGCACGACGAGTGCTGACGAGATCTACGAGGGCATGGCCATCCTGGACCGCGCGCTCGACGTCGCCGACGCCTACTACTCGTAGCAGCGGCCGGGAGGGACCGCGATGAGGTCACTCCCGGTCCAGGCGTCGACGCTCGGCGTGCCACATCAGCGCGCCGAGCAGCGAGCCGAGCAGTGCGCCGAACGCCGTAGCCCAGACGCGCTGTAGCAGTGCGCTCATGTCCCCCGCGGGATGCATGATGCCCGGCAGGAGAAAGGCCAGCGGGGTGATGCTCATGATCCCGAGAGCGTAGTTGCGGGGGAAGAGCAGCTGCGAGGCGCCGAGGCAGAGTGAGCAGAGGAGAACCGTTGCGCCGAAGGCTGGGTGCGTGAGCAGCAGCACGGCGGTGATCAGGACCCCGACGATCGTGCCGGTTGAACGCTGGACCGCGCGGAAGACGATCGTCGGGGCGTCGGTGCCTTGAAGGACGGCAGCCGTGGACATCGGAGCCCACTGCCAGTGCGGGACACCGCCCGCGATGACCACTGCGGCGGTGGCGAAGGTTGCGGCTCCCATCCACACCGCGTGGCTTCGGGCCGCTCCGATGCTCGGCGTCGTCTTGAGCCTGGCCGCGACAGGCCTGATGGCGAGGAGGCTCAGAGAGGCGATCAAGGCGATCAGGGCGCCGGTTGCTGTCACGAGTCCGCGTTGCGCGACTGCGTCTGACGACGGCGGCAGCCCGAGCGCGACGCTCCCTGTGACGAGGAACATGATCATGCCCGGCTGTCCCGCTGCTCCCACGTCGATCAGGAAGGTTGCGAGGGCGGCGGTCAGGGCGAGCGTGAGACCCGCGGCCATTGGCTGGGAGTGGAGCAACGAGCAGCTGATCATCACCGCGGTCATGCCGAGCCCTGCGGCAGACACGATCGCGGTGCGACGCAGCAGCGGTTCACCCAGCCCGTAGAGCGCTGCGAAGCCTCCGCACAGCGCCGCCATGCCGTGTTCCCGACTGCCGGTCGCGGCGAACAGCAGGAGCGGGCCGATGGTGGCCAGGACCGACATCACGCTGTCAGCCCAGGGCCACTCTCCGCGGCGGAATTGGACGATGGCTGCGAGGTGCATGATGACGCTCCGAGGTTTGCGAGTGAGAGTCGAACTCGTCGTACTCACGACCCCTGAACGTGCTCATGGAGGATTGATTTGTGGGGTGGGCTCGCCGTCAGACCGTCGGCCACTTCCGCCCGTCGGGCAGTCCGCTGCGAGCCACGATCGCTTCACCCGCGGCCTGCGCCTTGGCGTAGAGGTCGGCTTCGTCGATCGTGGTCATCCGGTAGTTGTCGACCACCTTCTGGCCGTCCACGAAGACGGTGTGCACTCCGCGACCGTCGGCTGACCAGACGAGCTGGTTCGCGACGTTGAGCAGGGGAGTCCACTCGGGCCGGGAACGGTCGTGGAGAACGATGTCGGCCTTCTTCCCAGCTTCGAGCGATCCGACCTCGTGCTCGGCGAGCATGGCCTTCGCGCCGCCGAGCGTGGCGAGCTCGAACGCCTTCTCGGCCGGGATCAGGTGCGGGTCGCGCCGGGCATCCTTGAAGAGCCCGGCGACCAGGTAGGTCACCCTCATCAGGTCTGAGTAGTTGGAGGCGTTGTTGCCGTCGGTGCCGAGACCGACGTTGACGCCGGCCCTGAGCATCTCGGGGATACGCCCGACCTGGCTGATGCCGATGGAGCACCGGATGTGCGACGAGGGACAGTGCGCGACGCTGGTGCCGGACTGGGCGAGCAGCGAGATCTCATGGTCGTCGACGTGCACCGCGTGGGCGACCACTGTGCTCGCGCCGAGGACGCCGAGCTTGTTGAGGTGCTCGATGGGCCGATGTCCAAACTGCGCCAAGAAGCCCTGGGGGTCTCCCTCGGCGTGCGACATGTGGAAGTTGATCCCGGTGTCCCACCGCCGGGCAGCTTCGACGGATGCGGCCCACAGCTCGTCACTGCAGGTGGTGTGTCCAAGCACCATGGCCCAGGCCTGGATTCGCCCGCCCGCGACGTTGCGATGGTCGACAAGGACCTTCTCAAGGGCGGCGATGGCCTCGTCGGTCGTGTGCGCGAACTCGACGGGCTCGGGCGGGAGGTCCCAGATCCACTTGCCGACCCTTGCCCTGATACCGATCCCCACCAAGGCGTCGACCACGGCGTCGATGTGCTTGACGGTCCCTGCCTCGATGAAGGAGGTCGTTCCGGACTTGAGCATCTCGGTGGCGGCGAGCTGGGCGGAGAGCTTCTCCTCCTCTTCGGTGTACATCGCATACATCGGGCACAGCCAGTGGAAGATGAGCTCCTCGAAGGAGAGACCCTCTGGCACGTAGCCGCGGGTGAGTGGCTCGCCAGTGACGTGGACGTGGGTGTTGATCAGCCCAGGCGTGGCGACGAACTGACGCCCGTCGATCACTTCGCGGGCCGAGAGGCGGTTCGCCATGTCGCCGGTCTTCCCGACCTCGATGATCGTGCCTGCGGAGATGGCGATGCTGGCGTCGGTGATCACCTCACGTCTGCCGTTCATCGTGACGGCGATCGTGTTGTTGATCAGGGTGTCTACCTGCTGCTGCGGCACTGCGAGCTCCTCTTCCGGGAGGTCGGAGATGGTGCTTCGAACCTGCCCTCACATCGTGGCCCGGGGTTTGTTATACGTTATACGTGCTTCGGCGAAGTGGCAATGGTTCCGGAGGCTGATTCGGTCAGGCGGGGTGCTCTTCCAGGCCGTCTGCCCAGTTCGTGTGGAAAGACCCGCCCAGGTCGACGCGCTCGTAGGTGTGTGCACCGAAGTGGTCGCGCAATCCCTGGATCAGCGCCGCCGGCAGTCGGTCTCGACGCAGGCCGTCGAAGTAGGCCAGTGACGAGGAGAACGCGGGTGTGGGAATCCCGGCTCCGGCGGCTTGCTGCACCACCCGACGCCAGCTCTCCACACCCTGGCTCACGGCGTCGGCGAAGTAGGGCGCGACGAGGAGGCTCGGCAGTGCCGGGTCGGCGCTGTAGGCCTCGCGGATGCGGTCGAGGAAGCCGGCCCTAATGATGCAGCCGCCGCGCCAGATGCTGGCGATCGCTCCCGGGTCGAGCTTCCAGTCGTACTCCTGGCTGCCTGCGGCGATCTGGTCGAAGCCCTGCGCGTAGGCCACCACCTTTGACGCGTACAGCGCTCGGCGTACGTCCTCGACGAACATCTCGCGATCCACGTCGATCGTTCCGGTGGCGGTTCCGAACGTGTTCCGCGCCGCGGCTCGCTGGCCGGTCTGTCCGGACAGTGCTCGGGCGAAGGTGGCCTCAGCGATGCCGGTGATCGGGACGCCGAGGTCCAGTGCGCTCTGCACGGTCCAGCGCCCTGTGCCCTTCTGGCCGGCCTGGTCGAGGGTGATGTCGACGAACGGCTTCTGAGTCCGCGCGTCGGTGTGGCTGAGAACCTCAGCGGTGATCTCGATCAGGAAGGACTCGAGGTCGCCCTCGTTCCAGGTGCTGAAGACGTCGGCGATCTCGGCGGGAGTGAGTCCGACGCCGCCGCGAAGCAGGTCGAATGCCTCCGCGATGAGCTGCATGTCGGCGTACTCGATGCCGTTGTGGACCATCTTGACGAAGTGCCCGGCGGCGTCCGGGCCGACGTGTACGCAGCAGGCCTGGCCGTCCACCTGAGCGGCGATCGACTCCAGGATCGGACCGAGGCGTTCGTAGGACTCTCGGGACCCGCCCGGCATGATGCTGGGACCAAGAAGTGCTCCCTCCTCGCCGCCAGAGACGCCACATCCGATGAAGTGGAATCCCTGCTTCTGGAGGTCCTCCTCCCGCCGGCGGGTGTCGGCGAAGTGGGCGTTTCCGCAGTCGATGATGATGTCGCCGTGCTCAAGCAAGGGGACCAGCTCGTCGATCACGTCGTCGGTCGCCTTGCCAGCCTTGACCATCACGATGATGGCACGCGGCGTGGCCAGGCTTGTCACGAAGTCCTCCAGCGACTCCGCCGGCAAGAACACGCCTTCGTCGCCGTGCTGTTCGACCAGGCTGCGGGTGCGTTCAACGCTGCGGTTGTACAGCGCCACGCTGTGACCGTGCCGGGCCAGGTTGCGGGCCAGGTTTCTGCCCATGACGGCAAGGCCGGCGACACCGATCTGCGCGGTTCCTGGCGCGGTCATCGGCTGAACACCAGGATCGCCGCGGCCACCAGCACCGCGATCAGCAGTGCGGGGATCGCGACGCGGCGGGCTATCGGTCCGCCCGCGACGCTGAGCAAGTCGATGGCCTCGGGCGCGTGACGCGGGAGCTGGGCCGGGTCGACCTGAGCGGGGGTCGCGCTGGCAACGCCAGCCGGCGCCTCGGCGGCTTTGTCCGCGGTCAGCTGGCTCGCGAGAGCATCGGCGAACTGGCCGAAGATGCGGCCGCTGACGTCCTCCATCACGCCACGGCCGAACTGTGCGGCCTTGCCTGTGACGTCGAGCTCGGTGGTCACGTGCACTTCGGTAGTGATGTCAGTACCGGTACCGCTTTCGTACAGTGTCGCCGTCGTCTGTGCCTTGACTGCCCCGGCGCCCTTGGTCTCCTTGCCGGAGGTCTCGATGACCGCCCGGTGCAGGGTCTCGTCGCGTACGACGAAGCGTCCTTGGCCGTTGTAGGTGAGGGCGACGGGGCCCATCTTCACCCTGACCTGTCCGGCGAACTCGTCGCCGTTGGTCGACTGGAGGGTGGCGCCGGGGATACAGCCTGCGACTTCCTCGAGGTTCATCAGGGCTGCCCACGCCTCGTCGACGGGGACGGGGACGGTGAAGCTGTTGTTGAGCTGCATCGGGGTTCTCCTAGCCCTGACGGTGGCCGGTCAGGTCGCATGGATGAAAAGGAAGTTCTGTATACATGATACGCTAAGGTCCGGTCAATGGGTGGTTGATCTCGTGAATACGTTATACAATGCGACCATGGAAACGACGCCATCGCCGGTCACAGACGCCCAGGTACGACGCGCGCTCGCCCGTGCAGAGAACGGCAAGACCATCTCGGTCTCCGAAGCGGCTGCGCTGATCGCCGCCCGCGACGAGAACCTCGAACGACTGCTGGCTCTCAGCAGTCGTCTTCGCGACCAGGGCCACGGCGACACCGTGACGTACTCCCGCAAGGTGTTCATCCCGCTGACGAAGTTGTGCCGCGACGTCTGCCACTACTGCACGTTCGCGCAGCCCCCGGCCAAGTCGCAGGCGCCCTTCCTGACGCCTGACGAGGTGGTCGCCATCGCCGAGGCCGGGCGGAAGGCCGGCTGCAAGGAGGCGCTCTTCACGCTCGGCGAGAAGCCGGAGGAGCGCTACCCGGTTGCCCGGGAGTGGCTGGAGGCGCGCGGATACCGCAGTACGTTGGACTACCTCAGGGCCGTCTCCATCCGGGTGATCGAGGAGACCGGCCTGCTGCCGCACATCAACCCCGGGACGATGTCCTGGGAGGACATGTCCCGGCTCAAGCAGGTGAGCGCCTCGATGGGTGTGATGCTGGAGACGGCGAGTGACCGCCTGAGCGAGAAGGGCATGCCCCACTACGGTTCCCCGGACAAGGTGCCTGCCGTGCGGCTCAAGACCATCGAGGACGCGGGTCGCTTGTCGATCCCTTTCACCACGGGTGTCCTGATCGGAATCGGGGAGACTCGCCAGGAGCGGGTCGAGGCCCTGTTTGCGATCCGCGCCCTGCACCTGAAGTACCGGCACATCCAGGAGGTCATCGTCCAGAACTTCCGGGCGAAGCCCGACACGGCGATGCGGTTCGCACCCGAACCCGACGTCGAGGAGTTCCTGGCCACGGTGGCCACAGCGCGGGTGATCTTCGGCCCGTCGATGCACCTCCAGGCGCCGCCGAACCTCTCGAGCGAGTGGTACCCGCGCCTCATCGCAGCCGGCATTGACGACTGGGGTGGGGTGTCGCCGGTCACGATCGACCATGTGAACCCCGAGGCTCCGTGGCCGGCTCTTGACTCCCTGTCCGCCCGGACCGCGGAGCACGGCAAGGTGCTTCGTCAGCGGCTGACCGTCTACCCGTCGTACGCGTTGAGGCCTGACCCGTGGATCGCTGGCAGGATGCAAGGCGCTGTCAGAGCGGTCGCGGGAGTCGACGGCTATCCCGCAAGTGATGCGCCGGCGAAGCCCGTGGCGTGGCAGGACCCTGAGGTCCAGTGGAAGCCACGGACAACGGACCTCACCTTCTCCAAGGGACCGGGGGCGGTGCTTCGTGCCGACGCCGAGCAGGTCTACGGCGACATGGCCCAGCTCGAGACGACGTCGAGCTGGGAGTCCAGGCGTCGTGACCCGGTCCGCCTGGACGAGGACATCCGGCGGGGACTCTCCAAGGCCGCTGACGGACGGCCCGATGACATCACCGAGGCTGAGGCGCTCGCCCTCTTCCAAGCTGAGGGCTCGGCACTCGAGGCACTGTGCAGCGTGGCCGACGACCTGCGGAGGGCGACGGTCGGCGACGACGTCACCTATGTCATCAACCGGAACATCAACTTCACCAATGTCTGCTACACCGGATGTCGCTTCTGCGCCTTCGCGCAGCGAGAGGTCGACAACGAGTCCTACACGCTCAAGCTCGAAGAGGTCGCTGACCGGGCCGAGGAGGCGTGGGGGTACGGCGCGACCGAGGTGTGCATCCAGGGTGGGCTGCACCCATCGCTCCCCGGTGAGTTCTACTTCCAGCTCATCGACGCTGTGAAAGCACGCGTCCCCGACATGCACCTACACGCGTTCAGCCCAATGGAGGTTCTCAACGGTGCGACCCGCCTCGGCATCTCGTTCAGGGAGTTCCTGACCGAGTGCAGGAAGAGGGGATTGGCCTCGATCCCCGGGACCGCGGCCGAGATCCTCGATGACGAGGTCCGCTGGCTGCTCACCAAGGGCAAGCTCCCGGCGGACACGTGGGAGGAGGTTGTCAAGACCGCTCACTCGGTCGGGCTGCCGAGCTCCTCGACGATGATGTACGGCCACGTCGACGCTCCACCCCACTGGGTGGCCCATCTCCGGAGGCTGGCGAGGATCCAGGACGAGAGCGGGGGGTTCACCGAGTTCGTGCCGCTGCCGTTCGTGCACCAGAGCTCGCCGATCTATCTTGCCGGCGTGGCGCGGCCCGGTCCGACGTGGGAGGACAACCTGCGCGTCCATGCGATGGCGCGTATCCTCCTTCACGGTCGCATCGACAACATCCAGGTGAGCTGGGTGAAGATGGGTGTCGAGGCTTGCCAGGCGCTGATGTCCAGCGGTGCGAACGACTTCGGTGGCACGCTCATGGAGGAGACCATCAGTCGGATGGCAGGCGCGGACTGGGGCATCCGCCTCGAGCCGGAGGCCTTCCAGGCTGCAGTTCGGGGAATCGGCCGCACTCCGGTCGAGCGTACGACGACGTACGGCCGGGTCGAGCACAGCCGGCACCTGCTGAGCGCACTCTGAGTCCGGAAGCTCTGCCGCCGTCAGTAGGCGGCGGCAGAGCCGACACCGCTGCGTGTGTCCGCAGCGGACCGAAGCAGGCCACCACCGCGGCCCACCGCGCACAGCCGACCCAGCTCCCAAGCACCCGCATCGGTCACGACGTGACCCCGTGCGCGAAGGCTTGCAAGCGTGTCCTCGCCCAACCGTGACTCCACGACAAGGCCGCCCGGCTCCATGAGACGGGGGACGAAGGACGTCGGGAAGGCGGTCGAGTGCCACATTGGTGCATCGATCGCCGCCTGGAGGTCGAGGCCTCCGGCGGTGTGAGCCAGCCAGAAGCACAGCTGCCACTGGTCCTGCTGGTCGCCACCAGGAGTTCCGAACGCCAACCGGGGCTCCCCATCGCGGAGTGCCAACGTCGGGCTGAGCGTCGTGCGCGGTCGCCTTCCCGGGACCAAGGATGCGGGAAGCCCCTCGTCGAGCCAGAACATCTGGCCGCGGGTGCCCAGGCAGAAGCCAAGAGCCGGGATGGTCGGGGACGACTGCAGCCAGCCACCGGATGGTGTCGCGGAGATCATGTTGCCCGCGGCGTCGACGACGTCGATATGAACCGTGTCGCCCCGCATGACGCCGGTGCGCTCCACGGTGGGCTCGCCGACACCTGCTCCGGTCGCCGCAGTCATCGGCGCTACCACGTGCCGAGCGAGCCTGGGGCGGAGCCCGTCTGGAGACCCGGGGCGCAGCTCCAGCGAGGCGGCGGCGCCCACGAGTCCGCGACGTTCTCGCCCGTATGCCGGAGAGACGAGCGTCTCAAGTGGCACGGTTGCGCTGTCGCCGTACCATGCCTCACGGTCGGCGAAAGCCAGCTTGGTGGCTTCTGCGACCAGGTGCACCGTGTCAGCTGTCGCGACCCCGTCAGCGTACGTGAGCACGTCGTCGCGCAGAATCTGAAGGATCTGGGGGAGGACCGGGCCCTGAGACCAGGCGGAGGGCTTGGATAGCGCCCACCCGTCGCCGACCTCGGTCGTGAGGGCGTCTTCGTAGGTCGCCGACCACGAAGCAAGGTCGTCGGCGGTCAGCAGACCTGCATGGTTGGTGCCGGTCTCGTCGCGGACCGAGCTGCGGCAGAACTGCTCGATCTCTTCGGCGACAAACCCGCGGTACCAGGCGTCGCGTGCTGCGTCGATCTGGGCCCCACGATCGCTGCTCGTCGACTCGGCGATCGCCAGCAGCCGGCCCCAGGTCGCGGCAAGTGCCGGGAGCCGGTGCGGTTGGTCGGCGGACGGCACGGAGCCGTTGGGCAGCCATGTTGCGGCAGAGGTCGGCCAGTGGTCGCGGAAGTGGTCGGCGACGGTGCTGATGGTGAGCAAGGCTCGGGGGACGAGTGGGTGACCATTGGTGGCGTATCCCAGCGCGGGTTCGAGCACGTCACGCAATGTCATCGTGCCGTAGTCGCGCAGTAACAGGAGCCACGCGTCCCACGCGCCCGGAACTGTCGCAGGAAGGAGGCCGGTTCCCGGGACAGTCTCGAGGCCGAGGTCCCCACGGAGATGGGCGATCGTCGCGGCAGCGGGAGCGACGCCCTGTCCGCACAGAACACGCGGCGTCGTATCGGCTGCCGTGGTGAACACCGCCGGGACCTCGCCTCCGGGGCCGCACAGGTGGGACTCGACGACTTGGAGCACGAAACCGGCGGCCACTGCCGCATCGAACGCGTTGCCTCCCCGCGAGAGCATGGCCATCGCGGTCGTCGTACCGAGGTAGTGGGTGCTCGAGGCTGCCCCTGAGGGGCCTCGTCGTTCGTACGTCGTCGGTCCCGAGGGCATCCCTCAGATCACCCCGTCGAGCTGCAGCTTCTCGAAGCGATCCACGGTGAGTCCCATCTCCTTCACGAAGACCTCCCGGTTGTGCTGTCCTAGGAGAGGTGACGTTTCGACAGTGACGGGGGAGTCGGACAGCTTGATCGGGCAGCCGACGGTCGTAAACGACCCGCGTTCGGGATGCTCGACGGTCACGATCATCTCGTTGTCGATCAGCGAGGTTTCGGCGATGAGCTCCTTGCTGGAGAGGATGGGGCCCGCCGGGACGTTGAAGGCGTTCAGCTGCTCGAGCACCTCCCATTTGGTGAGCGTGCTGGTCCACTCCTCGATGAGCTCGAACATCGTGTCAAGCTTGTCGAGCCGTGCCGCTGGTGTTGCCCACTCGGGATCACTGGTGAGCTCGGGCCGGCCGATGAGCTTGCTGATCGGCTCCCAGCCCTGGGGCTGGACGATGACGTAGATGTAGTCGTTCGGCCCGCCGGGGCTGCACTTGACCGCCCATCCCGGCTGGCCGCCGCCGGAGGCGTTGCCAGAGCGGGGGACCTCGTCGGTGAACTCCTTGTTCGGGTACTCCGGGAGGGGGCCTGCGGCCAGACGCTGCTGGTCGCGGAGCTTGACCCGGCACAGGTTGAGTACGGCGTGCTGCATGGCGACCGTGACGCGCTGGCCGCGCCCCGAGGTCCCTCGTTGGATCAGAGCAGCCAGGATCCCCGCCACAGCATGCATGCCTGTTCCCGAGTCGCCGATCTGAGCGCCGGTCGCGAGAGGGGGGCCGTCGTCGAAGCCGGTCGTGCTCATCGAGCCACCCATGGCTTGCGCCACGACCTCGTAGGCCTTCAGCCCGGTGAACGGGCCGTCTCCGAATCCTTTGATGGACGCGTAGACGAGGCGCGGGTTGAGCTCTTGGAGGTGCTCCCAGGTGAAGCCCATCCGGTCGACGGCGCCTGGCCCGAAGTTCTCGACCAGCACGTCGGCGGTTCGGACGAGCTCGGTAAGAAGCTCCTTGCCCTCGGTGGTCTTGAGGTTGAGCGTGATGCTCCGCTTGTTGCAGTTCAGCATCGTGAAGTAGAGGCTGTCGACGCCCTCGAGGTCGCGCAGCTGCATCCGGGTGATGTCGCCGGCAGGAGCCTCGAGCTTGACGACGTCGGCGCCCAACCACGCCAGGATCTGCGTCGCGGACGGTCCCGACTGGACGTGCGTCATGTCGAGGACGCGGATGCCTTCCAGTGCTCTGCTCAACGACTGCTCCTTCGTGCTGGGTCCACCCCGGCGGCACCGGCGGTGGGTCGAGGACTCAACGTATACTGTATTCGCTAATTCTGACCAGCCTGTGGCGGAGGACTGTCGAGTTATGTACTCTGTACATTGAATACACTAACTTCCGCCGATCGACGCAGCTCGCCCTGAGCAAGGTCGAGGACAGGACACGACAGATCGATGGCCGAAACGATCGGACTGCCAACCAAGGCCGCCAAGGGACGCGCAGCCCGCGACCTTCGTGGACTCAGTCGACTCACGCCCAACTCGACCCTGGGTGGGCGCATCTACCGGCTGCTCGAGGACGCGATCGTCAGGGGTGAGCTCGCACCGGGGCAGCGTCTTGACGAGCAAGGCCTTGCCGACCACTTCGGTGTCAGCAGGATCCCGCTCCGAGAAGCCCTCAGTGGCCTTGAGGTGGCCGGCTGGATCGAGAAACACGGCGGTCGCCAGGGTGTCTGGGTCAGGGAGCTCAACGACGAGGACCTTGTCTCGCTCTCGGAGGTGCGCGGCGCCCTTGAGGATGAGTGCGCTGCGCTCGCCACGGAGCGGTACGAGGAGCGCGAGCTCAAGGCGCTGCGCTCCAACATCAAGAAGTCCCGGACAGCGCTGACCCGGGCAGACCGGACTCGACTCGTCGAGCTGAACACGGAGTTCCATATGCTCGTCGCCAAGTGCTCGGGCAACGAGGTCTTCGAAGAGATCCTCGCGATGCTCGACAAGCGCGTGCGCCGTGCCCTGTGGATCGTGAAGCCCGACGTTCTCGACGCATCGATCGACGAGCACCAGGCGCTGGTCGATGCCATGGAACGCGGAGACGCAGCAGAGGCCCGCATCATCGCCCGTCGCCACGCGAGCCGGCACGCCGAGTAGGCCGGGCACACCGCCATGACTCGACGATGAAGGAGCAGCGACATGCAGGACGCCCAGGACGAGCTCACCAGCATCCAGGTCCCCGAGCAATTGGTTGCCGCTGTAGGAAGTCTGCGAGCAGCCACCGGACGCGAGTACTACGACATCATCACAAGTGCCCTGCGCACCTACCTGGCCGACGAGCGCCAGCGGGCGGCCGTGGTCGCACACTTCCACGTCACTCCGGCGGGCTACCCGGCGGCGTACGTCGTGAGCTTGCGCGCCCGGCTCGTCGATGGGGCCGTGTTTGACCCTGAAGGACAGCGGAGCGCAGAGAAGACCTTCGGCCAGATCAACCGCTTCGCCCCGTCCCGGCTCGAGTGGAGTGCGGACGGGCAGTCGGTCAACGTGCAGATAGCCGTCTCCGGTCAGACCTCCGACCAGGCCGCCACAACGGCCGTGAAGATGGTACGCAACCGCATCGTCGAGGAGCTCGGCCTCGCCTCCGCCGACGGTCTTGCGATCGCGGTCACCGAGACGCACGACCAGCTTTACGGCTGAGCGAATCTCGATCAACCACCCTCAGGAAGCAGGAGTCCCCGTGCCGCGGCAGACAGTCGACACGCTCATCAACAACACCATGGTCGTGACCATGAACCCGCGACGAGAGGTCGTCACCGATGCCACGATCGCGATCGCTCGTGGTCGCATTGTCGAGGTCGGCAAGACTGCGGTTCTGGCCGAGCGCTTCGAGGCGCGTGAGGTGATCGACGGCCGTCGCTTCGTGGTCACGCCGGGCATGGTCAACACGCACATCCACATCACGGGTGAGCCGTTGACCAAAGGTTATGTCCCCGAAGGCCTCCCGTTCGAGGACCTGATCCACACGTGGCTGGATCCGCTGTTAGCGGCCTACACCGAGGAAGAGGAGCGGCTCTCGGCACAGCTATGTGCGACCGAGATGCTGAAGTCTGGGACGACCACCTTCCTCGAGGCCGGCACCGTCAAGCACGTCGACGCCGTCGTGGACGCACTAGTGGGCATCGGCATCCGAGGCCGCGTGGGCAAGTTCATCTGGGACAAGCCGCAGGAGCCGATAGCTCTTCGTCGTACGACGGCCCAAGCGATCGACCAGCTCGAACAGACGCTCAAGGACCACCGCAGCGTCGCCGACGGCCGGATCCAGGCCTGGGTCCTCCTCCTGGGCCATGCGACGTCGACCGACGGGCTCTGGTCTGCGGCCGCGAAGATGGCCCGCGACTGGGACACGGGCATGAACTTCCACATGTCGCATGCCGAGGGAGATCCTCGCCGGTTCCTCGCGGAGTTCGGTGAGCGTCCGATCGAGCACCTGCATTCACTCGGCGTGCTGGGCGACAACTGTGTCGTCACCCATGCCGTCCACGTCGACGACAACGAGATCTCTCTGCTCGCCGAGACTGGGACCCATGTCGCGCACTGCCCGTCGTCGGCCCTTCGCTGCTCGATAGGGATGACCAAGATCGGCCGCATCCCTGAGCTGATCGAGGCGGGCGTCAACGTCGCGATCGGGATCGACGGCAACAACGCGTCCAACTACGCAGATATGATGCGTGCGACGTACCTCGTTGCTGGCCTTTTCAAGGACGCCCGCCGGGATCCGGCACTCTTGCCCGCTGAGAAGGCCTTGGAGATGGCGACCCTCGGCGGCGCAAGAGCGCTCCGAGCCGAGGACGAGATCGGGTCACTCGAGGCGGGCAAGCGGGCAGACGTCGTCCTTCACGACCGCTTGCGCCCTGAGTGGACACCGCTGCTCAACGTCGCGAACCAACTCGTCTGGTCTGCCGACGGACGCGGCGTGCACACGGTGTTCGTCGACGGGCACAAGGTCGTCGACAACTACGTGATCACCACGATCGACGAGAAGGACCTCTACGCACGCGCTCAAGCCGCGGCCGACGCGATCGTCGCTCGAAGCGGCCTTCCCGATGGCTCGAAATGGCCCTGGATCTAGGAGGAAGACCTATGCGTGCCCAGACCCACCCCAGCTTCACTGTCCACAACGACGCCCAGCGCGTTGCCGAGGCAGTCGCCGGACAACTCATCGAGACCCTTGCGGGGGCTCAGGCCCTCAGAGGATCAGCGTCGGTGGTCCTGACCGGTGGGCGGACCGGCATCGCGGTGCTCGAGCAGGTTCGCATCGCACCTGCTCGAGACGATGTGGAGTGGTCCGCGGTGGACTTCTTCTGGGGAGACGACCGGTTCGTCGGCGGGTCCCACCCTGATCGCAACGAGCTCCAGGCGCGGCGCGCCTTGCTCGACCACCTCGACGTGGACCCCGGCCGAGTGCACCCGATGGAGCCCTCAGACGGAAAGTTCGGCCCAGATGCGGGGATCAGCGCGCGTGCCTATCGCCAGCTGATCGCCGACCATCGTGTCGAGGGAGAGCCGCTGTTCGACGTCTGTCTCCTCGGCGTCGGCGAGGACGGCCACGTCGCTTCGCTCTTTCCCGGACTCGACGCCGTGCAGGAGCAGGCCCTGACCGCGTTGTCGGTGCACGGGAGCCCCAAGCCGCCGCCGACGAGGATCACTCTCACTCTCCCGGCACTGTGCGAGTCGCGGGAGGTGTGGTTGCTCGCCACCGGCGAAGGCAAGGCGGAGGCTGTGGCGCGTGTGCTGGCCGGCGCCTCCGCCTTCGACGTCCCTGCAGCGGGCGTTCGGGGTCTCGACCGCACTCTGTGGTTCCTCGACTCCGCCGCCGTCGGGACGACTGAGGAATGAGCAGGCTGGAGGTCTGGGCTGTCGAAGGCATACCGGAGGTCCAGCCTGGCGATGACATCGCAGCTCTGTTGGACGCGTTGCAGCTCGGACTCCAAGATGGCGACATCCTGGCTGTCACCAGCAAGATCGTCAGCAAAGCAGAGGGCCGGGTACGCCGGGCCGAGTCGCGTGAGCAGGCGATCGACGAGGAGATGGTCCGGCTCGTCGCCAGCCGAGGGGACACCCGCATCGTCGAGACACATCACGGCTTCGTGATGGCCGCGGCGGGCGTCGACGCCAGCAACACCGACCCCGCCACCGTGGTGCTTCTCCCCCTCGATCCGGACGAGTCTGCGAGGCGGATCCGCGCAGGTGTTCTGGAGAGGCTCGGAGTGCGCGTGGGCGTGCTGGTGACCGACACCTTCGGACGCCCATGGCGCGAAGGTGTCGTTGATGTCGCCATCGGCGCCGCGGGGCTTGCTCCGCTCGACGACCTCCGTGGAGCTGTCGACTCCTACGGCAACAGGTTGGATGTCACCGTGATCGCGGTGGCCGACGAGCTCGCCGCCACCGCGGAGACCGTCAAGGGCAAGCTCAGCGGACGACCGGTGGCTGTGATCCGAGGCCTCGATGACCTCGTCACCGAGGACGACGGGCCGGGAGCGAAAGCTCTGGTCCGGACTCCCGCCGACGACCTCTTCCGGCTCGGCACGGAGGAGGCGATGCGGTCGGCCCCGGCTGCCCGCCGGACGGTCCGGAGCTTCGCTCCAGGTCCGGTGGACCCCGCATCGCTGCGCCGAGCACTGGCGGCAGCTGTGACCGCGCCGGCGCCCGAAGACTCTGTTCCTTGGCGCTTCGTGGTCATCTCCTCCGAGGAGGGCCGAGGGCTCTTGAGCGAGATGATGGATGCGCTCTGGGCGGCCGACCATGCCCGTGATGGCTACGCCGACGACCAGATCGACGCCTGGTCGCGGCGTGGCGATGTCCTGCGCGATGCGCCGCTCGTCGTCGTACCGTGCCTTGTCACGGACGCGAGCCACTCCTATCCCGACGCGCGGCGTGCGACTGCAGAGCGCTCGACGTTCCTGCTGTCGATGGGCGCCGGCATTGAGAACTTCCTCGTCGCACTTGCAGCGGAGGGCGTCGGCTCGGCCTGGGTGTCGTCGACGCTGTTCTGTCCTGAGGTGGTCCGTAGCGTGCTCGAGCTTCCCGACGACTGGGAGCCGATGGGTGCGATAGCGGTCGGCAAGGCCGCGACGCCGGCGGTGGAGCGACCGCCACGCGACCTGGCACCGCTGCTCCTGGATCGGTAGGGAACGCGTGACTCCCGAGAGGTCACGCAACGTGCGCACACTGATTCTCGTCGTGACGAGCGGGGCGACGGACGCGGTGGGCTTCCTCGCCCTCGGAGGCGCCTTCACCAGTGTGATGACCGGAAACCTCGTTCTCCTCGGCGTGGCCGTAGCGCATGCGAACTCCGTGCTGGCCGCGCACACGGTCACCGCGATCGGCAGCTTCGTCATGGGAGCCTGGTTGGGCGCACGGGTGTCCATGTCCGGACGGGGGAGCGACGACGACCCGGCCTGGCCACGGGGAGTCACGAGAGCGCTCTGTGTCGAACTCGCCGTTCTGTCGACCTTTGCCGTGTGGTGGTGGGCCACCGAGGGCACTCATCGCGACTCGGTCTGGTTCGCGCTGATGCTGAATGCAGCAGCGTTGGGTATCCAGTCAAGCGCGGTCCAGAGGTTCGGCGTCACGGGACTCTCCACGACGTACCTGACCGGCACTCTGACGACGCTGGTCGTCGCTCTTGCCTCAGGCCGGAGCGTGGGCGACCTGCGCCATTCGGCCGCATCACTGCTCGCGCTCGTCGGGGGAGCAGTGGCCGGCGCGCTGATGTGCTCTTATGCGCCGGCATGGGTCCCCGCCCTTCAGCTGGGCCTGCTCATCAGTGTCCTGACTTCGGCGCGGCTGGTCAGACGGCCCCGTCAGGAGCCTGTTTGCCCCTGACTCTGCGCTAGGGCCGCGAGCCTCCACCGAGTCTGTGCGCCGAGCCCGATGCTCGATGCAACAGCGAGATCGCTCTCGGTGTCGACATCACAGCGCAGACTCGGCCAAGGCCCGGACAGCTCGGTTGCGCCGGATGTGAGGTGGGCGGAGGCTGACCACGGGCCGAACCTCGGATCAAGGTCCTGGCCCCTTCCTGCGAGGAGGAGTGTGGTCCCGGTGCCCGCGCGGTCGCGGCAGAAGGCGTGTCTGCCTGCCGCGAGGCGAAGTGCTGCCGACAGCTCAGCCGGGCAAAGGGAGGGGAGGTCGGCGTTCAGCGCGCCGATCTGGACCTCAGGCCTCGTGGCGCGCACCGTTCGGGAGCCCAGGTCGAGCGCATCGTTGAGCCCCAGCTGTCCTGGCTCGAGGATCGTCTCCACTCCCAGCTCGGTCATCGCAGTGATCACCCGGCGGTCAGAGGTGATCGCAGCAACTCCCGCCACTCCGGCAGCGCCTCGCGCGGCCACGACGGTGTCCACCGCCATGGCAAGGACGAGATCCATGTGCTCGGCAAGGCTGCGCCCTCCAGACGGGGCCGAGGCGCGCAGACGTGTCTTCGCCCTCGACAGGGGCTTGATGGGCACGAGCAGAACGACGCGAGCCTTCATGGGCACGTTCCCTGCATGTCATCCCCTTGCAGTCTTGGCGGCAATGTGATTCAGTTTAGGTACTCTGTATAACGAATACAAGGAGTTGTTGTGCGAGTAGCGATTGTTGGCGCAGGAGCGATCGGCGCCTACGTGGGTGCTTGTCTCTCGCGTGGAGGTTCGGAGGTCCACCTCATCGCACGAGGTCCCCAGCTCGAGGCGCTGCAGGCCAACGGCGTGCGCGTGCTCAGCCCCCGGGGCGATTTCACGGCGCATCCGAACGCCACGAACGATGCAACCTCTATCGGGCCGGTCGACCACATCTTCCTCGGCCTGAAGGCCAACGCTTACGTTTCCGCCCGTCCCCTGATCCAGCCGCTCATGGGAGAGCGCACCACGATCATCGCCGCGCAGAACGGTATCCCGTGGTGGTACTTCCACGGTCTTAAGGGCCGCTACGAAGACCGTTGCATCGAGAGTGTCGACCCGGCCGGCGCAGTCAGCGCCGTGCTCCCGGTCGAGCGGGCAATCGGATGTGTCGTGTACTGCGCGACCGAGGTCGAAGAGCCCGGCGTGGTGCGTCACCTCGAAGGAACACGCTTCTCGATCGGCGAGCCGGACGGCAGCATCTCCGAGCGCTGCGTGGAGTTCTCCGACGCGATGGTCGCCGGCGGGCTCAAGTGCCCGGTCGAGGCGGACCTGCGCAACGACATCTGGATCAAGCTGATGGGTAACATCTCGTTCAACCCCATCAGTGCGCTGACCCGGGCGACCATGGCCGGGATCTGCCGACATGACGGAACCCGGGCCCTGGTCACCGCGATGATGGAAGAAACGCTCGACGTGGCCGAGCGCCTCGGCTCCCGTCCGGACATGTCCATCGAACGCCGTCTCGCGGGTGCCGAGCGGACTGGCGAGCACAAGACCTCCACCCTGCAAGACCTCGAACGTGGTCGGCCGCTCGAGTTCGACGTACTGCTGACCGCGGTCATCGAACTTGCCGACCTCACCGGGGCCGCCGTGCCGACCCTGCGAGCAGTCGGATCCCTTGCCGACCTGCTCGATCGGCAACTCCGGTCCTCAGCGGCCCCCTCCCTGCCGGCTGTCCCGAACTGATCTCGGGACAAGACAAGCCGGCCTCCCGCCTAGACGAAGCAAGCGATG
>NZ_BAAIGC010000049.1:0-24610 GCF_054653495.1 Nocardioides sp. AN3
GCCATCACCAACCTCGACCAACACGGTGCCGGCATCCTCGCCACCGGCCGGCTCGACGCCATCCTCGACGCCGCCGACGCTCTCGACCTCGACGCCAAGCTCGCCGACTACGCCGCCGACCTCGCCACCGCCGGAGACACCAGCCCCCTCGACGTACGCCGCGCCACCGCCCTGGGCATGCTCGCCCGCGGTGAGACCATCACCCTCCCCCGAGGGAGTCGAACCCCGCCGCCGGCAGGTCGTCCTCCACCTCCACCTCACCCACGCCGCCCTCACCAGCACCGGTCCGAGCAACCGCTGCGGCAGCGGCGGCGGCGGCGGCACCGGCGGCAACGCCGGCAACCCGCCTGCTGCAGGCGCGGACGAGCTGATCGGGATGTTGCACAGCCACACCGGCTACCCACTCGGACCGGTCACCACCGACCAGATCCGACACTGGTGCGGCAGCACCAGCACCGCACACATCACCGTCAAACCCGTCCTCGACCTCGCCGAGACCCTCCACTCCACCGGCTATGAGCCCTCAGACCGCGTCCGCGACCACGTCACCGCCACCAACCCGACCTGCGTCTTCCCCCATTGCGACCGGCCGTCGTTGAAGCTCGACATCGACCACATCGAGCCCTACGACGAGAAGAAGCGCAAACCCGACAAGCCCGACAGCCTGGACGAAACCGACGCCCAGACCTCCACCGACAACCTCGCACCCTTATGCAGACGCCACCACCGAGTGAAGACCTTCGGCCACTGGAGCTACGTCCGACTCGGCCCAGGTGAATACCTCTGGACCAGCAAACACCGCTACCAATGGATCACCGACACCGACGGCACGCGCCGCGTCGTGACAGCCGAAGGGCAGCCGGAAGACAGCGGCTGATGGCGCCCGCTCATCACCGGCGCCGCTCAACACCCAGCCGTCTGCCCTCACACGACCGTGCGCGCCGTGCGACGAACAGATGGAACCGGATGGCGAGAAGCAGGTCATCGACGTGCACGCATTCATCGGCAGGGTGAAAGCCGTCGACGACACCTCGGCGGATGCGGTGAGGAACGGAGTGAAACCGGAGGCCGCGGTGCCGGCCATCACCCGCAGGTATCTCGAGTCGGTCGACCCTGTCCCCAGCAGGGGGAGCACTCCGATCGCCGCAGCTTCGGCGCGCACGAACTCGGAGGCGGCGTCCACGACTGAAGCACGTGCGGGACCCTCGTCCTGGAGAGCGTCGTCGGTCAAGGCACGGTCAGCACCAAACCGCCTCACAGCTCCTCGGGGCGTGCCTCGTGGCCGGGACGCCCATGAGTACGACGGTCCTCTTTCATCTCCGCCTCATAGAGGTGTCGCTTGCCCTCGACGAGCTGGTCCCGCGCCAGCTGCTCGAGATCCTTGAAGACGGAGTAGTACGTCTCGTCGTACGCCTCGACGATTTGGAACGTCCAGTGCCCCGGGATGACGTTGCGCCCCACCAGCTCGGTGCCGATGCGGTCGGCGAGCTCGGCGTGCCCCGCCGAGCGCAGCTGGCCGACCGCGTCGCCGAGCGTGAGGTCGGTCGTGCCCGACAGCCGGTGGAAGGCATACAGGTGGCCCCTCGCGACCTCCACCGCCTCGAGCGCCTCGGACAGCTTCCCGAGCGCCTCGACCGTGGCGTCGTCGACTCCAACGGGGCGACGGTGCGCCTGGTCCGGCCCGCTCACCTCGTCAGAGCTCACGCCGACAGCACGTCCTTCGCCGCGACGGCGCCGTGTCGGCTCTCGATCGCGTCGGCGAGCCGGGTCACATCGTCCCCGGAGACGTCGACCCCTGCCTGGGTGAACCCTTTGCGCAGCTCCTCGACCACCGTGCCCTCGGTCGCGCCGTCCTGCCAGGAGGTGACACGGTCGACCACGGCCTGGATCGCTTCGAGCCTCTCAGCGCTCATCTCATCGGTCATGGGTGAGGTTTACCCGCAACGCGGCCGGGCCACGGGCGGACCGCAGGGCCCGGCGCACCGGTCACTGCGGCAGGTGGGTCCCGTACGCGCGCTGGTGGTAGACGAGCGGCTCACGCGTGTCGTGCGCCGCGCCGATGACGTCGCACAGCAGGAGCGTGTGGTCGCCTGCAGGGACGAGCGAGCCGACTCGGGTGGACACCCAGGCATGGGTGTCGTCCAGGGCGGGGGCACCGTCACGCAGTGACCAGGGTGTGGCGGCGAAGCGCTCGGCGCCCCGCGTCGCGAACAGCGTTGCCAGATCGGTCTGCCCGCTGGCCAGGATGTTGATCCCGACCGGCGACCCAACGGTGATCAGCGGCAGCAGCGACGAGCGGTTGTCGAGGGAGACCAGCAGTATCGGAGGCTGCATCGACAAGGACATGAAGGCGCTGACAGTCGTGCCGTGGGGCTGGTCGCCGGCGTACGTCGTCACGACCGCCACCGGGCTGGCCACATGCCGCATGGCCGCTCGGAACTGGTCCTCGACCACGTGCGTCTTCGTCTCCACGTCCTCACCAACACTCTCGTCGCGACGAGGATTCCACGCCGCCCGGCCCCGGGGCTCACAGGGGCTGACAGACTCACGATGTGGACGTACTCATCACGGCAGCGGAGCTGGCCGACGCGCTCGCCTCCGACCGACCGCCCGTGCTGCTCGACGTGCGCTGGAAGCTCGGCGGGCCGCCGGGCCACACAGAGTACCTGCGCGGCCACCTGCCGGGCGCCGTGTACGTCGACCTCGATACCGAGCTCGCCGCGCACGGCCGTCCCACCGACGGCCGTCATCCGCTGCCCACACTGGCCGATCTCGAGGCGTCGGCCCGCCGCTGGGGCATCGATGACGGCGTCTCGGTCGTGGTCTACGACGGCGAGGGCAACCTGTCCGCCGCGCGCGCCTGGTGGCTGCTGAGATGGGCGGGGCTCCCCGACGTGCGTCTCCTCGACGGCGCTCTGCCGGCCTGGACGGCCGCCGGCCTGCCGCTGGCGACCGACGACGTCACACCGAAGCCGGGGTCGGTGACCCTAACCGCCGGCGCCCTCCCGACGATCACGGTCGAAGAGGCCGGCGACTTCCCCGGCGTGCTCCTCGACGCCCGCGCCGCCGAGCGGTTCCGCGGCGAGGTGGAGCCGGTCGACCCCAAGGCCGGGCACATCCCCGGCGCGGTGAGCGCGCCGACGACCGCCACCCTCGCCGACGACGGACGGTTCCGGACGGCCGAGGAGCTGCGGGCGCACTTCGACGCGCTCGGCGCGGGCAACGGGGCACCGGTCGCCGTCTACTGCGGCTCGGGCGTCACCGCCGCGCACGAGATCGCGGCCCTGGCCGTCATCGGCATCGACGCCGCGCTCTACGCCGGCTCGTGGTCGCAGTGGAGCAACCTGGACCTTCCGGTGGCCACGGGCGACTGACGCTCAGCGGGCCGGCGGCGCGGAGCCAGGCCCGGCGTCGCGGTGGTACGCCGACCGCGCCGGCTCGGTCGCCACCAGCCCCGACGTGACCGCCAGGATCGCGAGCACGAGGACCGCCTCCACGGCGACCGACCGTCGCAGCGACGCGAGCGGTCCCTCGCGGCCCAGGAGCCGACGGGTCCCGGTCGCGACGGCGAGCACGAGCACGACGAGGGCGACCTTCACGAGAAGCTCCCGGCCGTAGGTCGTCGGCCCCAGCGCCGAGACCGATCGGACCTGTCGCCAGGTCTGGAAGAGACCGGTCACGACGAGCGCGATCGCGCTGCCCATCGCCACCGCGGAGAACCGCAGGAGGACCGTGCGGGCGCCGGGTGTTCGCCACACCGCCCCGCCGACGAGCATCACCAGTCCGCCGAGCCACAGGCACATCGCCAGGACATGCACGGTCTCGCTCGCCAGCGCGAGCCGGTGCAGATCCCCCGCCACGGCGTGCCCGGACAGCGCGAACGACACGGCGATGCAGACCCCGAGGAGGCCGCCGTACGCGCCGAGCTCGCGCACCGACAGCCCGCCCCGCCCCACGACCAGGAGGCCGAGGAGCAGTGCGAGGAGGCCGCGGCTCAGAGTCGCTCGACCGTACGTCGTGTCGAGCACCTCTCGCACAAGCTCGCCCCGTCCGAGCGCGCTCCAGCCCAGCCCGGCGTCGAACGGGCCTTTGAGCAGCAGTGACACGGCGCAGGCGAGGAGGACCGCGCCGGCGCCGGCGAGCGTGAGGAGCGGCGCGCGCCGACTGCGCCAACCGTCGGGCCAGCACCAGCAGAGGAACGCCACACCACCGACGAGCACGGCAGCGCCGAGGTAGCCCACCCACCGAGCGACCCCGAGCCCGACCTGGAGCCCACGGTCGGCGTTCTCCCCGGGCGCGGCCGGCGCGGCGCTGGGCGCCCCGACGGAGAAGGTGAACACCCCTGAGACGGGGTGGGAGTCATCGGAGACGACCCGCCAGGACACGAGGTAGGTGCCTCGTGGGGAGCCGTCGAAATCCGCGCGAACCCACCTGCCGTCGACCCGCACCCGACCGCTGTCCACGCGCCTGCCGTCGGGCGCGAAGACGCGGACGGCGCCGGCCGACGTCGTGACACGCTCGCTGAACCGCAGAGACACCACGATCGGCGGGGTGGCGAGCACTGCGCCCGGTGCTGGGTCGCTGCCCTCCAGCTCGGCGTGCGCCAGCGCCGGTCCGCCGGAGAGGATCACGACGGCCGCCGCCAGCAGCGTCCCGATCGCCACCCGGGCGATCAGGCTGCGCCGCAGCGACCCCCGTCGACCGCTCACCTGAGCTCGAAGGCCACCGTCCGCGTGTCGACGTCGGCCTTGGTGAGCGTGACGGTGACATCGGTGCCGAGTGGGAGCGGAGCGGTTCCGGTCACCTTGGCCTCCACGGCCGGCTCCTGGATCGTCACGGTGCCGCGCCCCTCTTCGCGCTCGTCGAGCTCCACGATGGCCCCGGCGAACGTCTCACCGACGTGCGGGGCGAGCACGCCGGCCTCGACGAGGTCGAGGATCGCGCCCTCGTAGGCGCCGGCCTTGTGGCCGGAGTCGCGCATGACGTCGGGCACCGACCGGAGCGCGTCGTGCACCCAGCCGGGCACCGGCTGATCGGCGCAGAGGGCGAGACAGATCTCGCCGGCGTACCGGTCGACGAGCCGGCGCAGCGGCGCGGTGACGTGGGCGTACTCCGAGGCCAGCGCGCTGTGCACGGTCAGCTCGGGCAGCTCGCCGTCGAAGGCGGCGTACCCGCTCCCGCGCAGCAGCCGCGTGCAGGCGACCACCATGGCCGCCTGCTTCGGGTCGGACGGGTCCAGCGACCGGATGAAGTCAGGATAGAGCTGCTCCGCGGGCCACTCCAGCCCGAGAGCACGGGCGGTGCGGTGCAGGCGCTTGATGTCGCGCGGGTCCGGCGGGGGCAGGGTGCGCAGCACGCCGACCTTCGCGTAGACCATGAGCGAGGCCGCGCCGAAGCCGGTGAGCAGCGACAGCTGGGCGTTCCAGCGCTCGACGGGCAGCTGGCTGCGGTACTCCAGGTGCCATTGGTCGCCCTCGACCGAGACCTCCTGATCGGGCAGCGGCAGGTTGACGCCACCGCGGGCCACCTCGTGGGCCTCGCGCTTCTCCCCGATCTCCTTGAGCAGGCGCAGGGAGTCGGCGTACGGACCGTCGAAGGTGTCGTTGTCGAACATCTCCTGCACGCCCGCGTAGGACAGCTTGGCGACCGACCGCACGCGAGCCCGCTCGACGGTCACGCTCGTGCCGTCCCCGGTCGCGTCGAGCGTGATCGTCCACAGCAGGGCGGGGCGCACCTGGTCGGGCAGCAGGGAGGCCGCGTCCTCGGAGAGCACCTTCGGGTGCAGCGGGATCTTGATGTCGGCGCCGTAGAGCGACTCGCCGCGGCGGTGGGCCTCGACGTCGACGGGGTCGCCGGGAGCCACGAACGCGGCGACATCGGCGATCGCGTAGTGCACCGTGTAGCCGTCGCCCGTGCGCTCGAGGTGGAGCGCCTGGTCGAGGTCCATCGAGGTGGCCGGGTCGATCGTCACGAACGGCAGGTCCGTGCGGTCGGAGTCGGGGAGTCTCGGGCTCGCCGCCGCGGCGCGCGCCGCCTCCTCCACCTCCGGGGGGAACTCCTCGCTCACCCCCAGCTCCTGCTGGATCCTCGCGACTGCGCTGCGCAGCGTGGCCGCCGCCACGCCGCTCTCGTCTGTCCTGACCCGGATGACCTGTCCGCTCGGCATACCGGCACGATATCCGCCGTGCTGATCATGCTGCCGCCGTCCGAGGGCAAGTACGCGCCGAGCCGCGGGAGCTCGCTCGACCTCGACGCCCTCTCGCTGCCGATGTTGACCAAGGCGCGCGGGGCCGTGCTGGACGCCCTGGTGGACCTGTGCACCGGCGACCCGACGGCCGCCGCGGACACCCTCGGCGTGCCGAAGACGCAGCCTGAGCTGATCGGCCTCAACGCGCGCCTGCGCACCGCGCCGACCGCGCGGGCGGACCGCATCTACACCGGCGTGCTGTACGACGCCCTCGCGTTCGACACGCTCTCGGCGGCGGCGAGGCGGCGGGCCTCCTCGCGGATCCTGGTCACCTCCTCACTCTTCGGACTGGTCTCGCCGGCCGACCGGATCCCGTCCTACCGACTCTCGGGTGACGCGGTGCTGCCCGCACTCGGCGGGGTCGCCTCGCACTGGCGCTCGCACCTCGACGACGCGGCGCGGGACGCCCTCGGCACGGGGCTGCTCGTCGACCTCCGGTCCGGGACGTACGCCGCCTTCTGGCGACCCTCGCCCGACCTCGCGGCCCGGGTCGCCACCGTGCGCGTGCTCCACGAGGTCGGCGGGGTCCGCAAGGTGGTCAGCCACTTCAACAAGGCGACCAAGGGCCGGATCACCCGGGCCATGCTCGAGGCGGGCGCGGCCCCGCGCACCCCGGGCGCACTCGCCGACGTCCTGCGCGACCTCGGCTGGACGGTGGAGGCCGGCGCGCCCGGGAAGGCCGGCACGCAGCTGGACGTCGTCGTCAGCGAGCTCTGAGCGCCCTGGCCTCGGCGGACGGCATCACCACTGGGTCGGCACAGGGTCGAACCCGCTGCGACCGGGCGGCAGGGCGTTGTAGAGCCGCAGCGAGGGACGTTCGACTCCGTCCGGTCCCTCGTAGAACGACACCACGCTGATCGATGCCGGCGCGAGCTCCATCCGGAAGAGCGACTCCAGCGGCGCGTCGACGACGTGGGAGACCACCGTCTTGATGGGGGTGACGTGGCTAACGACGATGACGGTCTGGCCGGCGTACCGCTCCCGGATCCGGACCAGCGCCTCAACGACCCGCTTCTCCACGGCCCGGAAGGACTCACCGCCCTCGGGCGCGGCGTCGAGTGAGGCACGCCAGCGCTCCATCTCCTCGCCGAACCGCTCAGTGACCTCGGCGAAGGTCAGCCCGTCCCAGTGGCCGAACTCCATCTCGGCGACGCCGGGCTCGGTCTCCAGAGGCAGGTCGAGCGCCTCGGCGACGATCTGCGCCGACTCGAGGGTGCGACGGACCGGCGACGCGACGACGGCGGCGGCCCGGCCCGCGAGCGGCTCGAGCCACTCCGCCGCGGCGCGCACCTGGGCGCGCCCCTCGTCGGAGAGACCCGGGTTGGCGCCGCTCAGACCGCCCGAGAAGCGCCGGCCGCTCGTGTGCAGGGTGACGCCGTGCCGCAGGAGGACCAGCGTCGTCGCCGGCGGAGCCGAGGTCTTCGCAGACGGCTTCGGGTCCTCGATCTCCTCGACGAGCGAGTCGTCGGCGTCGCTCGCGGCGGCACCGGCCAGCGTCACACCGCTGCGGATCCCGTCGAGCGCTTCGTTCACGAGCCGGTCGGCGTGGGAGTTCTGTGCGCGCGGCACCCAGACGTACGTCGTCCCCTCGGGCGCCAGCAGGCGTGCCTTCTCGGCGAGCGGGACCATGGCTGGATGCTTGATCCGCCACCGGCCCGACATCTGCTCGACGACGAGCTTGGAGTCCATCCGGGCCTCGACGTCGGCGCCGGGCGCGAGCTCGGCGGCGAGCCGGAGGCCGGCGATGAGCCCGGAGTACTCCGCTACGTTGTTGGTCGCGACGCCGATCGGCGAGCCGTCCTCGGCGATCACCTCGCCGGTTGCGGCGTCCCGGAGCACGGCGCCGTAAGCCGCCGGTCCGGGGTTGCCGCGCGAGCCGCCGTCGGCCTCGACGATGACGCGCTGCGGCCCGGTCACAGCCCGCTCTCGCTGGTGCGGACGAGGATCCGCGAGCACTCCTGGCAGCGCACGACCTCGTTGCTCGGCAGCGACTTGATGCGGTTGAGCTCGGCGGTGTCGAGCTCGAGCTGGCACCCGCCGCACCGACGCGCGCGCAGCTCGGCCGCGCCGATGCCCTTGGACTCGCGCAGCTTGTCGTAGAGCGCGAGCAGGTCGGCCGGCAGGCCCTCGACCGCCCCCGGCCGTTCGGCGACGATCTCACCCAGCTGGGCCTCGAGCGCAACCGTCTTCTCGTCGCGGGTCTCGGCCAGCGCGGTGAGCCGCTCGTCGAACCCGGCGAGCTGCTCCTCGAGCACCGTGAGGGCGCCCTGCGCCTCCTCCAGCTGCTCCATCAGCTCGAGCTCCTCGTCCTCGAGGACGCCGACGCGACGGTCGAGGGTGGCCAGCTCATGCTGCATCCGCTCCAGGTCCTTGGGGTTGGACACCGCGCCCGAGTCCATCCGCTGCTGGTCGCGCGTGCGGCGGTTGCGCACGGCCTCGACGTCGGCGTCGGCCTTGGCCTGGGCCGCGGTGAGGTCGTCCACGACCACGCGCGCGTCGCGGGCCTGGTCCTCGACGACGCGCCGCTGCGCACCGATCGCCGCCATCTCGGCGATCTCGGGCAGCGTCGTGCGGGCGTGGCGCAGCTGTGCGGCGCGGGAGTCGAGCTCCGCGATGTCAAGCAGCTTCAGTTGGGCGAACGGGTCGGCTTTCAGCGCAGGCTCCCTAGGTCAGGCTCGGAACGGGTCAGGCTCGGAAGGTCCAGGGGTCGGTCACGGTGGTGCTGACCCGGGTCTCCACCCTATTCCCCAGCGACGCCGCGAGCCGCCCCGCGACCACCGGGAGCCACGTCCACTCCGCCGCCCAGTGGGCGACATCGATGAGGGCGGGACCGTCCTTCTCGAGGAACTCCGCCGCCGGGTGGTGCCGCAGGTCGCTGGTGAGGTACACATCTGCTCCGCTCGTCGCGAGCTGGTCGAGCAGGAAGTCGCCGGCACCTCCGCACAGCGCGACAGTGGACACCGGTCGCTCGGGGTCCCCCGCGACGCGTACGCCGTGCGCCGTGGACGGCAGCGCCGCCGCCACCGCGGCGGCGAACTCGCGCAGCGTCGTCGTCGCCACCGTCCCGATCCGCCCGGTGCCCGTCCCGGGCGCCTCCGCGGGGACCAGCGGCCGCTGGTCGCTCAGGCCGATCGCGTCGGCGAGCGCCTGTGAGACGCCGTCGACCGCCTGGTCGGCGTTGGTGTGCGCGGTGAACAGCGCACAGCCGGCCCGCGCCAGGATCGTGAACGTCCGCCCCTTCGGCGTGGTGGCCGCGACACCGTGGATGCCCTTGAGGAAGAGTGGATGGTGCACGATGAGCAGGTCGGCCTCCCACTCGGCCGCCTCCTGGGCGACGACGGGGGCCGGGTCCACGGCGAACAGGACTCGACGGACCTCGTCGGCCGGGTCGCCGCCCACCAGCCCGACGGCGTCCCAGGCGTCGGCCGTGGAGGGCGGATACCACTCGTCGAGCACGGCGACGATGTCGGCGAGGGTCGGCATGGGCACAGGCTAACCAGGAGGAACCGATGACGCTGACCGAGGAGGCCGCACCGGCGCAGCCGCGGCCGGCCTCCACGCCGCGCTCGGCACGCCTGTGGTGGATCGCTGCCGGCATGTCCGTCCTGGGGGCCGCAGCGGTGCACCTGTCGGTCGCTCGCGGCCCCTTCGCCAAAGGCATGCCGACGTTCAGCTACGACGAGATCGACACGCTGATGGCGGGACGCGCTGCGCTCGGGGTGACCTCGCCCGACATCACAGGCGCGGGCTACTTCCCACTGTCCTCGATCCTCGTCTCCCCCGTCTGGTGGCTGACGTCGAACCCGTTCGTCTTCTACCGCGTCGGCATCGCGATCGGCGTGCTGATCGCGCTCGTGACGATCTGGCCGCTCGCCCGCATCGCCAGCCGCTTCGGCCTGACGACACCCCAGGCCGTCACGGTGGCCGCCCTCGTCATGGCCCTTCCGGCACGCTCCGTGCAGGCCGGCTACCTGCTCGCGGAGAAGCCGCTCTTCCTGCTCCTGACCGTCTCGGTGCTCGCCGCGATGCGCCTGAGCGAGCGGCCGACGGCCCTGCGGGCCATGACCTTCGGCGCCCTGGTCGCGCTCACCTACTTCACCCACGCGCGGATGCTGGTGTTCGTCGCCGCGGCGACGGTGTGGCTGATGCTCTTCGCGCTGCGCCGGTGGCAGGCCGCACTGGTAGGCCTCGTGACGCTGCTGCCTCTGGCCTGGGCAGCCGGCCGGCTGGCCCGCCACATCAACGGCCTCGTCAACCCGGCGGGGTTCGTGCAGGGCGACGACCTCCTCGGCAATCTCTCGCTCGGCCACGCCTCGATGATGCTGCGCACCGGTCTGGGCCAGGCGTGGGAGCAGCTCCTGTCCGGCTTCGGCCTCGCCGTTGTCGGCCTGGTCGTCGCCACCGCGATGGCCGTGCGCGAGCTGCGCCACCGGTCCCCGGGCCCCGCGATCCTCGTGATCCTCACCGCGCTCGCGCTCTTCGGCGGGAGCACGCTGGCCTGGGCGACGTCCGACCAGCTCTACGCCACGACATGGCGCCGCCTCGACGCCTGGCTCTACGGACGGTACGCCGATCCCGCCTTCGAGCTCCTCACGCTCTTCGCCCTCTGCGCGATCGTGCGCGGCCTGTCCCGCACGACCGTGCTCGCCTCGTGGTGCCTCGCCCTCGCGATCGCCGTCCCCACCCTGCTCTGGGTCGCCCCGATGGCCCCGACCGGGTCCTTCATCACCCCGGCCCACCTCCCCGGGGCGATGCCGTGGGAGTGGGCACTGCCGGCACACGTCGTCACCCCGGGGGTGGTGCCCAGCCTCACCAACGACAACCGGTTCTGGCTGATCGCCACCGTGACGGCCCTGGTGCCGCTCGTCGTCCTGGCACTGGTGCGTGGCTGGCGCGGTGCCGGCCTCGTCATGGCGGCCGTCGTCCTCCTCCTGGCGACTGTCGGCAGCCTCTTCGCCGGCCGTGCGTCCGGCCACTACCAGGCCACGCACGAGGTGACCAGCCCCCTGGCGGTCGAGCTGCGGAGCATCCTCGCGAAGCACCCCGGCGCGACCGTCGGCTACGAGGCGAGCTGCCCGAAGCCCCTCGCCCAGCAGGGTGGCAAGCGCAACCGCTTCGCCTGGCAGCTGCTGCCCACCATCGTGTCGACGCGGACCACCGACGTGGACATCGCCATCGCCTGTCAGGAGGCCTCCGGCAGCATCCCGCCGGGCAGCCTCGAGCTGCGCCAGACCGCCTACGGCCGCGTCCATGCCTGGGTCGTGCCCGGCCCGCTCCAGGACCAGCTCGTCGCCGCGGGCACGGTCACCCCGTCCACGGCGACCGCGCCGGCGAGCTGACTCGCGATGACCGTCAGCACGCCCTCCGTGGCCTCGGCACCGTCCGTCGACGCCCCTCACCAACGCGCGTGGCGCATCGCCGCCTGGACCGCCGTCATCGCCGCGGTGCTGGCCCACCTCTGGGTCGAGCGGAGCTCGTTCGCCGCAGGAACGCCGTCGTTCAACTTCGACGAGGTGCAGAGCCTCATGCCCGGGCGGGCACTGCTGGGCTACCCGACGCCTCAGGTGGGCGGCTCGGGCTACTTCCCGCTGCCGACGATCCTGGTCGCGCCGGTGTGGTGGCTCACCTCCGACCCGGTCGCGTTCTACCGCGCGGCGCTCCTCATCAGCCTCGCCGCGGGGCTGGCCTCGATCTGGCCCCTCAGTCGTGTCGCCACCCGCTTCGGGCTGTCGACCGCCCAGGCCGTCACGGTCGCCGGCGTGCTGATGACGCTGCCGGCCCACACGGTCCAGGCTGAGTACGCGCTGGCCGAGAAGCCGCTGCTGCTCGTCGTCGCGCTGACCGCCCTGGCCGCCGTCCGGCTCACCGAGCGGCCGACGTACCCACGCGTGCTGCTCCTCGCCCTCGGTGTCGCGCTCGCCTACTTCACTCACGCGCGGATGATCACCGTCGTCGTGGCGGCGCTCGTCTGGCTCGTCGCCTTCACCCTCCGGCACGTGCGCATCGGGCTGGTGGGCATCGTCGCGCTCCTCGCGTTCTCCTGGGCGGCCCGCAGGATCGCGCTGCACGTGGTCCTGCTGGTCAGCCCCGGCGGCTTCCAGCAGGGCGACGACTTCGGGTCTCTCGTGCGGCACCTGCGACCGGGCGTGCTTGCCCGCACCGTGACGGGCCAGTCGTGGGAGCAGGTCGTCTCGACCGCCGGCCTGGCGTCGCTCGGCCTGGTCGTCGTGGTCAGTCTCGCGGTCCGCGAGCTGCGCCGGCTCGTCGCCGGCCCCGCGCTGCTCCTCGTGCTGGCCGTCGGCGCGCTCTTCGCCGGCAGCGCCATCTCGATGGCCAAGCCGTCGGTCCTGCGGCCCACGACAGGGCTGGTCCGCCTCGACGTCTGGATCTACGGCCGGTACGTCGATCCCCTGTTCACGCTGGTCATGCTGGTCGCCCTCGCCGCCATCGTCGTCGGCGTCCGACGCTGGCAGCTGTGGGCCGGAGCCGCGGTCACCCTGGTCGTCTGCCTCGTCACCGTCGTGTGGCTCGGCCCGGATGCCCCGACAGGCGGGTTCCTCACGCCCGCACATGCACCAGGCGCCTCGGCGTTCTGGTGGGCACTCCCCCACCAGCGCTTCTGGCTGATCGCCAGCCTCGTGGCGCTCGTGCCCGTCGTGGTCCTGCTCGTCATCCCGCGCCGCCCGCTGGTCGTCCTCGGCGTCGTTCTCGCGCTCGGTCTCGCCGGCACAGCGAGCGCGAACGTCGCCTCAGGCCGCTTCCACGACCTCCGTGCCCAACCGCGGCCGCTCGTCGGCACGCTGCGCCAAATCGTCGCCGAGCACCCGGGGACGACGATCAGCTACTTCTGGCGCTGCCCCCGCCACCCGGCGGCGCAGCCGGCGCTGCGCAACCGCTACGCCTGGCTGCTGCTGCCGACCGTGCTGGGCAGCGACTCGGGCTCCGACATCGTGATCGCCTGCCCCGGCCATCCCGCCGCCGGCCGCCCCGGCGCCGTCGCGCTCTCGCAGCCGGCCGACCGCGACTACGTCGCCTGGGTCAGGCCGGGACCCCTCCAGGACGAGCTGCGGTCCGAAGGACTGCTGGCGCGCCGTTGAGGCCTCAGTTCACCTGGCGCTCGTAGCCCTCCCAGTAGGGCGCCCGCAGCTTGAACTTCTGCAGCTTGCCGGTCGCCGTGCGGGCCAGCTCGGCGCGGAACTCGACCGACGTCGGGGCCTTGTAGCCCGCCGCCCGTTCCTTGCACCAGGCGATCAGCTCGTCCTCGGTCACCTTCGCGTCCGGCACGAGCACGACGAGCGCCTTGATCGTCTCGCCCCACTTCTCGCTCGGCACGCCGATCACGGCCACCTCCGCGACAGCGGGGTGGGAGAAGAGCACGTCCTCGACCTCGATGCTCGAGACGTTCTCACCGCCGGTGATGATCACGTCCTTCTTGCGGTCGCTGATCGTCAGGTAGCCGTCCTCGCCGATCACGCCCCCGTCACCGGTGTGGAACCAGCCGTCCTTGAGCGCACGCTCGCTCTCCTCGGGCTGCTCCCAGTAGCCCTCGAGCACCACGTTCGAGCGCGCCAGGACCTCCCCCTCCGGGTCGACCTCGAGGGAGACGCCGATCGCCGGGGCACCGGCCCTCGTCAGCCTGCGCGCCCGCTCCTCCGCGTCCAGGTCGTCCCACTCCGCCCGGGTCCGGTTGATCGTCAGCAGCGGCGAGGTCTCGGTCAGTCCGTAGATCTGGATGAACTCCCAGCCGAGCTCCTCCTGCACGCGCACGACCGTCTTCGTGGGCGGGGGCGCGCCCGCCATGATGATCCGCACCCGGTCGCGGCCGGGGATCTCGCCCTCCCAGCTCTGCGCCGCGTCCAGCACCGCCGCCGCCACTGCCGGCGCGGCGCACATGAAGGTGACCCCGTGGTCGCGGACGCGGCGCAGGATCTCGGCACCGTCGACCTTGCGCAGGATGATGTGCTCGATCCCCAGGCCGGTCGCGGCGAACGGCATCCCCCAGCCGTTGGCGTGGAACTGCGGCAGCGTGTGCAGGTAGACGTCACGGTCGCTCAGCCCCGCATGAAGCGCGAAGGTGATCGCGTTGGTCCAGATGTTGCGGTGGGTGATCTGCACGCCCTTGGGGCGCGCCGTCGTGCCCGAGGTGTAGTTGATGGTCGCCGTTGCGTTCTCGTCGCGCTCCCAGGCGACGGGCTCCGCACCCGGCTCGGCGTAGAGGTCCTCGTCGCGGCCGAGCACGAACCGGTGCTCCGCGGTCACGTCGGCCAGTGTCTCGTCCAGCTCGGGGTCGACGTAGAGGACCCGCGCCCCACTGTGGCCGACGATGTACTTCACCTCGTCCGGCCGGAGGCGGAAGTTGATCGGCACCAGCACTCGCCCGTATCCGGCGACGCCGAAGAACGAGGTGAGCAGCCGCGCGCTGTTGTGGCTGACCACGGCCACCCGGTCCCCGAAGCCGATGCCCAGCTCGTCGAGCTTGGCCGCCTGGCGACGGGCGAGCTCGCCCATCTCGCGGTAGGTCAGCGACCCGAGCGACGGCGCCGGCTGGTTCGGCTCGTCGACCACGCCGACCCGGTCGCCGTACACCCCCACCGCCCGGTCGAGGAAGTCGTTGACACTGAAGGGGACGAACACGAGGACCTCCCAGGAGACGTGACCGGCGACACTGCGCTGAGGGCAGGCTATCGCGCCTGCGTCGGGGTCGCTCGGCCCCGTTTTCCGACCTCAGGATCGGACACCGGTCCGCCGTGAACACCACAGAGCTCGCCCCCTTGCTCAGGTCCGGCGGACCGTAGGCCACTGGCTTCGTCGACGTCAGCGAGGACACCGAGAACGGTCGACACGAACACGAGCTGCGGGCCCGGGAGGCCTGTGAGCGGCTGCGCGAACAGGACGCCGACGCGGGCGTCCTCGAGGCGGTCTCCGCCCGGATCGCCGAGCAGGTCGACCGGCCGGCCCCCGCCGCCCGACTGGTGCGGGCTGAAGGCCGGGATGCTGCTCCCCGAGCAATTCCAGGTCACAGTCAATCGACTGTGACCTGGAAGTGGTTGAGCGACGTCGTCGTCGGCAGTGGTCGTGGTTGGTGGCCGGCGATCTGCCGGCACACGGCGAGCGACCTGCACCTCGCCCATTCGAGCCTGTGGGGTCGCGCGACGACGTTCGCTTCAGACGGCCAGGTCCGCAAGAAGGGCTACGGCTTCCGGGAGGCGCGTCGGATCGCCGGACGCGAGGATCTGACGATCCACGATCTTCGGCATACCGCTGCAAGCATGGCCGGCGAGGAAGGCGCGTCGCTTGCAGAACTGATGCATCGTCTCGGCCACTCCACGCCTTCGATGGCACTGCTCTACCAGCACTCGACGAAGGCACGCGACCTCGCTATCGCGCGCCGCCTCTCCGAGCGCATGAAGGACGCCGGCGGCGCCGGCAGAGGAACGTGACCAGCACGCGACGGGCGCGGCCCTGGCCGAGCGCCACTCCGGGCCAGTGGCCGCGCAATGAAACACGGCCGCACGCAGTCAAGAGACACGAGCAGGTGCGCCCACCCGCCGGCCATCTACAACACCGCAGGCGGACACGTCAGCCGCATGTTCCTCGCCGAGACCAGGGGCTACACCAACCTCGACCTGACGATCGAGGACGTGCGTGACCACGAGGTCCAGATCGCCGACCCTTCCGGCTACCACAGGTTCGGCAGCTCCGTTGACATCAACGAGAGCCTGGCGCGTGATCTGCAGGCCGCTGGCGCAGAACCGGTGGGCGACGTGGTGCCCGTACACCTCGACTGAACAGCTTGGTGACTGCCACCGCGCGTGAGCGTGATCGAGTGCGGCGCCGATTCGAGGCAGCATCGTTCGCACGTGGCCCGAGTCTCAGGACGGCGTCGGCACGTACGTCGGCCCCCGATCGCGCACCGGCGCCAGCAATTCCTCCGAGCAGAGCTCCTCAGCCGTTGCCTGCGAGATCGGCCGTCGTCTCTGACCGGGGTAACCCAACGCGGCATGCACCTGTGGGGACATGTAGTAGGCGGAGTTGAGGGCGAAGACGAGGTCCTCCAGCCGGTCACCGGCCGATTCCTCCACATCAGCCAGCGTGCACGTGTCACCAACGGCCGCGCGCAAACCCACGGTCACCACCACGTCGAAGAGGCGCGGATCAGCCGACAGCACGCGGTCAAGCCACTCGAGGTGGACGCCGACGTCGCGGCCGGAGGGGAGATTCTGCGTCCCGGGCAGCAACACGTCGGCGACATGCGCGATGCCCTCCCGCGCGCCCTCGAGGAGCTGGACCTGTTCCGTCTCGTTGCTCATGCGGGCGCCGCCTGCTCGCTCGCCGTGTCGATCAGGTGCTCAACCGCACGAGCGGCGAACGCGACGATCGTCGGCGTCGGGTTGACCGAGGACGAGGTCACGAAGACGCTCCCGTCGAGGACGAACAGGTTCGGTACGTCGTGGGCGCGGCCGAATGAGTCGACGACCGATGTCGCCGGGTCGGTGCCGCAGCGGGCGGTCCCCAGCAGGTGCCAGCCGATCGCCGGCATGTACGGGATCTCCTTCGTCTCGACCGCGCCGGCAGCCCGGTGCGCCTCGTGCAGCCGGTCGAGGTTCCACTGCATGTTGCGGCGGCTGTCGTCGGAGAGTCGATAGGTCAGCTTCGGCGCCGGAAGCCCCGAGGAGTCCACCAGATTCGAGCTCAGGGTGACCGTGTTGTTCTCGTCAGGGAGATCCTCGATCTCGGCTCCCCACTCGAAGGAGCGACCGAGCGCACGCTCGACCAGGGCCATACCCGCGGCGCCCGTCCGCTCCGCGACCGGGAGGTCCGAGTAGCGCATCAGCACCTCCATCGGTCCGGGGATGGGGTTCGCGCACCACTTCGCGCCACGTGCGAACCCTCGGCTGAGGTCGGTCTCAGCGAACTCCAGTGACTGAAGCACCGAACCGAACGGCCCCAGCCAGCTCTCCATGTCCTCGTCGTAGATGCCCATGACACCGACGTAGGGATGCATCATGAGCCGCTTGCCCACCAGCCCGGACGAGTTCGCCAGGCCGTCGGGGAAGCGCGCGGAGGTCGACAGCTGAAGGAGACGCGGGGTGCCGATGCCATTGCCGCAGACGATGACCGACTTGGCCGGCGTGTGGTGCTCACCGCCCTCCGTGTCCAGCCATGTCGCCCCGTTCGCCAATCCAGCCTGGTCGACGGTGATCTCGCGGACCCTCGCCTCGGTGACGAGCGTGACGCCGGCCGCCAGAGCCGCTGGCCACATCGCCACGTCGAAGGACGACTTCGCGCCCTCCGGACATCCGGACATGCACGTCGCCCAGCGGGCGCAAGCACCCCTGTCACCCTGACTGCGGGTGTTGATCGCCAGTGCACTGGGCCACCAGTGCCAGCCGAGCTTGTTCATGCCCTCGGCGGCCTTGCGGCCGATGCGACCGATCGGCACGGGCGGCATCGAATGCTCGACCGGACCAGGGAGTGCGGGGTTCCCGGCGAGCCCTGACGTGCCGACCATCTCGCTGACGAGCTCGTAGTACGGCGCCAGATCCTCGTAGGTGAGGGGCCAGTCGTCCGCGACGCCGTACAGCGTGTTGACCCGGAAGTCCGACGGCACGAACCGAGGCCACTCCGCACCCCACAGCACCGTGCTTCCTCCGACGCCGTTGAAGTTCAGCGGGTGCATCTCGGAGTCCTCCACGTCGCACGGGTAGTCCCACTTGCTCCGACGCACGTTCGGATCGGGCGACCAGGAGCTGTTGATCAGGACGTCGCGCTCAGGCTTCTCGCTCGGATAGCTCGCACGGCTCGTCCAGCCGCCTTGCTCCAGGCACGTGACGCGGAAGCCGCTCTCGGCGAGCATCCGCGCAGCCGTGGCGCCGGAGGGACCCGCCCCGACAACGAGGACGTCGGCCACAGTGCCGTCGCTGGGTCGACCGTGCTCAGTCATATCCGTCGTCTCTCCTTGTCTCCTGGCCGGCGTCCGGCCCGCGTCCGGCCGCCCGGCCCCCTGACGATATTGATCGAGCGCGCTGTCTGCCGACCGGATCTGTCACCGCTTCGGCACGGACTTCTTGGGATTTCACCAATGGCACTCGATGCAACGAGCGGATGAAGATCGACGCCCGGGTGGCTGACCGACACCGACGACGCGACAACAGACGTCATGCCGATCAGCCTTTCCCATCGGATGGAGAGAGTGAACGACATTGACCCAGCAACCGCAGTCCGTCCCCCCGCACCTCGGCGCCTACGACTCGGACGGTGTCCGCTACCTGGACGACCTCGAGATCGGAACCCGCTGGATCAGCCGCGGGCGCACGATCACGGAGGGCGACGTCCTGACCTTCGCGACGTGGTCGGGCGACATGCACCCGCTCCACACGGACGACGAGTACGCGAAGCGAAGCGAGTTCGGAGGTCGGATCTTCCACGGTCCCGGCGCGCTCGCGATCGCATTCGGCCTCGAGATGTCTCTCGGCTGGAAGATGGGTTCAGCGATCGCATTCCTCGGCATCAAGGAGTGGAACCTGCTTGCCCCGGTCCGTATTGGAGACACCCTCTGCGTCACCGAGGAGGTCGTGGAGGTACGGCCATCACGAAGCAAGCCGGACCGCGGCATCGTCGTGACGCGGGTCGGTGTCGTCAATCAGCAGGGCGTGGTGTGCCAGGAGGGTCTGTGGACCGTCCTACTGAGGCGCCGCCTCACGTCCCGATGAGATCGGCCGCCGGTTCGCCGGACGTGTCGGTGAGGAGCACCCGACCGCTGTCATCGAGGGGAGATGCGTGATGGCGGTCGTGGAGGTCAGCATCGCCGAAGGCATCGCGCACATCGTGCTCAACCGGCCCTAGTCCTTGAATGCGATCAACGGCGAGCTCATGGATGGGCTGGGCGACGTCGTCACCGAACTGTCGGCCGATCCCGAGGTCAAGGCTCTGATCATCTCCGGGGCAGGTCGTGGGTTCTGTGCGGGCGCGGACCTGGACTATCTCCACGACATCCTCGAGGACAACGCCCGCTACTTCGACTTCGTCCAGCGCTTCAACCGACTGTTCCTCCTCATCGAGGATGCCCCGATCCCCGTCATCGCCATGGTCCATGACCTGGCACTTGCCGGAGGACTGGAGCTGTTGCTGGCCTGCGACTTCGCTGTGGCCGCAGAGGACGCGCGCATCGGCGACCAGCATGGGACCTACGGCCTCATGCCTGGAGGCGGCTCCACACAACGCCTTCCGCGCCGCATCGGCCTGCTTCGGGCCAAGGAGATGCTCTTCGCTGCGGACTGGATCAGCGGAGCCCGTGCAGCCGAGATCGGTCTGGTCCTGTCCGCTGTGCCCCGTGACGACCTCGAAGCCTGCACCTGGGCGCTCGCCCGCCGGTTCGTCGACAAGAGCAGGCGGTGCACGGCCTTGACCAAGCGGGCAGTGCAACGCGGGCTCCACCTCCCCATGCGCGAGGCCCTCCAGCAGGAGGCCCATGCGGTCTCCGAGTACTTCACCTCCTCCCCGAGCCAGATGATCGGTCTCGAAGCGTTCCGCCGCGGTCAGAAGCCGGAGTTCCCCGAGTGACCTTCCCCGACGTCTCCACCAAGACCATGCGTGCCTACCGTCTCGAGACGTTCGGTGGGCCCGAGGTCCTCCGCTTGGGACGGGTCGAGGTTCCGGCGCCGGCACCTGGGGAGGTTCTGCTGCGTGTCGCGGCCTCGGGCGTCTGCGGGCAGGACGTGATGCGACGTCGGGGGCAGGTCGACCGGGTCCTGGGCACGATCATCGGACACGAGATGGCGGGAACCGTCGTCGCCGTCGGCCCGGGGGTCGTCGACTTCGCCGTCGGGGACCGATTGGCGAGCCTGCATCGACGATCCTGTCACCGATGCGATGCCTGCCTACGCGGGCGGAGTGTCGTCTGCTCGTCTGGAGTGCTGTACGGGGAGTCGATCGACGGGAGCTACGCCGACTTCTGTGTCGTCGACGAGCTGAGCTTGGCGCGCATCCCTGACGGAGTCGGCTTCGATCAGGCGGCAGTTGCGGCGTGCGCGGTGGGGACAGGTCTCCATGCCCTGCGCCTCGCCGGCGTCACGGCCGGCCAGCGCGTGCTGGTCACGGGCGCGAGCGGAGGCGTCGGCCTGCATGCCCTTCAGCTCGCCCGCGCCATGGGAGCAGAGGTGATCGCGGTGACGTCGAGTGCGACCAAGAGCGTGCAGTTGGAGGCGTACGCCGACCGCGTGGTGATCATGCGCGACGGCCGCTTCGAACCGGAGGTCCGCCGCCGGGCGCTGCAGCCTGACGTCGTACTCGATCTCACCAGCGCCTTCAGCCTCGCCGACTCACTCCGGGCGGTCCGACGAGGCGGCACGGTCGTCGTTGTGGGGAACTTGGAGAACCACCCGGTGGAGGTGCTTCCGGCCGCCTTCATCATCCGGGAGCTGACCCTTGTCGGGTCGAAGGCGTGCACGCGCCTCGAGCTCGTCGACTGCCTGGACCTCATCGATCGTGGCCTTGTTGACGTGAAGATCCATGGCGCCGTGCCGCTCGAAGACGCTGAGGCAGCGCACCGGCAGCTCGCCACCGGTCACGTCATGGGCCGCATCGTCCTGCATCCCTGAGAGCGTGCGGACGCTCCAGCGACTTCGCTCGCCGAGCCCAAGCAGGCCTTGGCGCAGATCCGTCGGACAGGTCCGCGCAGAACCTACGCAGCAGCTGACCTGAGCCAGGCGAGCAGCTGGTCCGCCTGGTCGCGCAATGCCTCGGCGGCAGCACGATGACCGTGAACTGAAGGCGGGCACGCCGCCCAGTAGGGCTGGGCCGCCGCCTCGTTCGCCGCGCACTCGTCCTGGTGATGCGCCAGCTCGAGAAGGATCGCTCGCAGCTCGGCGGCCAGCGCCCTGCTGCCGCTCCTTGCTTCTGCGGTCATCGCACTCACTCCCGCCCCTCCGGTGTGGATCTCCGTCATCACAGCGTGCGCCGGGGACGAGACATCGTCCGCTGGAAGTTCTACGGAGAATGGCGCGGGACGTTGGAGGATGGCACAGCCTGCTTCGGGTCGCCCTCGGCCTCAGCTAGCACCTCGGCGATCTGGGCACGGATGAAAGCGCGCGGATCGAGGTCGCGGAGCTCGAGGTCGGCATAGTCCGGACCCAACTCGTCGCGTAACTGGTCTCGCGCGCCGTCTGCGAATCCCTTGGCGAGCCGCACGAGGCGGCCCGCTTGTCTCGCGAGCTCTGGCAGACGGTCAGGACCGAGGACGAAGACCGCCACGACTGCGATCACAGCCAACTCGGGCAGTCCGATTCCGAACATCGCACCTACCTCGGCCGTCAGATCGGTGATGTGTCGTCGGCGGCCCCACCACTGGCGACATCACGCCCGCGGTGGCGGTCGAGGACCCGCGATATCCCCTCAGCGACGAGGAAGAGCGCCAGCATGGGGATGGCGAGCATCAGCATGGAGAACGGGTCGGTCGAAGGCGTCGCCACGGCCGCGAAGACGAAGGTGCCGACAACGATCCACGGTCGGTGCCGCCCGAGCACCTTGCCCGACAGCACGCCGGCCAGGTTGAGCAGGACGACGAAGAGCGGGATCTCCATCGCGACCCCGAAGACCAGCATCATCCGCATCATGAAGGTGAAGAACTCGCCGAAGTCCTGCAGGTTCTTCACGCCGTCGGGAGTGAAGGTGAGGAGCACCTCGATGCCCTTGGGCAGGACGTAGTAGCCGAGCGCGACGCCGGTGATGAAGAGCGGGCCGGCGATGAGGGCGAAGACCCGAGTCCAGTGCTTCTCGCGCCCTGTGAGACCGGGGACGACGAAACCCCAGATCTGCATCAGCCAGTAGGGACTCGAGATGACAACGGCTGCGAGGCCGCACAGCTTGAGCTGCAGCATGAGGGGCGCACTGACGCCGGACATCACGATCTCCGCGTCGACCTTCCCTCCGAGGATGGCCACCGCTTCGTGGTACGGGTCGACGATGAGGTGGAGGAGGTGGTTGTACAAGAAGAGCGCGACGAGGAACGCCATGGCGAGGGCGGTCGCCGACCGGACGATCCTGGCACGGAGCTCACGCAGATGGTCCGAGAGCGCCATCCGGCCATCCGCCCCGACCGCGTGCTGCGGGCCTCCCCGGTAGAGGTTGACGACGGGCACGAGAGACATCAGCCGATCCTGGGTCAGGGCTGCTCGCGCCTCAGGCGGTGGCGCTGCGCGTCGAGCTCCGCCTGCCTCTCGTCGAGCTCGGCGTGCTTGTGCGCCAGCGCGGCGGTGTGGTGCGCGTCGAGTCCGGCTTCGTCCTCGTCACCGACGAGGCCCTTGGTCTCGGCTTTGAAGATCCGGAGCGCGCGTCCGCTGCCGCGCGCGAGGTCGGGCAGCTTCGTGGCGCCGAACAGCAGGATGACGACGAGGAAGATCAGGATGAGCTCGGGAGTACCAAGCCCGCCGAGGAGGAGGGACGTCATGAGGGCCTCGCAGAACGAATCGAAGGGTGTTGCGCCGACTGAGATGTTCAGTGGCCCAACAGGAAGGCGGCGAGCCATGCAGCGACCACGTGCCGTTTAGTCTGTGCGCCGTGTCACAACCTGCTCAATTGTGAAATTGACGAATGACGCGAGGGCTCCGATGAAGAAGTACGCATCACCCCGCGCCGACTCACGCTCCGCCGACCTTCTTGCCTGGTGTCGACGACCGCGAACACCGCACCGCACATGCCGCGCTGGAGCATGAATGCCGTGAGGCACGGCTCGGGGACCCGGTGGGGGGAGAGGAGTCCCCGAGCCGCTTGCGCCCGCCATCCGCGGAGAGGAGGTGCGAAGGTGGGCGTCTGTGGGCGAGGCGCCTCCCCGACGTGCCTCCGGCGGAGGGACTCGCCATCGGCCCCTCGCTCGAGGCGACGTCGCGGCCAGCCGTCGAGATCGTCAGGAAGCCTCCATGGCTGGAGGCTACGAATCCATTGCCTCGACGTTCAATGGTGAGGGTGCTGTGACCCGGGGCGCTCTTTTGGACGAATGACGAGTGCTTGCCGAGGCACCCCGCCGCATACTGGGGCGTTCTGCCGAATACTTGGACGTCCACGCACCTTGTGCAGAGGCTGCGTCGGACCGAGGAGAGGAGCACACATGATCGAGAAGGTGGGCGTGATCGGTGGCGGCCTGATGGGGTCGGGCATCACCGAGGTCTGCGCGCGGGCCGGACTGGACACCGTCGTGGTCGAGGTCACCGAGGAGGCCGCGAAGGCCGCCGAGACCAAGGTCCGCGGCAGCCTGGAGCGGGCAGCGAGCCGCGGCAAGATCACCGAGCAGGACCTGGCCCAGACCCTGGAGCGGATCACCGTCGCCACCGAGCTGGGACAGCTCAAGGACCGCGACCTGGTCGTGGAGGCAGCCTCCGAGCGTGAGGACATCAAGCTCGAGCTCTTCCGTCAGGTCGGTGCGCTGCTGGAGAAGGACGACGCGGTCCTGACCTCCAACACCAGCTCGATCCCGATCGTCAAGCTCGGCGCCGTCTCCGGCCGGGCGGCCCACGTGATGGGGGTGCTCTTCTTCAACCCCGCCCCCGGTGATGCAGCTGGTCGAGCTGATCCCCTCGCTGACCACCTCCCCCGAGACGATGGCACGGATGCAGACCCTTCGTCTCCCAGATCCTGGGCAAGCAGCCCATCGAGGCCACCGACCGCGCCGGGTTCATCGTCAACAGCCTCCTGGTGCCCTACCTGATGTCCGCGATCCGGATGTATGAGGCCGGCTATGCCTCGGCCGCCGACATCGACAAGGGCATGGTGCTGGGCTACGGCCACCCGATGGGCCCCCTCGCCCTGTCCGACCTGATCGGACTCGGCACCATCCGCGCCGTCGGCATCTCGATGTATGAGGAGTTCAAGGAGCCCCTCTACTCCCCGCCCCCGCTGCTGGACCGCATGGTCGACGCCGGCCTCCTGGGCAAGAAGTCCGGCCAGGGGTTCTACCCGTACTAGATCCAGACTCACCCGCGGGATCAGGCGGTCACGTGTCCGAGCTACCGCCAGCTCGCCGCGCCGCCGCGGTCCGCTCCGAGCCCTTCGTCAAGACCAGCGCGCGAAGCTTGTCATCGTCAGGGCTTCACGCCCGCACCGCGACATCGCCCACGATGCGAAGGCACCCGCGACATGACTCAGGTCCCGGCTCGAACTCATGCCCCCAGAAGATCGGCCACTCCAACGCGACGAGACCGCATGCGGTGCGACCACTGCCAGCATGGCGCGCATGCACTTCCCCCGCTGGAATCCAGCGATCGTTCGGCCACTCACCGAAGGTGAGCCGATACGGCGCAGTGACGAAGAATGTGTCTGGCCCCATGGACTGCGCTCACCACCTTGTCGTCTCGGGCGTGCTGCTCAGTT
>NZ_BAAIGC010000050.1:0-23030 GCF_054653495.1 Nocardioides sp. AN3
TAGGGGCTGCCTTTTCGGGCGGCCCCTACGCTGTATTTCGGACATATCAGCAGAAGAGAGGACCAGCCGTGGCTGAGGAGCGACGCTCGGGGCGCCCGTCCAAGGGCGCTGGCGCAGGGCGCACTGGGGCAGGACGGCCCAGCACGGGGCGGACCGGGTCGAGCCGTGGCGGTTCCTCTTCCGAACGAGGTTCCGACGCGCCGCGCCAAGGTCGCCCCGCCCCCAAGGGCGGCATGGGCGCCCCGCGTGCTGGGGGAGGCAAGCGTCCTGCCGCGGGGAACGGATCGCCCGGGGGTCGGCGTCCGGCCGGCGGCACGTCTGCTGCGCGCCCCGACCGGCGTGAGCAGGCCCCGCGCACCGCGGACCAGAAGGCCTACGACGGCCCCGAGCTGCCGGAGTGGGTGACGGGCAAGGAGCTGGACCGCTCGGTGGCGATCCAGCTCAAGGGCCTGCCTGAGAAGCTCGCAGCGCGCGTCGCGCGCCATCTCGCGGCTGCCGGAGCGCTCATCGACTCCGACCCCGAGCAGGCCTACCAGCACGCGAAGGCGGCCAAGAGCCGTGCGCAGCGGCTTGCGGTGGTGCGGGAGGCGCTCGGGGAGGCGGCGTATGCCGCTGGACACTACGCCGAGGCACTGGCGGAGCTGCGGGCGGCGAAGCGGATGAACGGCGCGACGGCATACCTGCCGATCATGGCGGACTGCCACCGCGCGCTGGGTCAGCCGGAGCAGGCGATCAAGCTCGCGCACAGCCCGTCGGTCGTCAACTTCGCGCCGGAGGCGAAGGCCGAGATGACGATCGTCGAGGCCGGCGCTCGGCGTGACATGGGTCAGTTCGACGCGGCCCTCCGTGTCCTCGAGCAGGCGCCCTTGATGAGCAAGAGCCGGGCGTCCTGGGTCGTGCGGCTGCGCTATGCCTACGCCGACACCCTGGAGGCAGCCGGTCGGTCCAACGACGCGCTGACGTGGTTCCACCGCACCTTCGCCATCGACGCCGACGAGCTGACCGACGCCGCGGACCGCGCGGCGGCGCTCGAGGCGACGCGCGAGTGACTCCTCCGGCGTGTGCCGCTGGTGCTCACGCCTCACATGCGTCACAATGTGAGCGATAACTACATACCTGTGATTGAGCGGCCGTAGTCCGGCTCGTTCCCACGGAGTCCGCTGGGGAAGGCGAAGCTCCACGCCGGAACGAAGGAGAGACCACGGTGACCGCTTACACCACCACGTCCAGCGCCTCGCGGCCCGCCACCCGAGGCGTGCTCTACGTGCACTCGGCGCCGTCGGCGTTGTGCCCGCACGTCGAATGGGCCGTCGGCGGCGTGCTCGGTGTCGCCGTCAACCTGGACTGGACCCCGCAGCCTGCCCAGGCCGGCACGTATCGTGCCGAGCTCTCCTGGACGGGCTCCGTCGGCTCGGCTGCCGCAGTCGCGTCCGCGCTCAAGGGGTGGAAGCATCTGAGGTTCGAGATCACCGAGGAGGCCACCTCCGGCTCCGAGGGCGCGCGCTACTCCTACACGCCTGAGCTCGGCGTCTTCCACGCCGTGACGGGCCTGCACGGCGACATCATGATCCCGGAGGACCGGCTCAAGGCCGCGGTCGTGAAGGCGGCCCTGGGGGACACCACGCTGCTCGTCGAGATCGACAAGCTGCTCGGCAAGCAGTGGGACGACGAGCTGGAGACGTTCCGGCACGCCGGTGACGGCGCTCCGGTGCGCTGGCTGCACCAGGTCGTCTGACGCGCCGACAGATTCAGCGCCGCACTCATCGGCACGCGCGACGAGCGGCGCGGCGTGCGTGGGGTGTGTGGAGCCGCCTCGACCGGGCGCCGCCGTGTTGCTCGCGCAGAGCTGGAATCGCTTCGTGCCGGTCGTGGCGTCCGCGCCCGACAGCATCACGTCGGAGGCTTGGGCCACCCCCCGCCGAGGCCGGCGCCGGCAGGGCACTGAGCAGCCCCGTCACGAGGCCGGTCGACATCAGCACGGCGCACAGGCACTGGGTGGATGTGATCGCCTCACACCGCGTCCAACGCGCCGCCGCGTGATGGGTCACGGGACGGCGCGTCGGGGCGAAGAGTCCGGGTGGGCGCAGGTCTTGAGGGAGCTGGTCAGAGCGGGATGTTGCCGTGCTGCCCGCGGTGAACGCCGCCGGCCTGCACCGCGTCGTGGATCGCCTGAGCGATCCGGCGGCGCGTCGCGTCGGGGGAGACGACCTCGTCGACGACCCCGATCTCGACGGCCTTCTCGACGCCGCCGGCGATCCGCTCGTGCTCCGCGGCCAGCTCGGCCTCGACCTGTCCCCGGATGTCGGGGGCGACGTCGGCGAGCTTGCGGCGGTGCAGGATCCGGACGGCCGCGACCGCGCCCATGACGGCGACCTCGGCCCCCGGCCATGCGAAGACCTTGGTGGCCCCGAGCGAGCGGGCGTTCATGGCGATGTAGGCGCCGCCGTAGGTCTTCCGGGTCACCAGCGTCACCCGGGGGACCACGCACTCGCCGAACGCATGCAGGAGCTTGGCTCCGCGGCGTACGACGCCGTCCCACTCCTGCCCGACGCCGGGAAGGTAGCCGGGGACGTCCACGACGACCACGAGAGGGACGCCGAACGCGTCGCACATGCGGACGAATCGGGACGCCTTCTCGGCCGAGAGCGAGTCGAGGCAGCCGCCGAGGCGCAGTGGGTTGTTGGCGACCACGCCGACGGTCCGACCGCCGAGGCGACCGAGCGCGGTCACGATGTTGGGCGCCCAGCGGGCGTGCAGCTCCTGCACCGTGCCCTCGTCGAGCAGACGCTCGACGAGCGGGTGCACGTCGTAGGCCCGCTTCTTCGACTCGGGCAGAACCGCCTCGAGGTCGAGGTCCTCCACTCGGTCGAGGTGGAGGCTGCCCTGGGCGCCGAGCAGGTTCGCGACCGTGCGCGCCCGGTCGAGCGCGTCGCGCTCGGTCTCGGCCAGGATGTGCACGACGCCGGAGCGGCGACCGTGCGGCTCGGGGCCGCCCAGACGCAGCATGTCGACGTCCTCGCCCGTCACGGAGCGGACGACGTCGGGACCGGTCACGAAGATGCGTCCCTCAGGACCGAGGATGACCACGTCGGTGAGTGCCGGTCCGTAGGCCGCACCGCCGGCGGCGGGACCGAGGACGACCGAGATCTGGGGGATGATGCCCGAGGCTTGCGTCATGACCTGGAAGATCCGGCCGACCGCGTGCAGTGACAGCACGCCCTCGGCCAGCCGAGCGCCACCCGAGTGCCACAGGCCGATGATCGGGACGCGGTCGGTGAGCGCCAGGTGGTAGGCGTCGACCACCACGCGGCAGCCCTCGTCGCCCATCGCGCCGCCCATCACGGTGGCGTCGGAGCAGAACGCGACCACGGGCGAGCCGTCCACCGTGCCCCGTGCCGCGACCATGCCCGAGTCGTCCAGCGGCGAGACGAGCTCGAGGCTGCCCTCGTCCAGGAGGGCGGTGAGCCGGGTCAGCGGGTAGCGCGGGTCGTCGACCCGGGCCGGCTTCTCCTGAACGGCGGTCATGCGAGGGTCCCGAAGGCCACGGCGACATTGGCACCGCCGAAGCCGAAGGAGTTGTTCAGCGCCGCGATGTCGCCGAGCGGCAGGTCCCGCGGCTTCGTGGCGATGTCGAGCTCGACGGCCGGGTCCTGGTTGTCGAGGTTGATGGTCGGCGGGGAGATCCGGTGGTGCAGCGCGAGCACGGTGGCGATCGCCTCGAGGGCACCGGCGCCGCCGAGCAGGTGGCCGGTCATGGACTTGGTGCTGGTGACGACCACGTCGGTCGCGTGCGCGCCGAGCGTGGCGTGCAGCATGAGACCCTCAGCGATGTCGCCCTGCGGCGTCGACGTGGCGTGCGCGTTGACGTGTGCGATGTCCTCGGGCGAGATCTCCGACTCGGCCAGGGCGCGCAGGATCGCACGGGAGCCGCCGCGGCCAGCCGGGTCCGGCTGGGCGATGTCGTGGGAGTCGGCGGTGATGCCGGCGCCCAGGACCTCGGCGTAGATCCGGGCACCACGTGCCTGGGCGTGCTCGAGCCGCTCGAGCACGAGGACGCCCGAGCCCTCACCGAGCACGAAGCCGTCGCGGGCCGTGTCCCAGGGGCGACTCACCGTCGTCGGGTCACCCGGGTTCTTGGACAGCGCCATCATGTTGGCGAACGCCGCCATGGGCAGCGGGTGGATCGAGGCCTCGGTGCCGCCGGCGACGACCACGTCGGCCCGGCCGAGCCGGATCTGGTCGACCGCGAGTGCGATCGCCTCGTTGCCGGACGCGCAGGCCGAGACCGGGGTGTTGACCGCGGCCCGCGCGCCGACGTACAGGCTGATGTTGGCGGCCGGTGCGTTCGGCATGAGCATCGGCACCGCCAGAGGCGACACCCGACGCGGCCCCTTCGCGAGCAGCGTGTCGTAGTTCTCCAGCAGCGTGGTCACACCGCCGATGCCGGAGGCCATCGCGACGCCGACACGGTCGCCGTCCAGTCCGACCTCGGAGGCCGTGCCGGTGAACCCGGCGTCCTGCCAGGCCTCCGCCGCGGCGACCATGGCGAACTGGGCGGAGCGGTCCAGCCGGCGGGCCTTGACCCGGTCGAGGACCTCGCTGGGCTCGACGGCGACGCGGCCCGCAATCCGCACCGGGAGGCCTTCGGCCCAGTCCTCGGTGAGGGCGCGGACTCCGGAGCGGCCGGCGACCAGGGCGTCCCAGGTGCTGGGGACGTCTCCGCCGACGGGGCTGGTGGTGCCCAGCCCGGTGACGACGACACGTGTGCGACTCATGGCGACCTTGTGTTCGAAGGGGATGTGCTGGTGATGCCTGTGATCAGGCGTTCGCGGAGGCGCGCTCGATGAACGAGACGGCGTCACCGACGGTCTTGAGGTTCTTCACCTCGTCATCGGGGATCGACACGCCGAACTTCTCCTCGGCGGCCACGACGACCTCGACCATGGAGAGCGAGTCGACGTCGAGGTCCTCGACGAAGGACTTGTCCAGCTGCACGTCGTCGACGTCGATGCCGGCGACCTCGTTCACGATCTCGGCGAGGTCGGCGCGGATCTCTTCGGTGCTGGGCATGGTGTTCCTTTCGGGTGGTGAGCTCGTGCTCGGGGTGGGGTGGATCAAGGGACGATGACGACCTGAGCGGCGTACGCCAGGCCGGCACCGAAGGCGATGAACAGGGCGGTGTCGCCGCTCTGGGCCTCGCCCTCACGCTTCATCCGCTCGAGTGCGAGCGGGATCGAGGCGGCAGAAGTATTGCCCATCTCGGCGATGTCGCGCGCGATCCGCACACTCTCGGGGAGCTTCATCGACCGGGCCAGCGCGTCGACGATGCGCATGTTGGCCTGGTGCGGCACGAAGCAGTCGAGCTCGTCCACTGTGATGCCGGCGCGGTCGAGCGCCTCCAGGCCGACCTTCGCCATCGCGAAGGAGGCCCAGCGGAAGACCGGGTTGCCCTGCATCGCGAGGCTCGGCATCTTGCCGCTCGCGAGCGCCTCCGGCCACAGCTCGCTCTGGGCGATGAGGTCGGCGCGCTCCCCGTCGGAGCCCCACACGACCGGACCGATGCCCGGCTGCTCGCTCGGGCCCACGACGACGGCGCCGGCGCCGTCGGCGAAGATGAAGGCCGTGCCGCGGTCGGTCCGGTCGGTGATGTCGGAGAGCCGCTCCACGCCGATGACGAGGACGTGGCGTGCGCTGCCGCCGCGGACGAAGTCGGAGGCCATCGCGACGCCGTGGCAGAAGCCGGCACACGCGGCGGAGATGTCGAAGGCCGCTGCCTGCTCGGTGCCGAGCTCGTGGGCGATCAGCGTGGCGACCGCGGGCGTCTGGGAGAGGTGGCTGACGGTCGCGACGATGACGCAGTCGATCTGCTGGGCGTCCACGCCGGCGTCGGCCAGCGCGTCGCGCGCGGCCGCGACCGACATCACCTGGACGGTCTCCTCAGGGGTGGCCCAGCGGCGCTCGATGATGCCCGAGCGGGTGCGGATCCACTCGTCACTGGAGTCGATCGCGTCGACGATCTCGCTGTTGGGGACGACGCGGGAGGGGCGGTAGGCGCCGACTCCGAGGAGCCGGGCGTGCGCGGCGCCCGTCGGGGCGAGGAGCCTGGCCATCAGGCCACTCCCTCCGGGTGCAGGCGCACGAGCGGCTGGCCGGGGGAGACCAGGTCGCCGTCCTCGACGAGCCACTCGACGACCTGCCCGCCGTGAGCGGCAGTCACGGCGATGCGGTCGCGCAGGCTCACGATGTCGCCGATCGACGCGCCGGGAGAGAGCACCGTGACGCCGGTGGCCGCCTCGGCGAGGTGGAACGTGCCCTTCGACGGCGAGACGACCATCCGCCACGTCGGCGACGTCTCGAGGACACCCGACGCGCCGTCCTCACCGTGCTTCTCGCAGAAGGCACGGGCGTCGTCGAGCTGGTCCGGCGTCTTGAGTGCGAAGGTCTCGACGCCCTTCAGTGCACGCTTGGCGATGCCGGTGAGCGTGCCGGCCGGCGGCATCTCGAGGATGCCGGTCACGCCGAGGTCGGACATCGTCTCCAGGCAGAGGTCCCAGCGGACGGGGCTGGCGATCTGGCCGACGATCCGGCGCAGCACCTCGGCACCCGAGTGGACGACCTGCCCGTCCTTGTTGGAGATCACGCGGGTGCGCGGGTCGTGCACGGACACCGAGCGGGCGAGGCTCGCGAGGTGGCCGACGGCGGGCGCCATGTGCTCGGTGTGGAACGCCCCCGCGACGCTCAGCGGAGCCAGGCGCGCCTTGGTCGGCGGGTCCGCCTTCAACGCGTCGAGCTGCTCGAGGGTGCCGGCTGCGACGATCTGGCCGGGCCCGTTGTCGTTGGCTGCGGTCAGCCCGTGGCGCTCGAGCGTGGCGAGCACGTCGTCGCGGTCGCCGCCGAGGACGGCGGTCATGCCGGTCGGGGTGGCCGCCGCCGCGGTGGCCATCGCCTTGCCGCGCTCGCGCACGAGCACCATCGCCTGCTCCGCCGTGATGGCGCGGGCGCCGGCGGCGGCGGTCAGCTCGCCGACGCTGTGGCCGGCGACCGCCCCGATGCGGGAGAACGCGTCGGCGGGGTGCGGGAACAGCTGCAGCGCGGCGACGAGGCCGGTCGCGACCAGGAGGGGCTGCGCGATCTGCGTGTCGCGGATCGTGTCGTCGTCGGCCTGGGTGCCGTAGTGGACGAGATCGAGGCCGGCGACGGTGGCGAGCCATTCAAAACGGGCGGTGAAGGCCGGGTCCTCGAGCCAGGGCGTCAGGAATCCGGCGGTCTGGGCCCCCTGGCCGGGGGCGACGATGACGAGCACGGGACCAACCCTGCCTGGCTACCGACGGGTCCGACGTGTCCGGCGCGCACGAAAGTCGGCGGGGGATCTTTGGAGGGTTCCTACAATTCGACCGCGGTGTGTCGAAGAGCGCGCATGACCCTTGTCACGATCGCTGTTCCCCGGCCGCCTGGCGCCCGAGAATCAGCGCCACCTGCAACGTGAGGGCGTCACGCGGGCGGGTGGCGGTGTAGCCCGTGAGGTCGGCGACCTGCCGCAACCGGTAACGGATGGTGTTGGGGTGAACGAAGAGCTCGCGCGCGGCCGCCTCGAGCGAGCCGCCGGCCGCGAAGTAGGCCGTCAGCGTCTCGATGAGCGTCGCCCGGGCGTGCGCCAGAGGACCGTAGACGTGCTCCACCAGGTGCTCGGTGGCGTCGTCGTCGCGAGCCAGCGCGCGCTCGGGGAGGAGATCGCTGCTGAGGACGGGACGCGGCGCGTCCGGCCAGCCGTCCGCTGCGCGATGTCCGGCCAGGGCGGCGCGCGCCGAGATGTGGGCACTGGCCAGGTCGTCGGCGACCGGTCCGGCGACGACCGGGCCCGGAGCGAAGAGCTCCGCGACCGTCGCCGCCGCGGCACGGGCGTCGGCGCTGCCGCCGAGCACGACGACGAGCAGCTCACCCTGGATCGCGCACAGCGCGTCGAGGCCGGCCGCCCGGGCCAGGCGCCGCACGTCGTCGAAGACGTCCGTCTCGGTGCGGCGGGCGGGCGCCGGGCCGAGCACGACCGTGAGCGAGCGGCGGCCGCCCCACCCCAGGGCGCTCGCGCGGGAGAGCAGCGACTCGTCGGTCTCGGCGCGCAGCACGGCGTCGACGACGAGTGCCTCCAGCCGGGCGTCCCACGCGCCCCGCTGCTCGGCGGCGCGTGCGTAGACCTCGGCGGTCGCGAAGGCCACCTCGCGGGCGTAGCGGGAGACGGCCCGATGCACGTCCGGTGCATCGTCCGGCTCGACCAGGTCGTCGACGTTCTCCTCGACCACCTCGATGGAGAGCCGGATCAGGTCCACGGTCTGGCGCAGCGTGATGATGCCGGCCAGAGCACGCGGAGCGGCGCCGAAGACCGACGCCGCCAGCTCGGCGCCCTCGACGCGGTCGGAGCTGATGCCGCCGTACCACTGCGTGAAGCCCCTGATGCCCGCCTGCACGATGAGGCCCACCCAGGAGCGGTCCTCGGCCGTGAGCTCGCGGAACCACGGCACCGCCGTGTCCATGCGTGCCGTGGCCGCCGTCGCCAGCCGACCGGTGGCCCGCTGGAGGGCCTCCGCACTGCGCAGGCGCCGTGCGCGAGCCGCGGGCTCCTCGTCGCCGCGCACGGGCGGAGTGGTCGCCGTCACGGCCCCATCCTCGCATTGGGGGATTGTGCGCACATGAGATGGTTGAATCGTCGATCTGTGGGTTTCCTGGCTTTGGGTACCTCCACGGTGAGAGGAGGAGCGAGATGCCGGTGACGCAGACGGTGATGATCCACGGTCATCGGCGCGCCTACGCACTGGGCGGCCGCAAGATCGGCACCGCGCCCGTGCTGCTCCTCCTGCACGGGCTGGGCCGCGACCGGCACACCTGGGACCCGGTGTGGAGCCGTTTGGCGCGGCGCTACACGCTGGTCGCCCCCGACCTCCTCGGCCACGGTGAGTCCGACAAGCCGCGCGGTGACTACAGCCCCGGTGGCTACGCCAACGGCATGCGCGACCTGCTGACCGTGCTGGGCATCGACACCGTGTCGGTCGTCGGCCACAGCTTCGGTGGCGCCGTGGCGATGCAGTTCGCCTACCAGTATCCCGAGCGCACCGAGCGGCTCGTCCTGGTCGACCCCGGCGGCCTCGGCCCCGAGGTGACCGCGCTGATCCGCGCGCTCGGGCTGCCTGGCTACGAGCTGGTGCTGCGCGCACTCACGCTCCCCGGGGTGCGGCACCTCAACGTCGCCGCGCTGCGGTCGCTCAGCCGCTTCGGTCCGCGCGGCCTGCGCGACCTCGACGAGGTCGCGGAGATCCTGGACTCCTTCAAGGAGCCCGGCAAGCGGTACGCCGTCCACAAGCTCGTCACCGGCGTCATCGACTGGAGCGGGCAGACCGTGACGATGCGCGACCGGGCCTACCTGACCGCCGCGATGCCGCTGTGCGTCGTCTGGGGCGCCGATGACCGGGTGCTGCCGGCCAGCCACGCCGAGATCGTCCGCGAGATCGCGCCCAGCGCGCAGGTGACGGTCATGGAGGACTGCGGCCACTTCCCGCACAAGGATCATCCCGAGGCGTTCGCCGAGCTGCTGGACCAGTTCATCCGCTCCACGGCTCCTGCGACGTACTCCCGCGCCCGCTGGCGGCAGCTGCTCAAGAACGGCGGCCCCGCGCACCTCAGCTCCGTGGAGCCGGCCTCAGAGCTGGCCTGATCGGTGAGCGGTCGCACATGACCGCGGGGCGGGCGCCGAGTCTTGAAACTCGGGGCCCGCCCCGCGGTCATGTGCGACCGGTCACCGACGGATCAGGCGTCGCCGCCCTCCTGCTTCACGCCCTGGGTCGCGGTCGGGTCGTCGATCCGGTAGGTCGTGAAGGCCTTCTCGACCAGGCTGGGGTCGATCTGGCCGGCGTCGGCCAGGGCCTGGAGGGCCTGGACGACGACGGACTGCGCGTCGATCTGGAAGAACCGGCGCGCGGCGGGACGGGTGTCGGCGAAGCCGAAGCCGTCGGCGCCGAGGACGCGGTAGTCCTCTGGGACCCAGCGGGCGATCTGCAGCGGGACGGCCCGCATGTAGTCCGAGACGGCGATGACCGGGCCGGTCGAGCCGGAGAGCCGGTCGGTGACATACGCCGTGCGGCCGGGCTCGCTCGGGTGGTTGAGGTTCCACTGCTCGGTCGCGACGGCGTCGCGGGCCAGCTCGTTCCACGAGGTGACCGACCACAGGTCGGCCTGGACGCCCCACTCCTCGCGGAGCAGGCGGGCGGCCTCGTCGATCCACGGGTAGCCGACGCCGGAGGCGAGCAGCCGCACCCGGGGGCCATCGCCCTCGGCGCGCGCCACCTCGTGCAGACCCTTGAGGATGCCCTCGACGTCGACGCTCTCGGGCTCGGCCGGCTGCGCGACCGGCTCGTTGTAGACCGTCACGTAGTAGATGAGGTCCTCGCCGGCGCCGTTGGGCCCGCCGGTGCCGTACATCCGCTCGAGGCCCCGCTGCATGATGTGCGCGACCTCGTAGGCGAACGCGGGGTCGTAGTGCACGACCGCCGGGTTGGTGGCGGCCAGGAGCGGCGAGTGGCCGTCGGCGTGCTGCAGGCCCTCACCGGTCAGCGTGGTGCGACCGGCGGTGGCGCCGATCAGGAAGCCGCGCGAGAGCTGATCGGCCATGGCCCAGATCGAGTCGCCGGTGCGCTGGAACCCGAACATGGAGTAGAAGATGTAGAAGGGGATCATCGGCTCGCCGTGGGTCGAGTACGCCGACCCGGCCGCGATCGCCGACGCCATCGCACCGGCCTCCGAGATGCCCTCGTGGAGCATCTGGCCCGACTGCGACTCCTTGTAGGAGAGCAACAACTTGCGGTCGACCGACTCGTACTGCTGGCCGGCCGGGTTGTAGACCTTGGCGGACGGGAACATCGAGTCCATGCCGAAGGTGCGGTACTCGTCGGGCGCGATCGGGACGATGCGCGGCCCGATCTCGGCGTCCTTCATCCAGTCCCGCAGCTGACGCACGACCGCCATCGTCGTGGCGATCTTGTTGTTGCCGGAGCCCTTCTTGAGGTCGGCGTACATCTCCTCGCCCGGGAGCGCAAGCGGCTTGGAGCGCACGACGCGCTTGGGCAGCGAGCCGCCGAGCTGCCGGCGGCGCTCGAGCATGTACTCGATCTCGGGGGCCTGAGCGCCGGGGTGGAACAGGGGAGCGGCGCCGGTGCGCTCGTAGGTCTCCTCGAGGTCGCGGTCGGAGATCGGGAGGTAGAGCCGGTCGCGGAACCGCTTCAGGTCCGCCATCGTCAGCTTCTTCATCTGGTGGGTGGCGTTCTTGCCCTCGAGGGCGTCGATCGTCCAGCCCTTGATGGTCTTGGCCAGGATCACCGTCGGCTGGCCCGCGTGCTTGGTCGCCGAGTCGAACGCCGCGTAGACCTTGCGGTAGTCGTGGCCGCCGCGCGGAAGCTTGCGGATCTGCTCGTCGGTCATGTGCTCGACCATCTGTCGCAGCCGCGGGTCGCCACCGAAGAAGCTGTTGCGGATGTACTCACCGGACTCGACCGAGTAGGTCTGGAAGGCGCCGTCGGGGGTGGTGTTCATGCGGTTGACCAGGACGCCATCGACATCGCGGGCGAGCAGGCTGTCCCACTCGCGGCCCCAGACGACCTTGATGACGTTCCAGCCGGCGCCGCGGAAGTTCGACTCCAGCTCCTGCATGATCTTGCCGTTGCCGGTGACCGGGCCGTCGAGCTGCTGGAGGTTGCAGTTGATGACCCAGGTGAGGTTGTCGAGCTCCTCGCGCGCGGCGATGCGGATCGCGCCCAGCGACTCGGGCTCGGCCATCTCGCCGTCGCCGAGGAAGGCCCAGACGCGCTGCTGGCTGGTGTCCTTGATGCCGCGGTTGTGCAGGTAGCGGTTGAACCGCGCCTGGTAGATCGAGTTGATGCCCGTGAGGCCCATGGAGACCGTCGGGAACTCCCAGAAGTCGGGCATGAGCCGCGGGTGCGGGTAGGACGACAGTCCGGCGTGAGGTCCGTGCTGGACCTCCTGCCGGAACCGGAACATCTGCTCCTCGCTCAGCCGGCCCTCGAGGAAGGCGCGGCTGTAGATGCCGGGGGAGGCGTGTCCCTGGATGTAGATCTGGTCGCCGCCGCCCGGGTGGTCCTTGCCCCGGAAGAAGTGGTTGAAGCCGACTTCGTAGAGGCTGGCACTGGACTGGTAGGTCGCGATGTGTCCGCCGACCTCCAGGCCCTTGCGGTTCGCGCCCGAGACCATGACGGCGGCGTTCCAGCGGATGAACGCGCGGATGCGCCGCTCGACCTCCTCGTCGCCGGGGAACCACGGCTCCCGCTCGGGCGGGATCGTGTTGATGTAGTCGGTGCTGCGCAGCGCCGGAACGCCGACCTGCATCTCGCGGGCGCGCTCCAGGAGCCGGAGCATGACGTAGCGGGCGCGGTCGCGGCCCCGCTCGTCGACCATCGCGTCGAACGACGCGATCCAGTCACGTGTCTCCTCCGGGTCGATGTCCGGCAGCTGGGTCGGCAGGCCCTCGTGGATGACAGTGGGCTGGGTGGGGGTGGGCACTGACGTCGTCGTGGTGGACGGCGTGCCGGACGTGCCTGAAGAAGGGGTAGAGGCTTCGGTCACCCTCGCATCGTGTCACGGCCTCGGAATCGCTCAAACTTACCCGAGAGTATGTGGCTGCTGACCTGATCGAACGTTTCATCAGGTGAGAAGCAGGGCGCTCTCTGCGCTGGCGGCTCCCGCGTGTCGAGGCCAAGACCTTGCATCGATCCGCGAAACCCGCTGGACTATCCACCACTCCGGCGTGCCAGATGGCCGACGGAGCCGATCAGCACCTCGACACATCAGGAGTGGGACGAACGTGGGCTCGACCGCGGCCGCTGGGCCGGCGGACCGGCTGGGCTTCAAGCCCGGCATGGTCATCCAGGAACTCGGCTGGGACAGTGACAGCGACGACGAGCTGCGAGTTGCGATCGAGGACGCCATCGACGGCGACCTCGTCGACAGCGACTACGGCAACGACGTGGACGCCGTGGTGCTGTGGTGGCGCGACGACGACGGCGACCTCGTGGACGGCCTCGTCGACGCGATCACCGACCTCGTGGGGGGTGGGGCCATCTGGCTCCTGACTCCGAAGGTCGGGCGCTCGGGTGCCGTCGATCCGGCGGACATCGCCGAGGCCGCGCCGCTCGCGGGCCTCTCGCAGACCACGACCGCGACCGTCAGCAAGGACTGGGCGGCGACCAGGCTGGTCGCGCCGAAGTCCGCGGGCTGACCCCCGCGCTCCCGTGCGGAGCGCGTGCGAGACAATCGGGCGCTGTAGCCAGCGCCGCGCGACGTCGTGCGCTGCCCGAGCGAGGACTGAAGGAGCCACAGGTGACAGGTCTGGCCGTCGGTGGACCTGCACCCGACTTCACGCTGCGCGACCAGTTCGGGCAGGACGTCACGCTGTCGTCGTACGCCGGAAGCAAGGCGGTCCTGCTGCTCTTCTATCCCGCGGCGTTCTCCGGGGTGTGCACAGGTGAGATGGCGTCGGTCCGGGACCACCTCGACGACTTCCTCACCTTCGACACCGAGGTGCTGGGGATCTCGACCGACCCGGTGTTCGCGCTGCGTGCCTTCGCCGACGCCGACGGGCTGAACTTCCCGCTGTTGTCTGACTTCTGGCCCCATGGCGCCGTCGCGCAGGCCTACGGCGTCTTCGACAGCACCCGAGGCTCCGCGCGGCGCTCGTCCTATGTCATCGACACCGCCGGCCTCGTGCGCTGGTCGGTGCACAACGCCAACCCCGACGGACGCGACCTCGCCGAGCACCTGCGCCAGCTGCGCGCGGCCGTCTAGACCGCCGCGGGTCGATTCCCGCGTTCGCCGTGCGCGACGCCCGAGCATCTCGTAGAGTTCTTCTCGTTGAGCCGCTGGTGACCCGAGACGCCAGCGGCTCGACACTTGTGTGTCGAGGGTTCGCCGGACGGCGGTTCGCCGTGAACGTCTCGCTCGCGTAGTCTGTGCGGCGCTTCGCGGGCGTATAGCTCAGTTGGTTAGAGCACCGGTCTTACAAACCGGCGGTCGGGGGTTCGAGCCCCTCTGCGCCCACAAGTTAAAATCGGACCGTTACCTGGGAAGACGATGTATCTCCGGGATCGCCTTGCTGGTGGCGTGCTACGTACGTGCTACCCGTGCCATCCCGCCGGCCGGTCTCCCCGAGCGGTGGCCAGTCGGAGGATGGGTGGCCTGTCTGGTCCCACCGGGGTGTCGCCGGCAGTTTGCGATGCCCTGAAAGTTGTGAACACGCGCCCGGTCCTAGATCAAGGCCGTCACCGCGTCCTCGTCCGTGGCAGTCCGATGCGCGAGCCGGGCGAGAACGTCGTCCTTCTCCGAAGGGCACAAGAATGACGGTTCAACAACCAGTGCTCAGGAGCCCGCCGATCGCCTCAGCGCGACGGGCCTCTCCCGACGACGGGTGCTCGCGACCGGCGGCGTGACCGTAGGAGCTCTGCTGTTCGCCAGCTGCGCGGTCTGCGTCAGCCGTGGGACTTCGTGCTGGTTCGCTCGCTTGAGACAATCGCTCGGTTCCCGGCTCAGGTGAGTCTTGAAGGCGCCGCCTTCGCCGCGACACTCTCAGGATTGCGGGCTCGCACCTTCAGTCGCATCAAGGTCGAGGATCTACGAATCCGGGCTCGGCATCGACGTCGGCTACGACCCGACATGGTTGGCGATCGATCGCTCGGCTGAGCGTCTCGTTGCCCTCGCCGGGTTTCGGCCCACCAGACACCTGGCTTGGTCCTGCTGTCCGGTCGCGTGCCCTCGCTCAGTCGAGGGTAGAGGCCAGGATGGACTGGGCACGGAGGACGACCGGCCGGTCGACCATGGCCCCGTCGACGACGGCGACGCCGTCGATGGCGCCGGCCGCCTCGATGATCCGCTGGGCCCAGGCCACATCGGCCTCGGAGGGGGCGAAGGCGGTTCGCACGGCGGCGACCTGCGCGGGGTGGATGCAGAGCTTGGCGCCGAAGCCGAGCCGGTGACCGTGGCGGGCGTCGTCGGCCGCGGCGTCGCTGTCGGTGACGTCGAGGGTGACGCCGTCGATGGGTGCGGCGATGCCGGCGGCGACGCTGGCGGTCACCAGCATCGACCGGCTCCACTGCAGGGCGGTCCGGTCGGCGGGGTTGACGCCGAGCTGCGCGGCGAGGTCGACGTTGCCGAGTGCCAGGCGGCACACGCCGGAGGTACGGGCGATGGCGGGGGCGTTCAGGGTGCCGAGCGCGGACTCGATGAGGGGGATCATGGCGGCGCGGGCGCGTTCGCTGATGGCGGCGACCGCAGCGGCTTCCTCGGCCTTGGGGAGGATCACGGTGGGCCGGTGGGTGGCCACGAGGTCGAGGTCCCGGTCGTGCCAGGGGGTTCCGGGTGGGTTGATGCGGACGGCCACCTGGGCGCCGGTGGCGAGGTAGGTCGCGGCGGCCGCGCGGGCCGCGGCCTTGTCCGCGGGAGCGACGGCGTCCTCCAGGTCGATGATGACGACGTCGGCGCCGTTGGCCAATGCCTTGTCGAACCGGTCGGGACGCGAGGCGGGCACGAACAGCCAGGTGGTTGCGACGGTGGGGTCGGCGGTCATGGACGTGTTCCTCTGTCGATGTGATCGGCGAGCAGGGTGCCCGCTTGGCGGATGTGTGCGTCTATCGCCGCCGCGGCGGCGTCTTCGTCGAGAGCGCGGATGGCGGCGATGATCGCGCGGTGGTCGGAGGCTGACGCCTCGGGCCAACCGGCGATCTCGGCGAAGAACAGGCGTGGCGCGTACTGGGTGAAGGTGCGCAGCAAGTGGGCGAGGCGTGGGGAGTCCGCGGCGGTGTTGATGGTGCGGTGGAACTGGTGGTTGAGCTGCTCGACCTGGTCGGCGTCGCCCTGGGCGTGAGCCTGCTCGAGCTGGTCCTGGAGCTCCTCGAGCCGGTCGACGTCGACCGGGCGGAGCCGCCGTACGGCGTTGCGGGCCAGGTCGGCGGCGACGAAGGCGTGGACGCGGTACACGTCCTCGATGTCGCGGCGGGTCAGGGGGAGCACGACGAAGCCGCGTCGGGGCTGCCATTCGACGAAGCCCTCGCTGCGCAACTGCATCATCGCCTCGCGCACGGGCGTGACGCTCACGCCCATCTCCTCGGCGAGGTGCTCGAGGCGCAGGAAGGTGCCGGCCTGCACCTGGCCGGTGACGATCTGCTCTCGGACGCGGCGGACCACGTCCTCGCCGCGTGGGGGATTTGTCACGTTCTCGACCTCATGTGTCGATGCTAGTAAGCATGTACGATATTAAATAATCGTATATGAAAGCGGTGGATCATGTATCTGTCCGAAGACGACCAGCAGTTGGTGGCGATGGTCGCCGACTTCGTCGACAACGCCGTGCGCCCGAACGTGCGCCGATTCGAGGAGGCGGACGCCTACCCCGAGCCGCTGATCGAGGCAATGAAGGAGATGGGCTTCTTCGGGATGCTGGTGCCGGAGGAGTACGGCGGCATCGCGCTCGGCACGCCCGCCTTCGCCGCGGTCACGATGGAGCTCGCCCGCGGGTGGATGAGCCTGGCCGGCGCGATCGGCGGACACTCGGTCATCTCCGCAATGGTGCACCGGTTCGGCACCGAGGCGCAGCGTGAGCGTCTGCTGCCTCACATGGCCACGGGTGCTGTGCGCGCGGCGATGGTGCTTACCGAACCCGACGGAGGCAGCGACCTGCAGGCCATGCGCACGGTCGCCAAGCCCGTGGCAGGCGGGTTCTCGCTGACCGGCGCGAAGACGTGGATCTCCAATGCCCAGCACGCCGGCATCCTGGCGACGCTGTGCAAGACCGACCCGCAGGCCGAGCCCCGCCATCGCGGCATCTCGGTCCTGCTCGTCGAGCCCGGGGACGGGGTGCACGTGGGTGCGAAGTTGCCGAAACTCGGCTACCGCGGTGTCGAGTCGTGCGAGGTGACCTTCGACGGCGCCTTCGTCCCGGAGGACGCCGTCCTGGGTGGCCCGGCCGGTGAGGGTTGGGGTCAGATGATGGCGGGCCTTGAGGTGGGCCGCATCCAGGTCGCGGCTCGCGCCGTCGGCGTGGCCCAGGCGGCGCTCGATGAGGCCATCGTCTACAGCCAGACCCGGGAGTCGTTCGGCAAGCCGATCTGGAGGCACCAGGCCGTCGGGCACCTGCTGGCGACCATGGCCACGAAGGTGCAGGCCGCGCGGCTCCTCGTCATGGACGCCGCGCACAAGCACGCCAGCGGCGAGCGCAGCGACTTTGAGGCGGGGATGGCGAAGCTCTTCGCCTCCGAGATCGCGGCCGAGGTCACCCTCGACGCGATCCGCGTCCACGGTGGCGCCGGCTACTCGCGCGAGTACGACGTCGAGCGGCTCTACCGCGATGCGCCGCTGATGATCGTGGGGGAGGGCACGAACGAGATCCAGAAGAACGTGATCGCCGCTCAGTTGGTGGCGCGCGCAGGAGGCGGCCGTGCCTGACCGGCCACTGGACGGCGTCACGGTCGTCAGCATCGAGCAAGCGGTCGCGATGCCGTTCGCCACCCGCCTGCTGGCTGACCTGGGCGCCCGCGTCATCAAGGTCGAGCGCGTCGACGGCGGCGACTTCGCCCGTGCCTACGACCGGCACGTGAACGGCCTCTCCAGCCACTTCGTCTGGCTGAACCGGTCGAAGGAGTCCGTCGCCCTCGACCTCAAGCAGGAGGAGGGCCGTGCCCTCCTCCACCGGCTCGTCGAGAAGGCGGACGTCTTCGCGCAGAACCTCGGGCCCGGGGCGGCGGAACGGCTCGGTCTGGACGGCACGACGCTACGTGTGACCCGGCCGGAGCTGATCACGGCCGCCATCACCGGATACGGCCCTGACGGCCCCTACCGAGACCGCAAGGCCTTCGACATGCTCGTCCAGGCCGAGAGCGGACTCGTGTCGGTCACCGGCACCCCCGAGGAGGGCGTCAAGGCCGGCATCCCGGTCGCCGACATCGCGGCCGGCATGTTCACCTCGAACGCCATCCTCGGCGCCCTGCTCCGCCGAGCACGGACCGGGGAGGGATCGGACATCGGCGTGTCGATGTTCGACGCACTCCTGGAATGGCTCCAGCACCCGCTCTACGCGGCCACCTACGGCGGAGCCGACCTGCCCCGCACGGGCCTGGCCCATCCGAGCATCGTGCCCTACAACGCCTATCCGACAAGCGACGGCAAGGTCCTCATCGGCGTCCAGAACGACCGGCAGTGGCGGGCACTCACCACAGCATTCGGCCGGGACGACCTCGCCCAGGACACCACGCTCGCCCGCAACATCGAACGCTGCTCCCGCCGCGAGCACGTCGACAGCGAGATCGCCCGCACCACCGTGAGGATGACGGCCGCCGAGCTGCTCGAGATCCTCAACCGCGCCGACGTCCCCGTCGCCCAAGTCAGCCGGCTTACCGACGTCGTCGACCACCCCCAGCTGCTCGCCCGGCACCGATGGGCCGAGGTCGGCACCGAGGTTGGTGCGATCCGATCGATCCTGCCACCCGCGACCTTCGACGCCTTCGACCCGGTGATCGCCCCGGTGCCGGCCCTCGGATCGTCGAACGCCGCCATCCTGGCCGAGCTGGGGCTGACCGAGGGTGAGATCACCCGACTCCAGGAACGGAGGGTTGTGTCGTGAACGTCGAGCTGGTCGACATCACCGAGGTCGCCGCGACCTGGGAACCCGAAGCCGTCGCGGTCGAGGGACAGCTCGACGCCGACCGGGCCGAGGTCCTCGCCGACCTGCTCGGCACCCGCGCCCCGCTGCCGGGGGAGCCGATCCGTCCGTTGTGGCACGAGATCTTCCTGCGGGAGCCGCTGCGGCTCTCCGCACTCGGCGCCGACGGCCACCCGCAGGCCTCGGGCCTGCTACCCCCGATCCGGAACCGACGACGCATGTTCGGCGGAAGCGAGGCGCGGATCGTGGCTCCGCTGCGGATCGGCGAGACCGCACGCCGCACCGTCCAGGTCGCCGACGTGCGACTGAAACAGGGCAGCCACGGTGCCCTGCTGATCGTGACCGAGGAGCACCGCTGGCGGGTCGACCGCGAGGACCGTTTCATCGAGCGACGCAGCATCATCTACCGCTCCGATGACGACGGACCGCCGGCCGTCCCTCCGGCACCGGTGCCGAACCACGCCCCGGGTGCCCTCGACGAGCGCGCCCTGTTCCTGTTCAGCTCACTGACCTCGAACGCCCACCGCATCCACTACGATGCCGAATACGCGCGGACCGTCGAGGGACACCGCGGCCTCCTCGTGCACGGCCCGCTCACCGCGCTCCTCGGCGCCGAGGCCGCCTTCCACGAGACGGGCCGCGACCTGGCCGCCTACACCTACCGCCTCGTCTCGCCCTGCTACGCCCACCACTCGCTGACCTACACCGTGACACCCGACGGCGCCGACACCCTCGGGGTCGTCGCCGAGACCGACGCCCGCACCTGCCTCACCGCGACCGCCGTCTTGCGCTGACGGGCGGTGGCACTCGGTCGGGGAGGGACGCGCCGCAGCGCCTGGTCAGCGCCTGGTCAGCGCAGGGTCACGGTCAGGCCGCGTGGCGGCGCATGCTCTCGGTGACGACACCGACGGCTTTGCGGGACCTGCTGAGCGCGCCCTCCATCCAGGTACGCCAGACCGAGTCGTCGACGTCGGTCCCAGCGAAGACGATGCGGTCCTCCGGCTCGTTCATCACAGTGAGGAAGTCGAACGCCTCGCCCGGCCGGTCGATGCGGTCGGTGCCGTCGAAGAGCGGGTCCGCACCGAAGTCGTGGAAGTCGACGTCCACCCCCTCTGCGAGCGGGAAGTACTCACGGACCCAGCCCTGGACCCCCTCACGGTCTCGCGGATCGAAGCCCATGTGGTACTCGCTCGAAAAGCCGTACACGATCTCGGTGCCGTCACCCAGCTCCTTGCCGGAGCAGATCATGTGGAAGCCGCGGCCTTCCATCGCGAACGGTCGGGGCAGGGAGGTTGCGCAACCTGATCGCGCACTTGACCGCTCAGCTCAGGTGGTTCTCCGCCAGCATCTTCACCTTCTCTGGGCTCACGGAGGGGATGAAGTCGATGTGCCTGATCACGTTCGTCGGGACCGCTACGATGCACTCACGGGCGGCCACCGACACACCGTTGGCGGCCCGCACGGTGAGACCCGTCGCGCTCCGCTCGACCGCGACCGCTCGATGCCGGAAGAGCACCTCGACCCCCGAGCCGCTGACCATCGCCTCCAGCAGGATGTGGAGGCCGCCCACGAAGCGCTCGGTGAGAGCCCCGTGCAGCGCGTAGGGGTCGTTCCCCAGGGCGGCGATCTGCGACAGGAGGCTGAAGATCGAGACGGCCCCGGGGTTCCAGCCGCCGTAGACGACGACCATGGCGTTGAGGAGGTCGCGGGTCGCAGCGGGCAGGTCGAGCGGGGCGAAGAAGTCGTCGACCGAGATGTCGGGTAGCCCTGTGAAGGGGCGCGCGAAGATGCGGCCGCCGAGGCGGTCGGAACCCTCGAGCAACACCACCGAGTGGACCCCTACTGCGGGAGCTCGAGCTGATCAACGCCGCCGACTGCACCACCGCCGAGGGCTTGGAGCAGCTGGTCGACCAGATCTGCGCGCTCTTCACCGAGGACGTCGAGCTTGCAGACCTCACCACGACCGAGACCGTCAAGGGTCAAGCCCAGATGCGGGAGTACTGCACGGCGTACTTCGGGTCGCTGACCAGCATGCGCATCGACATCGAGGGCATTTTCGACGCGCAGAACGCCACTACCATGCTGCTTCACATCTCCGGCGACCACACCGGCGAGCTGTTCGGCGTGGCGCCGACGGGACGCCGGGTGTCCTACCCGGCGATCGTGGTCATGCAGCTCAACGACGACAACACCAAGATGCGCCACGAGACGATGGGATACGACACCGGGCTCATCCTGCGACAGATCACCTGAGCGCCGGGGCGCCACGCGCCCGTCGACGTCCGGGCTTGGCGCCGAGCGGACCGGACGCCGCAAGCCCTGCCTAAGCGTGCTCGAGCCGGTAGCGACGAGGGCCGACGCCGTACTTCGCCGTGAACGCCCGACTGAACACCTGCAGGGTGGAGAACCCCAGCTGGCTCGCGATGAAGCTGACGGACTGGGTCCGGTGAGCCCGCGAGATCATCATCCGTCTGGCCTCCCCAGTCGCAGGTCCTTGATCACCGCCGCCGGGGTCGTCCCGAGCCTGGCGAACGTGCGGTGCACCGACCGTGCGGAGACGAAGAAGTTCTCGACGAGAGACTCCGTCGACAAGTCAGGATCGTCGATGTTGCGCCTGATGAAGCGGAGCATGTCGTCATACTGCTGCCGCCACCGGTCAGCGCTACCGTACGGGTCCGTGAGCTCGAGGGCCGCCGTCAGCAGGAGGTAGGCGATGCCGTCGGCGATGCGAGCAGCACCGGACTCCGAGACCCCCTCCTCCATCTCGTGGAGGCCGAGCAAGGCAGGCGAGAGCCAACCGCCCATCGGCGACTTCGCGCTGAAGGTCCGAGCCGTCACCTGCCGCCGCTCGCTCGGCGAGAGGCCTACGCCCTGCTGCGGCCACGCGATCCGATCAAGCGCGAGAACCTGCCGAGGATCACCGAGTACGGGCGCTGCCCTCGACGATCATCGTGATGAACAGGTCCTCGGACGGATGTCTCCTGGCCAGCGACTCAGTCCGCTGGTACGACCGGGGACTGATGCGGAGCTCGACGGTCTGGAGCCAGTCGAGCGATCGCCGGATCAAGGCACCCTGGAACGGCTCCTGCGTCCGGGCCAAGACGTCCAGCACGCCTTAGACATCGCGGATGACCTCGGCCCACTCGCGCGGGCTGTGTGCCTCGACGCGGTGCGGCGCGACCCTGTGCGCCCCGACAGAGCCCCTGCCGCTGGGGGCCGACGGCGAGGGGCTCTGCGCACGACAGTCGGCGCCTTCCTGCGCGGTGAGACGGCTCGTGGACATCTCGGTCTCCGTTCTCCGCGGGCGTCGAATCGTCGATCTCAGGGTGCGCCTGTGCCCGAAGATGGACAGGCGTCAGGCCTCTTGACGTCCGATGGTCTCGTAGACGGCTGGATTCCTCACGCGCCACCAGAGTGCAAGGGCGCCCCCGACCGCGGCGACGCCGCCGGCGAAGACGAGGATCACTCGGGCGGTTCCGAGGTCGCCGACAAGGAGGCCGAGGTTCTTGGTCGCGAGCCACAGGATGGTCCCCAGCCCCAACAGCGACAGGGCCGGCGCAATCGTCGAGCTCCACTTGCTCACGTGCTCCTCCGGGTTCCGCTTAAAGAACACGAGCACGGACGCGCTCGTCACCGCCCAGAGAAGCACGATCCCATAGCCGCCGAGGCCCAGCAGGACCGTGTAGGTCTTGATTGGGTCCGCCTTGCCCAGCATGGGGAGCAGGAGCACCATGCAGATCAGCGCGCCGCTCACGAGGCTGGCGTTGAGGGGGCTTCCGTGCCGCTCACTGACCTTGCCCAGCCTGGCAGGCACCACCCGGTCACGACCCAGTGCGTAAAGGTAGCGGGCAGTGATGTTCTGGATCGCGAGCGTGCAGGCGAAGGAGCTGGTCATCAGCAGCAGGCTTGCGGCGTCCGCGAGCACAGCTCCGGCGTACCGATCCATGGAAGCGAGCAGGGTTCCGGTGGGGTTCGCCGCGCCCTCGGTCAGGCCGGAGCCGAAGCCCTCCGACACGATGTAGGCGTAGGTCGACACCGCGTAGAAGACGGCCAGGGCGGCGACGACGACGATCGTCGCACGCGGCACGGTGCGGTCCGGGTCTCGCGTCTCCTCGCGAAAGACCTGGAGCGACTCGAATCCGGTCATGCACATGGCGATGAAGAGGAAGGCAAGGGCGACAGAGCCGTCGAAGAGGTGGTTGAACATGGGGACTCTGACACCATCAGGTCCACCTTCCCAGAACACGCGGGCGTCCCAGATGGCAATGACGGCGATCTCGCACAGCATCGCCACACCCAGAACCTTGGCGGAGACCTCCACGTTGAACAG
>NZ_BAAIGC010000051.1:0-22106 GCF_054653495.1 Nocardioides sp. AN3
TAGTGGGTGGCGGCATGGGGGGGTTTGAGTTGTGTCTCGGCCCCTGGTGGCGGTTAGTTAGTTGCTGGCCGGCTCGAAATCGCCGGGGGCACGGTCGAGCGGGTAGTCCCCCCAGATCCAGCCCATCCGCCAGCGTCGTTGCGAGATGCGCCAGCCGTCTTCCGTGCGGAGCCACTCGTGTCGTAGTGGCCGACGATCTCGAAGTGGTGGTCCCTGCCCTCAGGGCCGACCATGCCGATCGGATTGATGGCCTTGCAACTCGACCGAGCGGTGTCGCCGTCCAGTTCGAGGAGCAGATTCGTGAACGCATGGAAGTAGTGGACGACCACGCCCAGGTTCTCCCGGTAGTAGGGCTTCACTTCTGCCCAAGGCGCGACTGGTCCGCCCGCGTCGCTGAGGTCGAATGCGCAGTCTGGCGTGAAGACGTCGTCGAGTCGTTCGTAGTCGCGCGCATCAATGGCGTGGACGTGGCGACTGATGACGTGTTCGATGGCCAATCGATCGGCCACCCGCGCGAGGTCGAACGGTTCGTCCCGCATGGGTCACCTCGGAATCTCGTCATATCTGTGTGGTGCACGCCACACCCGTGGCCTGTAGGCTGTCTATCATATATATAGTTAGGTGGCAACGTTCCCGCCGGTCAGCGTCCGTCAACATGCGTCGCCAGGCGCCATCGGGCTGCCGGAATCCTGTGTACTTGTGAGCGGGATGCTCGACGGGGGCCCGGACGGAGTGCGCGTCCCCAGCGCTGAACAGCGACCGTCCTCCGGACTTCGTTGGACGCGGCCACCCGTTCCGCAGTTAGCTGCTCGCAGTAGGGGGAGCAGATCGGTGCCCGTGTCGTGGTCGGCTTCCAGAATGGACTGGCTCAGGGGCCCACCCTGAGCGCATCATTCGCGTCGGCCAGATCGACACCGAGCGAGCAGTCCTCGGCGGCGCGGAACTGCTCCGTCGGGCGAAGAGCTCCCAGGTGAAGCCGCCCGTCCGGTTAGTCTGAGCCCCGGTGGGAGTCCGCGCTCAGTTAGCGGGATAGGGGCGCAGAGCTAGATCAGCGAGCCGTCTTCCGGAGCGGGCAGCAGCCCGATCCCGTCATTCAGGGGCGGCGTGACGCGCTCGACGCTACGAGGTCTTGGCAACTGCCATCCATCGCAGCGTCCCGCCGCCTACGCCAGCGATCTTCAACAAAGCGCGCATCGTGCCGAATGGATGCAGAAGTTCCCTGCGGGGCCGTGTCGCCATCGGCCTCACGTGCGCAAACACCTGCCCAGGCCCCGCCCTTTCACGGCGGTGCCGCCCATGGTGGACCTCTGGATCGCGACCAAAACCGCGCGCGTCCGAGTCGGGTCCAGATTCGAGGCCGCGCGGGTGAAGCCCGGACGCGGGAACGGTGGGCCGAACGCGGGCAGGCCGCATCTGGATGTTCCCAGACGCTAGAACGAGACATACCGATCAGAATGCGTGCCGAAATTCCATCGTTTTGCCCGTTACTTCACAGCACGCGACGAAGCACCGGGGGGTCGATGCCTCGTACCTTGTTCGCATGGATTGGATCGAACAGTCCAATTGCGGAGGTGTCCGACGGACGCCGATCGTCACCGAGGCGGACCGAGTGTCCGCGCCGAATGCGCGTCGAAATCGAGGCCAGCAGGGCGTTTGCCCAGGTCAGGTCCCCAATCGCCGTCAACTGTAAATCCGTCGCGAAAGCTTCGAAGGTTCGAATCCTTCACCCGCCACAGGGCCTCTGACCTGCGAAAACGCAGATCAGAGGCCCTCTTTTCGTACACGCTGGCGACTCGTTTCCTCGCTGGATTCGCAGGCGTGGTGTACCGAGGTGTGACCTGGGGCAACGCCGGCAGGGACGCGGAAATCGGACACGATGAAATCCGACGTCGCGGAACATGCGCGGAACAGAAACCCGACCAGCCGGGCACCGCCGGACGGTCGCCCGCGGAGATCAACCCCGAACGAGAACGGATTGTCGGAACCGTCCCTGTTCGCCATCGTGGCCAGTCGGACAGCTGCCGCCGCGCAACAGCGCGGCGACCCCGATCAAATCGAGCGCCCGTTCCTCGCTCGGCTGGGTCGATCCACAACTGGCTTCCCGCGGCGGCTTCGTGCGTGTCGTCCCTCGCCATACCGATCGCGTTCGCGTCTGTCATGGTCGGTGTCCCGTCGGCGCTGATAGGGAACAACAATGATCGTCCTACTTTGATCGATGTTCCGCTGGCAGGCTCAGCGCTGCGCGGCGTCCCGTGCGGTAGTGCAGTGCGCTTCGCACTCGATCTGGTCCTGGCTCGTCAACATCAAGCAGGCCTCAATGACGCCGGACCCTGCGAGAACGATGCGCCGGCGGGCGGCTGCTCGAGGATGCTCTCGTACTCAAGGGCCCACCAGACCTCGACCAGGGAGTCGGCATCCGCGACATCAGCATTCGTCAACTCGGAAAAGCGACCGAGGCGATACCTGACGGTGTTCTCGTGGATGGACATGGCATGCGCGGTGGCCTGGATGGAGCGACGCTGCTGCATCCACGTGCGGACGGTCGCCAGAATGTCTGCGCCGGCCGATCCTTGGGAACGGAGAGCTTTCACATATCGACCGTGGAGGATCTCGCCCAGCTCGGGCTGCTGCTCTACCGCGATCCGGACCGACAGTGATGAGCTGTCGACAACTCCGGAGCGTCGATAACGCAGAGCCACGCGCAGCACCCGGGTTGCCTCGGCAAAGGCTGCAGGTATCGACGAGACGTCGACGGGACCGGTGACTGCGATGACGGCGCCGTCGAGAGGAGTGGGTCGTCGCGTGCTGACTCCTGCTACGTCTTGGTCCACTGGACCGATGAGGGGCCTGCTCTCAGAGCCCGTCGCCGTGGCCTCGAGATGGCGGATGAGTCGATTGGTCCCACCATCGGTCTGGCGGCCACGGACGACCCAATATTCTTGGTTGGTCAGGATGCCGAGCACTGCGCCCCTGTCTCGAAGCTCGGCCCGGTCGAGCGCACCCATCAAGAGTCGATGGAGGAACACCAGCCGCTGCTGCTCGTTACGCCTGGCTGCAGCCAGTTCAGCCTCATGATGGGCGATGGTGAGCACGCCCGCATAATGGTCCGCGAGATCCCATAGTCGTCGGATTCCGCCGAGGACAGCCTCTGGGTCGAGTTCTATTGCTGTCGCCTCTTCCATGAAGGCATCACGCAGCAGAGCCAAGTGTGACCGGTAAGCGTCGACCACGCTCTCGATCGGAATGCCCTGCATGGCTCGGCGACGCCCGGTGGCGCGCTCGTCTTCCTCGACCTGCGGCGGAAGCTCCTCTTGCTGGTTGATCGTGGCGACGACCCGGGCGACATTGCGTTCCAGCGAGCGTCGTAGGTCGACGTCGCTCACGCCGTCGTACTCCCTTACTCCGCGAAGTCGCCGAAGCTGGACATCGACCAGGGACCCCGCGCGCTCGGCCAGCCGGGAGGACGCGCTAGCCAGCTTGTCAGCGGTGTCCATAGCTACCTCGCTTCGAAGCGATCGCAACTCGCGTCGATCGGCGAGTTAGAGAAGCCAACAAGATAAAAGTACCAGACAGGTGGAATCTCTATTCACTTCGTGTGTTCGGCGTCACTAACCTCTCCCGACAGCCGCGCCACCAGAGCGCTCTACGACAGCGAGATTCCCGTGACAGCCATGAGGTGCAGTCCGTCCTGCACGCCAGTTGCCAGGGCAAGGAGACACATGCTGACTGCGTTGGTTGAGACGGACATGCGTCCCGTGGATGACCCGGCACCACTCTTGGAGATCGAGCACTTGGAGGTCGCATTCGGTCACCGCTCGGGCTCGACCGCCGTTCTCGGAGTGCACGACGTGTCGATCCGAGTTGCGCCCGGCGAGACCCTCGGGATCGTTGGGGAATCAGGCTGTGGCAAGACGATGACGGCGATGGCCATGCTCGGCCTCCTGCCAGATCAGGCAGCGGTCACGGCCGGCACCATCTCCTGGAAGGGCCACCCCCTGGACTCGCGAGAAGCCACGCGGCTACGGGGCCGAGCCATCGCCCTGATTCCGCAGGACGCGATGACGGCGCTGAATCCGTTGTTGACCGTCGAGCGACAGATCAGCGAGGTGCTCCGCAAGCACCGGCACCTGCGGCGAAGTGAAGCCCGCGCGCGCGTGCACGAGTTGCTGGAGCTGGTCCGTATCGACGAGCCGAAACGGGTCGCGGCGCAGCGACCGTGGCAGCTTTCTGGCGGGATGGCTCAACGCGTGGTGATCGCCATGGCGATCGCGGCCGAGCCCGATTTGCTCATTGCCGACGAACCCACGACCGCTCTCGACGTCACGGTGCAGTCAGAGATCCTCGCCCTGTTGCAGGGACTGCAGAGCGACCTGGGACTCGCGATGATCATGATCACCCATGACCTCGGTGTCGTCGCACACCTCGCGCACCGAACCGCAGTCATGTATGCCGGGCGCGTCGTCGAAAGCGGGCCAACGTCCGAGGTCTTCGACTCGCCGGCCCATCCGTACACGCGCGGTCTGATCCGCTCGACACCCCAACCATTCCGTCCGCAACGACTGGCCGGAATCTCGGGTCAGGCACCCCTCCTGCTCGTGCAGAGCGAGGGCTGTAGTTACCGCGACCGCTGTGACGTGGCCAGCCCTTCCTGCGACATCCGGCCGTCGTTGGTGAACGACGACGCTACGAGCCGAGAGGTGGCGTGCTGGCATGCCAACTGATGCGCGCCCGAACAGCGACACTGCTTCGGCCCAGACGGGCGGGCACGAGCCTCCCATCCTCGAGATCGAAGACGTCGACATCAACTTCACCCTGGACCGGCGCTCTGGCGGAACCCGCAACCTCCGCGCGATCGATGGTGTGTCACTCCGAGTGCACGGCGCGCAGACAGTCGCGGTTGTCGGTGAGTCCGGCTCAGGCAAGACCACCCTCGGACTCGCGGTGATGAGGCACTACGTCGCCTCGGCCGGCGCGATTCGCTACCGGGGCCACGACATCGCTGGATTCGAGCGGTCAGACCTGCACGCCTACCGACGCCGCGTGCAGATGATCTATCAGGACCCCTTCGCCTCGCTCAGTCCCCGGATGCGAATCCGCGAGATCATCGCCGAACCCATGCGGGCCCACAAACTGTATGGAGCCAGTGGCGAGCAACACGGCGAAGTGGAGCGGCTCGCGGCTCAATGCGGACTACCGGCCGGGCTGCTGAACCGATTCCCCGAGGCACTGAGCGGTGGGCAGAGGCAACGGGTGGCGATCGCGCGGGCACTCGCGCTCAGACCGGAGCTGGTAGTCGCAGACGAGCCCACCAGTGCCCTTGACGTCTCCGTCCAGTCACAAGTGCTTGAGCTGCTTCGCAATCTCAAGGACGAGTTCGGCGTCTCATACCTCTTCATCTCACACAATCTAGCCGTCGTCCGGCAGGTCGCGGACGAAGTGATCGTCCTTCTGGCTGGCCGCATCATGGAACGCGGCCGAACCGAAGAGGTCTACGCCAGGCCCCTGCACCCGTACACGAAGTCGCTGCTCGACGCGATCCCCGTGCCTGAGCCGAACGCTCAGTTCTCCTTCGACGCAGGGCGGCCGCGAACCTCACGTCGCGACCTGACCCAAGCGTGTCCGTTCAGCGATCGGTGTACGCGCGCGTCCGACCGTTGCCGGACGCAGAGGCCACCCCTACAGGAAAAGGAGCCAGGCCGCTGGGCCGCCTGTTGGCACACGGACTCGATCGAACTCGCCCCAACGGTGCTGAATGCGAAAGGTTGCAAGTGAAGACAATGACAACTGTGAATGGAGGGGGCTCGGCGCCATCTCCCCGAGGCTCGACCAACCTTGGCCGCCGGCGTCGCCTGCCGTGGCTGGTTGCCCTGCTCATCGCGATGAGCATGGCAACCGCCTGCAACGCCACAGGCAGTCAGGAGAACGGTGGATCGTCTGCAGGCAAGAAGACCCTCATCATCGGCACTGCTCTGGAACCGGCCAGCCTGCACATCCTGCGTGATGGAGACGACGGAAACGAGCTCGTCAACTGGAGCATCAATGAGCCGCTCGTCGATCGAACCTCTGATGGGCTCGTCCCGGTTCTGGCGACCGAGCTCCCCACGCACGACAAGTCAGACCCCAACCGTTGGCACGTGAAGCTGCGCAAGGGCGTCACATTCACCAACGGCGAGCCCTTCAATGCCGACGTAGTCAAAGAGAACATCGACATGATCGTCAACCCGAAGTTCGGGGCCACGATCAACGGATTCGAGACCCTCAAGACGGCTCAGGTGATCGACGAGTACGACGTCGACCTGATCACCATCCAGCCCGACCCATACCTGCTCTATCGGCTCGCGACGATCAGATTCGTGCCGCCCAAGGCGTCGGCCGACGCCGATGCGTATTCACAGCACCCGATCGGCACCGGGCCCTACAAGTTCGCCGAGTGGGACAAGGGACAGCGCATTGTCCTGGTGAAGAACGACAACTACTGGGGAGGTAGCGGCGCTCAGCTGGACAAGGTCGAGTTCCGGTTCATTCCCGAAGAGGCAGCTCGGATCGCGGCACTCAACGCCGGAGAGGTCGACATGATCACCGGTATCGCCCCCGACGAGGTCAAGCAGGTCCCCCAGGTCCTCCGGTCGGACGGCTACGGACGAACATCGGTCCTGAGGTTCAACCTGGAGATGCCGCCCTTCGATGACCCGAAGTTCCGACAGGCACTCGAATACGCGATCGACCGCAACTCGCTCAACAAGAACCTGTTCGCCGGTCAGGACCACGTCTCCCAGTGCCAGGTGCTGCCGCCTGGCGAGTTCGGCTTCAACGACTCCCTCCACGCCTACCCCTACGACCCGGAGAAGGCCAAGGAACTGCTCAGCCAGGTGAACCTCCCCTCCGGGTTCAGGATCAAGATGGCGACAACGACCGGTGGCTACCAAGCGAAGGACAACGAAGTCGGGCAAGCCCTTGCGGCCGATTGGGAGGCGATCGGACTGAAGACCGATGTGCAGTACCTCTCGTCGGATGCGTGGCTGGACGAGGTCTTGGCCGGAGGTAGCAAGACGTCAGCTCAGGGACCTCCGTTGACCTACATCGACCTGGACTATCACAGCAACTACGCCGCCCGCATCACTGGCCGTCTCTACAACCGCACGAACGCCGTCACCACTCTCGGGACGAAGTACCCCGAGATCGACGCGATGCTCAACGCCGCCCAGACGTCGTTCAACCAGGCGGCAGCGGAGCAGGCCTTCCGGAACATCTGGAAGACGTCGTGCGACGAGGCGCTCGTCATCCCCCTGCTCGACGCTCCCGATCTGTGGGGAGCGGCCAAGCGGGTGAGCTACAAGCCCGGGCCCGGGCTGATCGGGCGGATCCATCTGGCGGATATCCGTGTCTCGTGATCTGACCGAGGCAAGGCCGGCGGTGGGGCGGGTGGTCGACGCCCCACCGGCCGGTCCGGCGCCGATACCGAGGCGCCATGTCGCGAGGACGGTCTGGTTCGACGGTGCTGCTCTCCGTTGGACCGCCGGGCGACTCACGTCTGGGGTGGTGGCCATCTTCGTGGTCATGTCTGCGGTCTTCTTCGTGACCAGACTTGTGTCGAACCCTGCGCGGCGCATGCTGCCGCTCGGCTCGAGTCAGGAACAGGTCGACGCGCTCAACGCTCGACTCGGTTTGAGCGACCCGCTGATCGAACAGTACGCCCACTTCATCAAGGACTTGCTCACGCTCAACTTCGGTGACTCGATCTGGGAGCACAGGCCTGCATTCGACGTGGCGCTCGGGCGCTTGCCAGCCACTTTCACCCTGGTTGGTCTTGCGTTCCTCATCAGCGTTGCGGTCTTCGTGCCCCTCGGAGTTGCGGCGAGTCTTCGGCCCGGCGGTCTGACCGATCGGCTGGTCACGGCACTCTCACTCGCGGGGCTCTCGCTCCCACAGTTCTGGCTGGGTGCCATGCTCGTGCTCATCTTCGCCGTCAGGCTGCATTGGCTCCCAACCTCCGGCTCAGGCTCGCTGAGATGTGCCATCCTTCCCGCGGTGACCCTGGCGTTCACCATGGGGGGTCGCTTGGCTCAGGTCACCAAGACCACGTTCCTGGAGCAGGCTCGCATGCCGTACGTCAGCATGGCGCGTGCCAAAGGCTTCTCGACGTCCTACATCCTCCGCAGGCACGTCTTGCGCAACGCACTGCTGCCGATGATGACCATCGCATCGTGGGACCTCGCACGGACCATCACTGGTCACGCCGTGGTGGTCGAGGTCGTGTTCGCCTGGCCCGGCTTCGGCCGTCTCGTCATCGAATCGGTTCAACGTCAGGACTTCACCGTGATTCAGGTCTGTGTGTTTGTCGGCGCTGTCGTGATCGTCGTCGTCAACACCGTTCGCGACGTTCTGACTCGGATCGTCGAGCCGAGGGTGGTGCACAAGTGACCACCATGGCCGGCATCCGTGCCCGCCGCGCCACGGGCCCAACCCTGGTGCGCCCCAGCTTGTGGCGGCGGGTCCTTCGTGACAGGGTCGTCCTCCTCTCGGTGCTGTTCCTGGCAGCCATGACGACGGCGACGATTGTTGCGACCCTGCATGGCGTCGACGCGTCGACAGCCAAGATCGCCCATCGGCTGCTACCGCCGTCATCCGGCCATCCACTGGGGACTGACGGCCTCGGGCGTGACGTTTTGGTCCGGATCGTCGTGGCGGCGCGCATCTCCTTGCTCGTCGGCGTCACGGTCGTTCTGATCGCCGGCGCCTTCGGCACCGTGATGGGCATTCTCGCGGGCTACCTCGGAGGAGCCTGGGACAGCGTGGTCATGCGGATAGTCGAGATCCAGTTCGCTTTCCCGAACTTGCTGCTCCTGGTGGCCGTCATCTACTTCTTCTCCGCCAGTGTGCCCGTGCTGATCGCGGCGCTCTCGGTGGTCAGTTGGATGGTGTTCGCCACTGTCGTCCGCACGGCCGTGATGTCGGTGCGAACCACGCTCTATGTGCGGGCAGCGCAATTCTCGGGTTGCTCGTCGACCACGATCGTCAGGCGCCATATCCTTCCGGCGTTAGCTCCGATCCTGCTCACCCAGGCGATGCTCGAGTTCGCCGCTGTGGTCTTGGCCGAGTCGTCCCTCTCGTTCCTCGGGCTCGGTGTGCAGCCTCCCGACGCCTCGTGGGGACTCATGATCGCGGAGAACCGCCCTTACCTGGAGTTGGGTTGGTGGAGCGTGCTGTTCCCCGGGCTCGCCATTGTGTTGACCGTCCTGTCGGCCAACCTGATCGGCAGTGCCCTCCGGGTCTGGCTCGATCCCCGGCAGAACAACGATCGCCACGTCGGCGACGACGTTGTCGAACGGTAGGGCGTCTCCCCCGGCGATGCCTCTCAGTTCCAATCGATCACCTGATCCAGCAGATGCGGTGAATGTGTGGCGATCAGGTCGATGTAGGCCTGAATGTGTTCCCGCATCAGTGCCTCGGCCTTCGTCGGCGTGCCCGCTGCGATCGCCTTCGCGATGTCCGAGTGCGCGACTCTGCGGTCGGTGTCGGCGAGGGCGGGGAGCCGGTGGCCCCGGGAGATGTCCTGGGTGATGTCTCGCAGCGCATGGGCGAAGAGCAGCAACACCGGGTCACCGGCGAACTCTGCGACGGCGAAGTGGAAGTCCCCTTGGCTCGAGGTCGCCCCGTCTGACGACAGCGTGGGTGAGCCGTCGGGCCAGGCGACTCCGGACTTCACCCGTTCCGCCGCCAGGCGCACCATCAGCGGCTCCAGATGCAGCCGACTCTTCATGAGGTCAGCGAGGTTGAAGCCGAGAACGTGGAAGTACAAGGACGATGACGTTGCGAAGTCGCGACCCGCGACGGCATTGACCACAGCGCCTCCGCCTGGCCCGGTCTTGAGCGTGATCACCCCATACATCTCAAGCAGGCGAAGTCCCTCACGAAGGGTGGGGCGGCTGATCTCGTACCGCTCGAGAAGCTCACTCTCGGCAGGGAGACGTTCCAAGCCCTCGCGCGTGATGTCGTTCACGATGGCGCCAGCGACGACCCGTGCGCGCTTCCCCGGGGGAAATTTCATATAGATAGTCTACCGGGGAGCGGACGGGCGTGCGGGATGCCCCGCGACGGTCTCTGGTGGCTGCGACTGCACAGCCGACACGGAGAGCAAGGCGGCGCCTTCTGCGCCAGCTCGGACGACGCGCCGGTCAGCGCTGGAGCCGAAACCCTGGAGGGGGAGAAGCTCGACATGCCATCCGTCCGTGACTAGGGCGGCGGCACCGCTGATGACGAGCGTGAGGCAAGCGGCCCCGCCGCCCGGGATCGTCGCTTCCTCGTCAGGGCCGAGGTGTCGCACGTTCACCTCGAGGCCGTCGAACGTGACCGTGAGACCGGCGGAACTGTTCCGTGGACGCGGTTGCAGATCCATCAATCCGAGCCGAATCACGGCCTCGCCACCCCGATCTCGCTCCTGTCGTGCCGGCCCGACGCGAGAGGCGAACCTTGTCATCCCGCTTCGTCGGGGGCATCCTTTGACGCGATGGTAATCCATCTAGATGAATTCAGCAGGATCGAAAGGTTCGCGAGCATAGCGACGATCGCAGGGATGCCGGGGTGGGCTTGTGTGGAAGGGGCGACGCGATGCGACTCGTGCGCCGAGATATGAGGTCCGTGTCGTCGACCCAGTGCGCGTCGAGTTCGACGGCGTTGAGCGACTCCGCCGTAGTCGCCGGGTGATCCTGGATCTCGGGCCGGGCCACACCGAGGTCCTCGCCGTGTGGGCTCGATTCGGCCCCTACGTCGTCGACAACTGGTGCCCGCACCGGCCACGTCGGCTGGACGACGCGGTCATCAGAGGCAACGCACTCATCTGCCGCGGGCATGAGCGAGCGTTCAGTCTCGAGTGCGGGCTCGGCAGGACGGCGGAACAGCTGCGCCGGTATCCCGCCTGGGTCGAGGGGGACATCCTGGTCATCGACCTTAGCCGTTCGCGCGGGCTCGGGGCCGAGAGTGGAGAACTGCCGGGAAACGGTTGACTTCGGGCGCGAAATCTATTTATATGAATTCTGTCACGACCGTGTCCCGCACGAGCGGACCGCGCGGCGGGGCCGCCGCTTGGGAGACGCGGACTCAGCCCATTGATCGGCCGACGACAAGACCTCACCATTACCGAAGAGGGATCAACGGACAGCGGTGCCCGCTGCGCGTCTGCGACGCCGCTGCCTCGTCCCACACGTCTTTAGAGGATTCAGATGAACGCTCCATCCCGCTCAGGCACGTCCGCCATCCGGACCCAGTCGGGCATCACGCTTGCGCTCGTTGTGGGCGCGGTAGGCATCTACAAGGCGATCGAGTCCATGACCTCGCCTGCGCTACCTCTCATCCAGAACGAGCTGGGCGCCTCGCGCGCCCAGATCGCTTGGGTGATGACCGGCATCCTCCTCACCGGCCCCGTGGTCACGCCGGTCGTCGGACGCCTCGGCGATCTCTATGACAAGCGGAAGGTGCTCCTCGCAGTTCTCTCGATCGTGGGCGCTGGCACATTGATCTCAGCGCTGTCTGTTTCGATGCCGATGCTCATCGTGGGCCAGCTCCTCGCCGGCTTCGGGCTGGGCACCGTGCCACTGGCGGTCGGCATCATGCGCCAGACGCAAACCGAAGCGCGAATGAAGTCGGGCAACGGCATCATGGTGGCCACGATCTTCGCCTTCACCGCGCTCGCCATGCTCGTCGCCGGGCCGATTGCCGACAACTTCGACTACAACTGGCTCTTCTGGCTTCCTTTCGCGCTGCTCATCGCCATGATGGCGGGGGTATGGATCCTGGTGCCGTCCTGCCCGCCCACCGGTCGCGCACGTCGCCTGGACCTGCCGGGCGCGAGCCTGTTCGGGGCCAGCCTGGGAACCCTGCTCATCGGTTTCACCTACGCACCCGATTGGGGTTGGACCTCCTACCGCTTCCTCGGGATGGTCATGCTGGCCCTGGTTCTCTTCGCCGTCTTCCTGATGGTCGAGCTCGCCACCGCCGACCCGCTCGTCGACGTACGGATCCTCGGCTCCCATCAGGTGGTGATCGCGTCGGTCCTCATGATGACGGCGGGATTCACGATCAATCTCTTCTTCGTCATGCTTCCCATGCAGGTCCAGCAGCCCGTCTCCACCGGCTACGGCCTCGGAGCCAGCGGCACCCTGACGAGCTACCTTCTTGTGCCGGGTGTCCTCATCGGCACCACGGCGCCCCTTGCCAGCTGGCTCGAGGCGCGTCTGGGGCGACGTGTCGCCACCGTTCTCCCGCCACTCCTCGCCGCGGTCTCGTTCGCCATGATGACGGCCTCCGCCAGCCGACTGCCGATCGTCGGCGCCGCCATGCTGGTGTGCGGCTTCAGTTGCGGAATCGGCATCACTCAAGCGCTCAATATCGTCGCCACCTCGGTGCCCGAGGAGCGTGTCGGCGCCTTCAGCGGCATCAACTTCGTGATCAAGGCGATCGGCTCGACCTCCGGCGTGCAGATCGCTGCCAGCATCCTCTCGACGGACGCTGCTTCGGCCTCCGAGTCACCCTCATGGCACGCATTTCTGACGGTCTTCGCCGTGGGCGGCGCTGTGTCGCTGGCGGCCGTCGCGCTGGCGCTGACGATGCCGAAGACACGACGCCTGACGGCGAGCGCAGGTCGCCCTGATCTTGTCGAGGCGCCATCTGACGACCCGGCATTTCCCCGGGTCGGCTGACCCGGAACCTCCCGGGTCGACTGACTCGGGCGCTCAGCCCACGATGCGACGTTGCGGCGTCGGCTGCCGTCGCGCGCCCTGGAGACGGCGCCTGTGGTTTCCGATCCTCCTCGAATCTGCCGCTCTGGTCGCCGTGCGGTTGACAACGCTCACGAAATCTATTTAGATGAATTGCACCGACTGAAAGGTTCCGACATGCCAAGCAAGTACCGGGTGATCGACACCGACACCCATGTCATCGAGCCCGCCACCTTGTGGACGGACCGGCTCCCCAAGTCCTGGGGGAACGACGTCCTACACGTGAAGTGGGACGACAAAGCGCAGGCCGAGCTGTGGTTCTTCGGCGATGAGCCCCTCAAGGCCGCCTGGCAGTGGGCCAACTGGGGCTGGGAGGGCAGGGGCGACGTCCACGACGGCTCTGGTCCCACCCGCCAGTCCGAGGCGCACCCCGCCACCTACGATGCCAAGGCCCGGGTTGCCTTCATGGACGACCAGGGCTTTGAGATGCAGGTCCTCTATCCCAACCTCGCCGGATTCGACTGGAAGCCCTTCGTCCACCACCCGAACCCCGAGGTGGCGATCGCGCATCTCCGTGCTTACAACGACTTCCAGCTGGACTGGGTGCGGGAGTTCCCGGGCCGCTTCATTCCGATGATGGTGGTCCCGTACTGGGACGTGAAGCAGACCGTCGCGGAGATCGAGCGGCTTGCCGATGAGGGCTTTGGCGGAATCGTCACCACCGGCGCCCCCCACGAGCACGGCCAGGCGCCGCTCGGCAGCCGATCCTGGGATCCGATGTGGAGGGCCTGTGAGGAGGCCGGCCTCAGCGTCAGCTTCCACACCGCGAGCGGTGACTTCCGCCAGCTGATGGAGCGTCACGAGGACGACGAGGTCAGCGCGGGCGCGCTCGTCGTGCGGGACGGGCCGCACATCTATCTCGCCAACGCGAACCACGTGTGCGATCTGCTGATGTCGGGGATCATGCACCGGTTCCCGACCTTGCAGTTCGCGTCGGTGGAGAGCGGGATCGGCTGGGCGCCGTTCGTCCTGGAGGCACTTGACAAGCGCTTCGAGAAGAACGGCGTGGCGCTCAGCCACGCCGATGAGTTCGGCGGCATGCTTCCGAGCGACTTCTTCAAGCGGCAGATGTCGGTGAACTTCTGGTTCGAGGAGCTCAACCAGTTCCACATCGACCGCGTGGGCCTGCGTTCCCTTCTCTTCGAGACGGACTTCCCGCACCCGACGGGCTACCACCGCCCGACCCTGGACGAGAACATCGAGCTCGTCCTCGGCAACTTCTCCGACGAGATCCGGCACCAGATCCTGTGGGAGAACCCGGCGACGCTCTACAAGAAGGCCCTCGAGAAGCAGGGCGTTCCGTTCGCCAAGTCCGAGGTCTTTGCGTAAAGCAGGACGCCACCCGGTGCGTCCCGGCCCCAGCATCTGGCCGGGGCGCACCGGAGACCAGCCCGTCCTTTCGTGACAGGAGTGCCCGTGCACCAGGAGCCGATGACCTTCGACTACCGGTGGGAGCGAGCCGTCCATCAACACGCAGGCAAGCCCTTCCTGCTCTTCCGTGACGACGACGGCGGCACCGCAAGTTGGACCTATGCCGAGTTCGACACCATCGTCAGCGCGGTCGCGGCCACGTTGAGTGCGCACGGTCTGCGTCGTGGAAGCGCCGTACACATCGCCCTGCGGAACTGCCCTGCGTTCATCGCCGTCTGGCTCGCCGCGGCAAGGCTCGGAGCGGTCATCGTGCCAGTCGACCCGGCTTCAACGGCGTACGACGTCAAGCAACAGGTCGAGCGGACCTCTCCTGTCCTCGGCATCTGCGCCAAGTCTCGACACGAGACGTATCAGAGCCGGCTCAATGAGCTCCCCATCATCGCGCTGGACGAGACCGCGCAGGACCTTCGGCCCGGCAGCCCGCTCGTCGCCGTACCCGGCAGACCCCGCGTTGCCGGAGAGGGCTTGCGAGCTGAGAGAGCACTCTCGCAGCCCTGCCCGACGGATCGACTCGCCATCATGTTCACCTCCGGTACGACGTCTCAACCCAAGGGCGTCGTCCTGACCCAGCACAACTACGCACACGTGGCCGACACGATGGCGACCATCGGCGGCTCCACCTGCGCCGACCGCTGGCTCGTCACCCTGCCACTGTTCCACGCGAACGCGCAGTACTACTGCTTCGCACCTGCGATCGCCGTCGGAGCCAGCGTGGCGCTGACCGCGAGATTCTCCGCATCGCGCTGGCTGATGTGGGCACGCGACCTCGCCGCGACCCACGCCAGCCTGTTCGCCGCCCCCATCCGTATGATCCTGGCCCGTACGCCCGCCGACGAGGCCCCAGCGCGGCTCCAGCATGTGTGGTTCGCGCAGAGCCTGGCCGGCTCACAGCATGCCGAGTTTGCCGCCCTCGTTGGATGTGCGCCGCGCCAGTTGTATGGCATGACGGAGACGGTGGCCGTGGCCACGGCCGACCTCAGCGAGCACCCAAGCGCTGAGTCGATCGGCGACCCGACACGCATCGGACGCCGGACGCGCATTGTCGACCCGGACACCAACCAGGACGTTCCACCTGGCACGCCGGGGATGCTCCTTGTCGGCGGTACGCCGGGAGAGGACCTCTTTCTGGAGTACCTCGACGACCTGCAGACGACTCGTCGATCATTCCTCGAGCAGGACGGGGAGACGTGGCTGCGCACCTCGGATCTCGTGGTCAAAGGACCCAACGGAGTGCTGAAGTTCGTTGGCCGCGTGGACGACGTGATCAAGGTCGCCGGCGAGAACGTGAGCCTGACGGAGCTCGAAGCGGCGATCGCCCGCGCACCCGGAGTTCTCGAGGTCGCCGTGCTACCCGAAGCTGACCCGATTCGCGACACCGTCCCGATCGCCTTCGTGGTGGCCCGAGACCCCACAGCGCCGCCGCGTGTGGAAGACCTCGCCGTCTGGGCGGCGGACAACCTCACTCCCCAGAGCCGGCCACGCAGCTGGTCGCTCGTCCCGGAGCTTCCACGGACGAGCGTCGGCAAGATCCGGCGCTCGGCGCTGCAGATGCGAGAGGGCGGCCGCCAATCCGCGGTGCCCCAGTCCACGCCGGAAAGGAGCTGATCACCGTGAGCATCGGAGCCCTTGAACGATATGGCAGCCTGCGAAGCTCGCCTTCCGACAGTCCCACTCCACGCACGCCGGTCATGGGCTATGTGCGGAGCCTGCGGCGGACCGGCCCATGCGGCTCCGAGCTCCAGGTGCTCATGGCCGACCGCACCACAGCCACCGTGCGGGTGCCCGTTGCCGCGGACCCGCGTGCGCTGCTCAGTGAGATCCCGAGCACGCACCAGCCGCTCGCCGTCCGCATCGAGCTCCACGGCGACATCGGCGAGGAAGAGCTGGCCTGCTCCTGCCTGATGGCCACACCCACCGGACCGGAGCGCGTGCCCATGTCGCCCTCGGCGGCCCTGGCTCTGTTCGAACGAGGTCGGCACACCTTGCTCATCCTCGGGCCATACCACCGTCGCGAACGTACCAACTCCTCTATCCAGACCCGCCAGATCACGATCGGAGAAGACAAGTGGGCATTGAAGAATCACGACGACTGATCAAGAGCGCCGGCCCCGCGGCCGGCCGACTGCGAGGCGTCAACCACCTCCAGCTCATCGTCGACGACATGGACACCAGCGTCCGGTTCTATCGAGACATTCTCGGGCTGCGTCTGGTCCGCACCCGATGCAAGGACAACTACCCCGTCCAGAAGCGCGGCTTCAACATGTTGAAGAACTACTTCTTCGACATGGGAAACGGTAGCCTGCTCTCGCTCCTGCAGGTAGAGGCGGCCGAGGGGACTGCGGACGAGACCGAACCCGCCGTCACTGGCGCATGGCTCTGGCCCGGCGAGAAGGTGGCGCGACGACCCCGGAAGATGGACCACCTCGCGTTCGACGTCGAATCTCACGACGACATGGTGTGGTTCCGGGACCATCTCATCGCCCATGGCTGCGACGTCACCAAGATCATCACCCGTGAAGACGAGTTCTTCGTCGAGTCGATCTACTTCTACGACCCCAACGGCATTCCGCTCGAGATCGCCACCTTCGATCGAAACAGCCCACGTTGGGACGAGTTCGACCCCGACATCTGGTTCTGGGACACCGACCCGGTCCGGGCTCTGCTGGAGCCCTGACGGATTGACCGCCGACTCCGTGCGCGGAGCTCGGCGCATGTCCCGAACACCGGCAAGACGACTGCGATTGGTGCCCCCTCATGGATAACACCTCATTGGATATCGGCCTCTTGGTGATGCGACTCAGCCTGGGAACGATGCTCGTCATCCATGCCTGGAACAAGGTCGCCGGTCAGGGTGGGCTAGCCGGGACCGCGCAGTGGTTCGAGGCCCTCGGCATGCGGCCCGGACGTCTTCACGCGCGGCTGGCAGCTCTCACCGAGGCGACTGCCGGCGTCCTGATGATCGCGGGCCTGATCCAGCCGCTGAGCAGCGCAGCCTTCATCGGCCTCATGGCCGTCGCAGCACTCACCGACCACCGCGGGAAGGGGTTCTTCGTCTTCCGTGGAGGTTGGGAGTACGTCGCGCTCGTGGGAGTCTTCGCCGCCGCACTTGCCTCGACCGGGCCGGGCAGGCTCTCGCTCGACCACCGGCTGGGCTGGGGCTGGAGTGGTCAGGCGAGCATGCTCACCGCTGTGATCGTCGGACTGACCTTCGCCACCTTCTTGGTCGTCACCGCACGACGTGAGACGCGGCAGGGAGTGCCGTCATGAGACTGCCGCCTAACCGACTCAAGGCTCTGTTGCGAGATGGCGAGATCGCACTGGGCTGCAGCCTCCACGAAGCGCGAGACCCCGGAGCGATCCGCACGATGGCCTGCGCTGGTGCCGACCTCGTCTTCATCGACCTCGAGCACAACCCGCACGGCATGGAGACGGTGGTCGACCTCGTCGCACATGCCCATGGCGTCGGCATCACGCCGCTGGTGCGGCCGCCCATCGTGGACGAAGCGTGGGTCGGACGGCTGCTGGACGGCGGCTGCCAGTCTCTCCTGATCCCGCGAATCCGGACCCCGGAAGAGGTGCAGCACCTCCTCGAGCTGACGCACTACCGCCCGGAAGGCCGTCGTGGACTGGCGACGTACGGGGGTGCTGGTGTCGCCTACCAGCAGGTCACCGACGTGGGCGCCGTACTGCGTTGGGCCAATCAGGAGCTGCTGATCGGCGTCGTCATCGAGACCCCCGAGGCCGTGGAGGCGCTGGAGGACATCCTGGTTCCGCGGCTTGACCTCGCGGTGATGGGCTGGGGCGACCTTTCGCACCTGTACGGCGTAGAAGATGCACGCCATCCGCTGGTGCAGGCCGCAGCCCAGCGAGTCCGTGACCTGTGCCACCGCCGCGGGATCGCGTACGGCGTCTTCGAGCCCAACGTCGCTGCCCTCCCGTCGGCCTGCGCGGAGGGGGCGCAACTACTCGTCAGCGGCGGGGTCTTCCAGTTCATCCACGCGGGTGTGCGCGCCGCCCGGCAAGCGCTCGATTCCTACCGTCCGTCGCCGAGAAGGTCGGGACTGGGATGACTGAGGCGAAAGTCGTCGACCTCAATCGCACCGGAGGCTTCAGGCCAGCGATGGGAGTGCTCGGGCGAGCCATCTTCGGCCGCGACGCGATGCTCGTGCACGTCACCTTCGTTGCTCATGCCGAGGCGCCTCCGCACGTCCACGACGAGGAGCAGTTCGGCTTGGTAGTCGCGGGCGAGCTCCGGCTCACGCTGGGAGACACCACCCACCGGCTCGGCCCGGGCCAGGGGTACTACGTGCCGCCGGGGGTCACCCACAGTGCCATCGCGGGCGCCATGGGGTGTACCGGGGTCGAGGTGTTCTCGCCGATACGCGCCGACTACCACGACGCACTAGTGAGCAGCTTCCGGCCGAAGGAACGACGGAGAACACCGTGAACACCATCCGCGCGATCGTGCTCGATCGCCCCGGCATGCGCCTTGCCACAGCGGAGTTGGTCGCGCCGATCCCGGGGCGCGGCGAAGCGGTCGTCCACGTGCACGCCGCGTCTGTGAACAGGGCGGACCTCGCGCAGCGTCTGGGCACGCACGCCCCAAGCGCGGGCTCGGGCCGCACGGTGGTCGGTCTCGACGCGGCCGGCGAAGTGATCGCCGTCGGCGAAGGCGTCACGAACGTGGGGGTCGGAGACCGCGTCATGGCGATGGTTTCCGGGGGCCTGGCCGAGCGCGTGTGCGTTCCTGCTGCGATGTTGGTCGAGGTGCCAGCTGGTTGGACCTACGTGGAGGCGGCCGGCGCGATCCTCGGATTGATGACGTCGCACAATGCGCTACGAACCGCCGCTCGGTTGACCCCGGGCGAGTCGGTGCTCGTCCACGCCGCTGGTTCCGGCGTCGGCATCCAAGCCGTCCAGCTCGCCGCCCACATGGGGGCGCGCCCCGTCATCGCAACCGTGCGTTCAGAACGCTCGAGGTCCGTGCTCGAACAGGTGGGCGCCGCGACCGTGATCAATGTGACTCAGAGTGGGTTCGGTGACGCCGTACGGGCTGCGACCGGCGGCAAGGGCGTCGACGTCGTGCTCGATCACGTCGGTGGCCCCTATCTTGCGGAGACGATCGAGTGCATGGCTCTGGGCGGACGGCTCGTCGGCATCGGCCGGCTAGGCGGGGCACGTGGCGACCTCGATATGGAGGCGATGGCCCTCAAGCGCCTGGAGCTGATCGGTGTCACCTTCCGAACCCGCGATCCGGTCCAGAAGGCTGATGTCGTCCGCGGCATGGTTGAGGAGATCGGCCCTGACCTCGCGATCAACGCACTCCGACCCATCATCGACCGCGTGCTCCCATGGACCCAGGCGGAGGACGCTCACGAGCTCCTCGCTCGGAACGACACGGTCGGCAAGGTCGTCCTGACCGTAGGTGCCGATGCGAATCCGCACTAGCGGCGGTGTCGGGATGACTCTCAGACTCGGCCGACGCGAGTTTCCTGACGAGGCCACCCTCGTCATGGCCATCATCGACCGAACACCCGACCCCTGGGCAGCAGACGGGTCCGCTTCGAAGATGCAGGCAACCCCGGACCGCATCGCGCAGGCGGTCGCGGAGGGGGCCGACGTCATCGACATACGCGGAGCGAAGGTGCTTCCAGGAGTTGAGGTCGATACCGCGCGCGAGCGCCGATCCCTGGTCGCCCTCGTGCGCCAGGTACGCGACGCGTACCCGGATCTCGTGATCAGCGTCGAGACATCCTGTGCGGAGGTCACCCAGGCAGTGCTGGTCGAGGGAGCCGATCTCATCCACGACGCAACTAGCGGCGGCGACACCCTGCTTGCCGTGATCGCAGCACACGGCGCCGCACTGATCTGCGCCGACTTCAAGAACGAGTATCCGAGGAGGCATCCGCACCGCCTCGAGAACGCCGACGGGGTCGAACGCTCCATCTCCTCCACGGTCGACCACGCCGAACGGGCGGTGTCGTTCGGAGTCGATCGCAGAAGCATCCTCATCCATCCCACTCCCGCCTTCGGCATGGCCTGGTCCGATCGGCTGGACCTCAGCGACCGATTCGCCGACATGATGGCGGCCGGCTGGCCTGTCGTCGCCTCGCTGTCCCATCGGGAGCTCATGGGCGAGACACTCGATCTGCCGGTGGGGGAGCGCTTGAGCGGGACTCTCGCGGCCACTGCTGTCGCCGTGCTGCACGGCGCCCAGGTGCTTCGAGTGCACGACGTCGCACAGACCCGCCACGTCGTCGAAATGGTGTCGGAGATCGCTGGGAGGAGACTCTCAACCGTGTGAGCGAGCGGTGATGCTGGCGCCGACTCTCGCCGGTTCGCCCGCCAGCGCGGTGAGCTGTGCCTCCTGTCCGTCGGCGCGCCTTTCACTACGCTGTGACAGTGGCCAGGACGCGCACTGGCAACTTGCCGACTGATCTCACCTCGTTCGTCGGGCGAGGCGAGGACCTGCGCGCGGTGCGCCAGCTGATCAGCCGGTCGAGGCTTGTCTGCGTCAACGGTCCCGGCGGGATCGGCAAGTCACGGCTGGCGCGTCGCGTGGCACTCCAGGTGGAACGCAGTTTCCGAGACGGCTGCTGGTTCGTCGATCTCGCATCTGCCGATGACCCAGCGCTGCTCGCCGAACTGGTGGCCGGGTGTCTGGGAGTGCCGGAGAGCTCGGGCCGCGACTCGCTGCACGCACTGGGCACGTACCTCGAGGATCGCGAGATCCTGCTGCTTCTCGACAACTGCGAGCACCACGCAACCGATTGTGTATCTCTTCTGGCCGCGATCCTGCCGCAGGCGCCCGGGCTGCGCGTGCTGGCCACCAGCCAGGAAGTGCTGGGCTTCCCCGGTGTGGCCGTCTATCGACTGCCACCGCTCCTGGTGCCGGACCACCACGAACCCGCCGAGGCGGCCGAGGTCTCACCTGCAGTGGCCCTCTTCGCCGACCGTGCCGCAAACGCGCTGAACGGCTTCACGCTTACCACCGAGAACATCGACGCCGTAGTTGAGCTCTGCCGTCGTCTGGACGGGATGCCGCTGGCGATCGAACTTGCCGCGGCGAACGCACGAGTCCTGTCGCCGGCGCAACTACTAGACCTTCCGGAGCACGGGTTGGGGTGACAGGTAGGCGTCTCTGGGTTCGCCGTGGTTGTTGTCAGGCTGCAGTCTGCCGGATCCGGCGTCGCAGTTGTTTCTTGACCTGCAGCGGGGTCCTGCCGGCCATGTAGTCGCCGTGGTTGGGACGGTGCTCGTTGTAGTCGCAGGTCCAGGCCTGCAGCGACCGGTCCAGCAGGGCCATGTCCTCGACCCGGCCGCAGTGGAAGTGGGGGCGGTAGAACTCCTGGAGCACGGTGCCGTGGAACCGTTCGCACACCGAGTTGTGGTTCGGTGAACGCGGCGGGATTCGGTGATGGACCAGTCCGAGCTGGGCGGCGTGGTCCTGGAAGACCCGGCCGACGAACTCGGGACCGTTGTCGGTCAAGACCCCCGCCAGCGTGATGCCCTGCTTGCGCAGCGCCTTCTTGAGGTGGTCGAGGAACCGGGCTGCGACCGCTGCGGTCTTGTCGCCCACGACCAGTTGGACCACCGCGATCCGGGTGGCCACGTCGACAGCCGTGAGCTGCCAGACCGCCCCGACACCCTTGAGCCGGCCGACGTAGAAGGTGTCCAAAGACACCACCTGACCGGCCGCGGAGGCGTACATGCAGAACCCGAACGGGCCCTGCTTGGCGGCCTCGGTGAGCTGACCGGTCTCGGTCGCGGTCAGCGAGGCCAGGGCGGCGATCCGCTGCCGTGCGGTGCCCAGGTTGTGGCCGCGCAGCACCTTGGCCACCCCCGAGGCCGAACGATCCACGCCACGCGCCTGGAGATGCCGCAACAGCGACCTGGCGCCTA
>NZ_BAAIGC010000052.1:0-21817 GCF_054653495.1 Nocardioides sp. AN3
ATGAGCACGCACGCGCAGTGGCCCGCGGCAGGGTCGGTGCACGAGCGTGCGGTGGCGGCACTGACGGCGACGTCGCCCGTGCCGATGCCGGTGCAGATGCCGGCGCGGCCGCTGGAGACATCCGTGCTGCCGGTGGGAGCGCGGATCGGACCCGCTCGGCGGGAGAGCCGGCTGGGTCGCGTCGAGGCAGGGCTCGTCGCGGTCGTCCGGCGGGACTCTCGTGAGCAGGAGGCGGTGATCGAGGTCCGCGGCGCGGGCGCGGTCATCGGCGTGGACGGTCTGATCGGTCATCGCGGCCTCGGTCGCTCGGCGATGCTCGAGGCGCTCGTCCCGACCCGCATCACCTGGGTCGACGTGGCGCCCGCATCCGAGACCACACCTGCGCCTCTCCTCGGCGCGGTGATGTCGGTGCTCGCGGCGAGCACCCGTCAGCAGCAGGACGCGGCGTGGAGGCGGCGTACGCAATCGGTGCCCCAGCGCGTCGCCGAGCAGCTGGTCGACGTGTGGGCCGAAGAGGCGCACGGGCAGGAAGGATCGGCGCTCGCGCACCTGACCAGGAAGAGCCTCGCCCGGATCGTCGGCTGCAACACGTCGGTGCTCAGCACGGCGTGCGGGGTCTTCGAGCGACGCGGCTGGTGCCGGCGCCTCGGTCGGCCGGACGTGGAGCTGGACGTGACGGCGCTCAACGCCTTCGCCTCTCGCGGCCTGCCGGAGCTCTCCCAACGGCCCCTCCACCGGCTTCGTCGGCACGAGAGCACGCTGTGGGATCTCGTGACCTCACACCCACACGCCGCCTGTGTCCTCGGCGACTGGCGCGCCTGCGCCCACCTGTGGGAGATCGGCGAAGCCGGCTGAGCGGGCGTCGAACCGCGGCCCCCCGGTGCGCCTGATCAGAGCGACCCGCCGGAGACACCGGCGTGTCGCGCTCGCAAGCCGCAAGGAACGGCCCGGCTGTCGAACAAGGAGAGGTCAGACGAACGCAGGCTCCCGGGGCGCGTCGTGGCTGCGTGACCCGGCGAGGGCGCGCCGGTGCCACGTCCAGTCGGTCGGGAGCGTGATGCCGTCGAGACCGTTGGCGTGGTACATGAGGCGGTGCGCGTCGGGGTTCATGCGACGCTGCTGGTCGAACATGCGCTCCAGGTTGGCCCACAGCGGAGTGCTCTGCGGCGAGCCGAGGTACTCCCCCGGCCCGGTGCCGGGGAGCACGTTCGGCTGCAGCCCGGCGGCGGAGAGCAGCCGGCGCGCGCGGGCGTCCATGATCATCACGGCGAAGTCGATGCCGTTGGCCCGGGTTGAGGTGACGATTCCGTGGTAGAGCGCGGCGGAGCAGAGCGACGTCCGGCCGGGCGCGCGCCGTACGGCGATCGTGGAGATGTCCCAGGCGCGCTCGGGGTCGATGCCGGCGGCCCGCGCCGAACGCAGGCCGTCGATGCCCCAGGGGGCCCGCGCGACGTCGTTGAGGGTCTTGAGCCCCGCGGGGCCCGGCGCGATGAACCGCGTGGTGGCCAGCGCCATGCCCGTCTCGTCCAGCACCGTCATGAAGCCGGTGTCGGCCGCATACGGACCGTACTCGGCGTCGAACTCCTCGGTCGTGTTGCCATAGGTGCTCAGGAAGACCTCGGCCTCACACTCCAGCGCCGCCTCGAGCTCAACTCCGACAGGGTCGAAGACGAAGCGCAGTGGTGTGCCGTTCATCGAGATCTCCCCTGACTCGGAGGCGTTGCCCCCCGAGGCTAGCCGACCGTGGGTCGCGCTGTCCGCAGAGGTCTAGTCGTCACAGCCCCTGCGCCGACTCCTCGCCGGCGCTCCCCCAGGGGTTCCGTGGGCCGCGCACCCGGCTGGCGCGGACGTTCTCAGGCCCCGCAGGCGTGGACGCGTCCTGGCCGTCGTCGCTCCCGAACAACGCGGCCGTCGTGGTCCAGTCCTGCACCCACTGCTCGACCTCGGCCGCCGGCATGGGCCGGGCGACGTGGTAGCCCTGCAGGCTGTCGACGCCCATGGTGACGAGCTTGGTCAGGTCGGTGCGGTCCTCCACACCCTCGGCCACGGTGCGCATGTCGAGCGCGTGGGCGAGCTGGATCGTGGACGCGACGATCATCCGGCTCCGGTCGTCCGTCGCGACGTCGCGGATGAGGGACCGATCGATCTTCAGCTCCTGCACCGGCAGGTTGCGCAGGTAGGCCAGCGAGGAGAACCCGGTCCCGTAGTCGTCGATCGAGACCTGGATCCCTTGGTCGCGGAGCTCGAGCAGGATCTCCCGAGCACGCTGCGGGTCGGCGAGGAAGGAGTCCTCGGTGACCTCGAGGACCAGCCGCTCGGCGGGCACGTTCCACTCCTGCACCGCGCTGTAGAGCCGCGGCAGGAAGGTCTGGCTGAGGAGCTCCGGCGGCGCGCAGTTGATCGCCATCCGGATGTCCAGCCCGGCGGCGAGCAGTCGCTTCAGGTCGCTCACGGCCTGCCGGGCGATGCTGTCGGAGAGCATGCCCATGAGACCGACCCGACGGGCCGCGGGAAGGAACGCGACGGGGCTGAGCAGGCCCTGGGTGGGGTGACGCCAACGCACCAGGGCCTCCAGCGCGTGGACCCGCATGGTCGCGGCGTCGACCTGAGGTTGGTACCAGACCTCGATCTGCCCGTCGGCGATGCCCTTGCGCAGGTCCTCGGCGAGCTGGAGACGCGAGCGCGAGAACTCATCGAGGTGGGCGTCGTACAGCGCCGCGCCCGACCGGGAGCTCTTCGCCTGGTACATCGCCACGTCAGCCCGGCGCAGCACCTCGTTGCTGTCGGTGTCGTCGTCCTGCACGACCGTGATGCCGATCGATCCGGACGGGCTGATCTCGATTCCGTCGACGACGATGGGCTCCGCCAGCTCCCGCAGTAGCCCCTGGGCCGTCTCCGCCAGCTCGAGCTGGTCCGCCGTCGGCAGCAGGATCGCGAACTCGTCACCGCCGAGGCGGGCGACCATGGCGTCGCTGCCGAGCGCCTCCTGCATCCGGACCGCCACGAACTTCAGCACCACGTCGCCCGCATGGTGACCCAGCGCGTCGTTGACCTCCTTGAACCCGTCGAGGTCGAGCAGCATCAGCGCCATCGGCTGCCGGTCGGTCAGGGACTCCGAGAGCCGGCCGCGGACCGCGCGCCGGTTCGGCAGCTTCGTCAGGTCGTCGGTCTGCGAGAGTGCGAACGCCTCGGCGGCCCTGTTGGCGTCGCGCAGAGCGAGCACCATCCGGGCACCCACCGCGACCAGTGTCAGCACCGCCGGCGGCACGGTGTAGAAGGCGAGCGTGTCGTCGGGCCGGATCGTGAGGACGGCCAGCGCCACGGTGCCGGCGGTGACCAGCAGCCAGGTGCCGGGTGCCTTCGGGATCACGCGGATCACCCGTTGCTCAGGCCGGCAGGCTGCCGCGACGAGGAGCGCCCACGCGCCGCCCCACAAGGCGTTGCTGAGGTTCCCCCAGTCATAGGTCGGCGCCGAGACCTGCATCGCGAAGCCCGAGTCGGCGCAGGCGAGCATCACGAACGCCGCGCCGAGCATCACCGCCTTGCGCTGGTCGGTGCGGGCCGAGAGCAACGACTGCCCGAGCACGAGCATGGCCAAGGCCATGTCCGCGAGGGGATACATGAGAGCCAGCAGCAGCGAGAGGCCCTCCGCGCCGGAGGCCAGGCGGATCGGGGTCACCAGGAGCAGGGACGCGAGGCAGGACGTCCCGCCGCAGATCACCGCGATGTCGAGCCAGGCGCGGGTGGGACGCAGCTGCCGCCGGTCGACATCCATGATGAGGTAGCCGGCCATCCCGAGGTAGGAGGCCAGGAACAGCCACTCACCCGGTGCCGGGAAGTGCGCCTGCTCCTCCAGGCTTGCCGCGTTGACCGCCATCGAGCCCAGCGACCAGGTGGCCACCGCGGCGAGCAGCAGCAACAGCGGAAGCCGGCGCTTGCGATAGAGCCGCGCCGCGAGGGCCAGCCGCAGCACCAGCAGGGGGAAGAAGACGCTCAGCGTCGTCAGGAGGATCGCCTGGCTCGTCTGGTAGGACGCTGTCTCGGCGATCTGGTTGGCCACCACCCCGCCGACCAGGACGATCCACGACAGACGCGCGACCGCTCGATGGAGGGCAGCCGTCCGCCGTCGCGGGGCGGTCTCCGCGTCCGACGTGCGGTGGCCGCCGGATCCCCCGCTCGAGCCGGGGCTCGAGGCGTCCGAGGGCGCGTTGGAGCTCGGACCGGCACTCGTGGCACTGCGTCTCATGTGTCCCCCGCTCTGGATGCCGTCTGTCCTGTCGGCACCTGGTCTCCGGAGTTGAGCGATGCCACACAACTGCGCGAGGCGCGTCTCGGCTCAGACATCGTTGCCTTCCAGGCTTGTCAGAATCATGTCAACATCCGCGTCCGTGGTCAGCGGATTGACGAAGCAGAGGCGAAGCACGGTCTGTCCGGCGAACGTCGTCGGCGTGACGAGCCCGAGGCCGCTGACCCGCGCGTCGTGCGACCAGCGCGCATAGTCCTCGGCCCGCCATCCGGCTCTCCGGAAGAGCACCACGGACAGATGCGAGTCCGTGGCGAGCTCCATGACCGGGCTCGCCTCGATCTGCTTGACGGCGTACGCCGCCAGCCCGAGGCACTGCTCGACCGAGTCGACATAGGAGTCGGTCCCGTTCGCCATCAGCGACGCCCACAGCGGCAGCCCCCGGGCCCGGCGGGTCAGGTGGACCGCGTAGTCGGAGGGGTTGTCGACGTCCTCCCCGTTGACCGAGTCGAGGTAGTGGGCGTGCTGGCGGTGTGCCGCGAGCGCCTGCGCGGGCTCGCGGTAGAGCACCGCGGCGCAGTCGAACGGCGTGAAGAGCCACTTGTGCGGGTCGATCGTGACCGAGTCGGCCCGGTCGATGCCGGCAAAGACCGACCGGCACGCCGGTGCGAGCATCGCGGGACCGCCGTACGCGGCGTCCACGTGGAGCCAGATGCCTCGTCGACCGCAGGTGTCCGCGATCTCGGCCAGCGCGTCGACCGCTCCGGTGTTCGTCGCGCCGGCACTGACGACGACGGCGACGACGTCTGCGGGGTCGAGTGCGTCGAGGACCGGGTCCAGGTCGGCGGCCGTCAAGACCGCATCCGGTGTGCCCGCGACCTCCACGCGGCAGCCCATGATCGTCGCCGCGGACCGGACCGAGGAGTGCGCCGAGGCACCCGCCACGACGACGCCCGGAGGTCGTCCCGACGCCGCGACGCGGCCGTGCCGAGCGGCCACCAGAGCGCTGAGGTTCGCCATCGAGCCACCGCTGACGAAGGCGCCGTGCGCCGTCTCGGGGTAGCCCAGGACGCAGCACAGCCAGCCGATCGCCGCTCGCTCCGCGGCCACCACGGCCCCCGCCTCGAGCTCGCTGCCGCCGTAGACCGACGCGGCCGACAGAGCCGCATCGGCGATCACCGCGGCAGGAGCAGGCGCTCCGCCGACGAAAGCGAGATAGCGGGGATGGTCGGTCGGGAACGCGGTGGGGAGGACCGTGTCTCGCAGACAGGCCCACGCCGCCTCGATGCCCACCCCCTCGCCCGTCAGCGGCGGCAGAGCAACGCGGTCGCCGTCCTCGTGAGGCGCGACGACCGGCCGGTTGGAGAGCCGTCCCGCGATCCACTCGGCGACGCTCTCGAGCACCTCTCGGTCGCGCTCGACGAACTCGTGCATGTCGGCCCATCGGCATGCGTCCCGAGGAGATGAGGAGTCCACGAGAACAGATGGTCTCGTGCCCGGCGTACGCACGCGTGCAGGGGTCGCTCATCCGCGCGTCGTGCCACCGGGCTGCCTCCTGCCTCGGCCGGTCCGCCACGTGGTGGCGACCTGCCGGGCCGCCGGTCCGACCTGGTGGCAACCTTCTTGCAACGTGGTGACCGGCATACTCCGGCGATGCGGACCAGCATGCGTGCCGAGGTCGTCGAGTCGTGGCACCGCTCCGCGGCGGCAGGGGTGCCGGCGGAGGAGACCACGGCGCCGATCACCCTCGAGGGCGACGACCTGCGGGCCTTGCGGGGCGCACATCCGCTCGCGCAGGTCTTCCCCCTGCTCGACGACGTGCTCGGCCAGGCCGCCCGCGACTGCGATGCGATCATGGCGGTCGCGGACGAGGCCGGCCAGCTGCTGTGGGTGTGCGGCTCCAGGCCGGCGTTGCGACGCGCCGAGGACATCGGGTTCGTCGAGGGCAGCAACTGGGACGAGCGACTCGCCGGCACCAACGCTCCGGGCCTGGCGCTGCGGTTGGACCAGCCGGTCAGCGTGGTGCGGACCGAGCACTTCCGCCGCGCCGTGCGCGGCTGGAGCTGTGCTGCGGCACCGATCCACGACCCGGGCACGTCCGAGGTGCTCGGCATCCTCGACGTCACGGGTGGCGACGCGATCGTGGTCCCTCAGACGATGGCGCTCGTGCGGGCGGCGGTGCGCCTGGCCGAGTCCGAGCTGGCCCGTGACCGGCTGCTGCCGGCCGCCGATCCGGTCGGCTCCGGGCGAGGTCGCCTGCGGATCGAGGCGCTGGGTCGCAACGACGCCCTGCTGACCATCGCCGACCGCACCGCTCCTCGAGGCAAGGTCCGGCTCTCGCCGCGGCACAGCGAGCTGCTCCTGCTGCTTGCGAGCGCTCCACAGGGCCTCTCCGGCGACGAGCTGGGCGTGCTGCTCTATGAGGACGACGGCGGCTCCTCCACCCTGCGCGCCGAGCTGAACCGGCTCCGGCACCTGCTCGGCGGGGACCTGCTGGCCTCGCGCCCCTACCGGCTGTGCGCTGATGTCGAGGGCGACTGGCTCGGCGTCGAGGCACGCCTGGCCGCCGGCGACGTCGCCGGGGCGGTACGCCGCTTCCGCGGACCGCTGCTCCCCAGATCGGTCGCCCCCGGTGTGGTGCGGCTGCGCGAGGCGCTGACCGGCCAGCTGCGCGCCGCGGTCCTGCACTCCGGACGGCCGGACCTGATGTCGGCCTGGACCCGGTCGTCCTGGGGCGGCGACGACCACGAGGTCTGGCTGCGGCAGCGCGACCTGCTCAACCCGCGATCGCCGCTGTGGGCACTGGCCGACGGTCAGCTGGCCCGGCTCGACCGCGAGCTCGGCTGCGCCAGGTGACGTGCCAGGTGACGTGCCAGGTGACGTGCCAGGTGAGTGCAAGGTGAGTGCAACGTCGATGCAACGTCCTGCTCCCTAGCGTGGCGTGACCGGCGTCACAAGCGACGTCGCCCACGAACCACAGGGAGCACCTCATGACCGTCTACGCAGCACCCGGCCAGCCCGACTCGCTCGTCACCCTGCAGCCCCGCTACGGCCACTTCATCGGCGGCGAGTGGGTCGCACCGATCGGTGGCGACTACTTCGAGGACATCTCGCCGGTCAACGGCAAGCCGTTCACCGAGATCGCCCGCGGCACCGCGGCCGACATCGACGCCGCCCTCGACGCCGCCCACGCCGCCTTCCCCTCATGGGCGAAGAGCTCGACCACCGAGCGCTCGAATCTCCTGCTCCAGATCGCCGACCGGCTCGAGCAGAACCTCACCATGCTCGCGGTCGCCGAGACCTGGGAGAACGGCAAGCCGGTCCGCGAGACCCTGGCCGCCGACCTCCCGCTCGCGGTCGACCACTTCCGCTACTTCGCCGGCGTTCTCCGCGGCCAGGAGGGCACCATCGGCGAGATCGACGAGAACACCGTCGCCTACCACTTCCACGAGCCCCTCGGCGTCGTCGGACAGATCATCCCGTGGAACTTCCCCATCCTCATGGCCACGTGGAAGCTCGCCCCAGCCCTCGCGGCTGGCAACTGCGTCATCCTCAAGCCCGCCGAGCAGACCCCCTGGTCCATCCTCAAGGTCGTCGAACTGATCGCCGACTTGTTGCCAGCCGGCGTCCTCAACGTCGTCAACGGCTTCGGCGTCGAGGCCGGCAAGCCGCTGGCCTCCTCGCCCCGCGTCGCCAAGGTCGCCTTCACCGGCGAGACCAGCACCGGGCGGCTGATCATGCAGTACGCCAGCCAGAACATCATCCCCGTCACCCTCGAGCTCGGCGGGAAGAGCCCCAACATCTTCTTCGAGTCGGTGGCGAGCCAGCACGACTCGTTCTACGACAAGGCCCTCGAAGGCTTCGCCATGTTCGCCCTCAACCAGGGCGAAGTCTGCACCTGCCCCTCGCGCGCACTCGTGCAGAGCTCGATCTACAGCGACTTCGTCGCCGACGCCGTCACCCGCGTCGAGAAGATCACCCAGGGCAACCCGCTCGACGAGGCCACCATGATCGGCGCCCAGGCCAGCAGCGACCAGCTCGAGAAGATCTTGTCCTACATCGACATCGGCAAGCAGGAGGGCGCCCGCGTGCTCACCGGCGGGGAGCGCAACGTCCTCGACGGCGACCTGGCCGAGGGCTACTACGTGACCCCGACCGTCTTCGAGGGCAGCAACTCCATGCGGATCTTCCAGGAGGAGATCTTCGGCCCCGTCGTCTCCCTGACCGGCTTCGACGACGAGGCTGACGCCCTCAAGATCGCCAACGACACCCTCTACGGCCTCGGCGCGGGCGTCTGGTCCCGCGACGGATCCCAAGCCTTCCGCGCCGGCCGCGACATCCAGGCCGGCCGCGTCTGGACCAACTGCTACCACGCCTACCCCGCCCACGCCGCCTTCGGCGGCTACAAGCAGTCCGGCATCGGCCGCGAGACCCACAAGATGATGCTCGACCACTACCAGCAGACCAAGAACCTCCTCGTCTCCTACTCCCCCGAACCGCTCGGATTCTTCTGATCGCGGCCTCCTCCTGCCCGGGTCGAGGTCCCCTCGCCCGGGCAGGACATCGCGTCCGCCACCCGAGACGATCGAACAGGGGGCTGGCGGAGCGGCGGCCCATGTGCGCTAGGGTCGCGTCATCCACCACGGGAGTCCGCGGCAGCGGACTGAGAGGGAGCTGGAGCCGCTCCGACCGTCGAACCTGATCCGGGTCATGCCGGCGAAGGAAGCGAAGGAGCACCCCGTGCGCAACCTCTGGCGGCCTGTGCCGCGCATCTTCTGTCTCGTGGCGGCCGGTGACGACCTCACCCTCCTGCCCGACCTGGCTGCGGCCGGGATCGACGGGTTCCAGATCCGCGACAAGGGCGCGACCACGCGGGAGCTGGTCGCGCTGACGCAGGTCGTCCGAGCCGCTGTCGGGAGCGCCACGGTGACGGTCGACGACCGCGTGGACGTCGCGCTGGCGGCCGGTGCGGACGGCGTCCACCTCGGTGCCGACGATCTCTCCGTGCGCGATGCACGGGCGATGGCACCCGCTCTCCTCATCGGCGCGACCTGCCGCACCCGCGAGACGGTCGTCACCGCACGCGCGGACGGTGCCGACTACGCCGGTGTCGGCCCGGTGTTCGCCACCAGCTCCAAGATCGGGCTGCCCGATCCGCTCGGTCTCGAAGGCCTGACGCGGGCCACGGGAGCACTCCCCGTGGTGGCGATCGGCGGCATCGACCCCGCCCGTGCCGCGCAGGCACGCGCGGCCGGCGCGCACGGTGTCGCCGTGATCGGCTCGATCTGGCGAGATCCGGATCCCGTCCAGGCAGCGAAGGAGCTCGTCGCGGCGGTCTGGTGATGACCCGCGTCCGGGTGGTCGGCGCCGGGATCATCGGGCTCGCCGTCGCCGACGAGCTCATCCGCCGAGGGCACCGCGTCGAGGTCGTCGATCCCGCACCGGGCTCCGGGGCGTCCTACGCCGCCGCCGGCATGATCAGCCCCGTCGGCGAGCTGTGGCACGGCGAGGAGCCGCTTCACGCGCTCGGGCGGGGGTCGGCGCGGCTATGGCCGGCCTACGCCGATCGGCTCGGCGTGCCCCTGCGCCACGGCACGTTGCTCGTCGGGGTCGACGCCGGCGACCTCCAGCAGGTCGACCGCCAGGTCGCGCTGTCTGCGCACCACGGCGAGCGGGCCGACTCGCTGAGTCGTCGCGAGCTCGTGCGACGCGAGCCGGGCCTCGGTCGTGTCATGGGCGGTGCCTGGCTCCCCGACGACCACAGCGTCGATCCACGCGCGGTCGTCGCCGCTCTTCTGGCTCGGGTGCCGGTCGTCGCAGATCCGAGTCCCGTCGACGTCGCTGCAGGGGCTGGCCTCGGTGTTGGTGCCGGATTCGATCCGGACGTGACCGTGCTGGCGACGGGAGCATCGCTGCCGGCGCCGTACGCACGGCTCGTCCGAGGTGTGCGCGGCGAGATCCTGCGGCTGCGGGTCGACCCGTCCGACCTGCCCGCCCATGCGGTGCGTGCCTGGGTGCGAGGCGAGCAGGTGTATGTCGTGCCGCGCGCCACCGGCGAGGTCGTCGTCGGTGCGACCCAAGAGGAGCACGAGGCGCCTGCCGCGGTCACGGCCGGCGGCGTCTGGCGACTGCTCGACGCGGCGCGCCGGCTGCTCCCAGCACTCGACCGCGCCGTGTTCGTCGAGGCCACCGCCCGTGATCGCCCCGGCACCCTCGACAACCTGCCCCTCGTCGGCCCGTCCGGTGAGCCGGGCGTCGTCCTGGCCGCGGGGCACTTCCGTCATGGGGTCCTGCTGGCACCGCTCACCGCGCAGCTGGTTGCCGACCACCTCGAGAGCGGGCACGTCGAGCCGGCGCTCGACCCGCGCCGCTTCGCCGAACCCTGCCGCTTCGCCGAACCCTGCCCAGGGCAGCTCACCTCCGAACCCGTCCATGCATCGGCTCTGCGCTCGGATCCCGGCCTCGGGCCTCCTCGCGCCCGGCACCGGACCCACCAGCCGACCCCCTCGCCCGAAGGAGACTCCTGATGATCCTCACCGTCAACGGCGCCGAGCATGCGCTGACCGGCGCCGACGCCGTCGCCGACCTCGTCGAGGCGATCGTCGGCGATCGCCGCGCCTGCGGTGTCGCCGTCGCGGTGAACGACGCCGTGGTGCCTCACAGTGTGTGGGAGACCGAGGCGCTCCGACCCGGTGACCGCGTCGACATCGTCACGGCGGTGCAGGGTGGCTGAGCACGGCGTGCCCGGACTGGAGATCGCCGGCCAGGCGATCACCTCGAGGCTGTGGCTCGGCACAGGTGGGCTGGCATCGGTCAAGCTCCTGCCGGACGTGCTCGGCGCGGCAGATCCAGGGCTGGTGACGGTGTCGATGCGTCGCGCCTCGTCCCAAGCCGACGGCAGCATGCTGGCGGTGTTGCGTGAGGCTGGCGTGCGGTTGCTGCCCAACACCGCCGGCTGCACGTCGGCCCGCGAGGCCGTGCTGACCGCCGAGCTCGCCCGCGAGGCACTGGGGACCGAGTGGGTCAAGCTCGAGGTCATCGGCGACGAGATCTCCCTGCTCCCCGACGCGATCGAGCTGCTCGAGGCGGCCGAGCAGCTGGTGCGCCGTGGGTTCACGGTGCTGCCCTACACGACCGACGACGCCGTTCTCGCGCGCCGCCTCGCCGATGCCGGGTGCGCCGCCGTGATGCCGCTCGGCTCCCCGATCGGCTCGGGCCGCGGCATCCTCAACCCCTTCGCCGTCGAGGCCGTCGTCGCCGCGGTGGACGTGCCGGTCGTGCTGGACGCCGGCGTCGGCACCGCCTCGGATGCGGCGCTCGCCATGGAGCTCGGCTGCGACGCCGTCCTCGCGGCCACAGCCATCACGCGAGCCGACGACCCGGTCGCCATGGCGGAGGCGCTGCGGCTCGGCGTGCAGGCCGGCCACGCCGCACGCCATGCCGGCCGGATCCCCCGGCTCACCGTCGCCCGGGCGTCCAGCCCGATGGAAGGCCGGATCGCATGAGCGCCGCCGGTCCCGCTACGCCGCCGCCGGCTGCCGAGAGCGGGGAGATCCCCCGCGTGCCCCCTGTCGGCGGCCTTGCCCCGGTCGGGGGCCTTGCCCCCGTCGGGAGTCTTCCTCCGGTCAGACGTCTTCTCCCACTGCCGCGGCTTCTCGTCCTCACCGACCGCGCGCAGCTGCGATTGGGCCGCGGCCTGGTCAGGACGATCGGTGAGTGCGTCGGGGCAGGCCTGACCCATGTGGTGCTGCGCGAGCTCGACCTTCCCGACGACCGCCGAGCCGCTCTCGCCGCGGCGCTCGTGGCGACCGGCGCGACCGTGATCGCCGCCCGCCGTCCGCTACAGGGAGCCGTCGCGACGCATCTGCCTTCGATGGGGATCGCCGCAGCGCCCCTCGCCGGGGTCGACGCTCGCGTCGGCGCGGGGATCACCGGCCTGTTCGGGCGCTCCTGCCACTCCCGGGCCGAGGTCGTCGCGGCGGCAGCGGAGGGAGCGGCGTACGCCACGCTCGGCCCCGTCGGCCCCACCTCGTCGAAGCCGGGCTACGGCCCGCCGCTGCCCCTCACGGAGCTCGGCGATCACTCGATCCCCGTCTATGCGCTCGGGGGCGTCACCTCCGGCTCCGCGGGCGCCATGCTCGACGCCGGCGCCTACGGCATTGCCGTCATGGGCGCGGTGATGCGCGCGAGCGCGCCGAAGGACGTCGTACGCGACCTGCTGGCGGTGACCACATGACCAGCTCGGCGCGCTTCCCCACCCCGCCGGTCGTGCTGACCATCGCAGGCACCGACTCGGGCGGCGGGGCGGGCATCGCCGCTGACCTGGCGACGTTCTCGGCTCTCGGCGTCCACGGCGCCTGTGCCGTCACCACCGTCACCGCCCAGGACACGACCGCCGTCCATCGCATCCACGCCGTCCCCGTCGACGTCCTGGAGGCCCAGCTCGACGCGGTGCTGACCGACCTGCCCGTCGCAGCGGTCAAGACCGGCCTGCTCGGGTCCGTCGCGGCGGTCGTGCTCGTGGCTCGGCTGCTGACGCAGCACGCCGCCCGACACGGTGCCCCGCTGCCACTGGTCGTCGACCCGGTCCTGCGAGCGACCACAGGGGTCAGGTTCGCCGACAACGCCGTGATCGAGGCCTACCGACACGCGCTCGTTCCGCTCGCGAGCGTCGTCACCCCCAACCGAGCGGAGGCCGAGGCCCTCGGACCACTGCCGGTCCCGGTCGTGCTGACCGGCAGCGAGACCGCGACCGACGTGCTGCAGATCCCCGGCGCACACCCGATCGACCTTCCCCACGACCCGGTCGAGACTGTCAACGACCACGGCACGGGCTGCACCTTCAGCGCGGCGCTCGCAGCTCATCTCGCCCACGGACAGGAACTGGCGGACGCCGCACGCCTCGCCGGCGACTTCACCGCCACCCAGCTGCGCGTCTCCGCGGGCTGGACGCTCGGCCGCGGCCGAGGCCCCATCGCCCACCTGGTCCCGCCGATCCCCACCAGGCCGTCCATCCCCACCACGCCGTCCGTCCCCACCAGGCCGCCACCCTCACCCACGCCGTCCGCGCCAGCGGCCCCTCAGATCCCCACCCAGCCCTCGAACGAAGGAGTCCACGCATGACCCAGCAGATCGATGCCCCGCAGCAGACCCAGCAGATCCACCCCTCCCACACCCGCGTCGAGACCGGCGACCTGCGCGTGCCGGTGACACGCGTGCAGCTGACCAATGGCGAGACGTTCGACCGCTACACGACGGCCGGGCCGGGCTCGGACCCTGAGGTCGGCCTGCCGGGCCTGCGCACCGAGTGGATCGCGGGTCGCGGCGACACGGCGACGTACGACGGCCGCACCACCGAGCTGCGCGACAACGGCAAGGGTGCCCTCCGCCGGGGCGAGGCGCGCCAGGAGTGGACCGGCACCCGCCGCTCGCCGTTGCGCGCGGCCACCGACCGCATCGTCACGCAGATGCACTACGCGCGCCAGGGCATCGTCACCGACGAGATGCGCTACGTCGCCGCTCGCGAGGGCTGCGACGTCGAGCTGGTCCGCAGCGAAGTCGCCGCCGGGCGCGCCATCATCCCGGCCAACGTCAACCACCCCGAGACGGAGCCGATGATCATCGGCCGTCGCTTCCTGGTGAAGATCAACGCCAACATCGGCAACAGCGCCGTCACCTCGAGCATCGCGGAGGAGGTCGACAAGCTCACCCACGCGATCACCTGGGGGGCCGACACGGTGATGGACCTCTCCACCGGCGACGACATCCACACCACGCGCGAGTGGATCCTGCGCAACTCCCCCGTCCCGATCGGCACCGTCCCGATCTACCAGGCGCTGGAGAAGGTCGACGGCGAGGCCGACAAGCTGACCTGGGAGATCTTCCGCGACACCGTGATCGAGCAGGCCGAGCAGGGCGTGGACTACATGACGATCCACGCCGGCGTGCTGTTGCGCTACATCCCGATGACCGCCGACCGCGTGACGGGCATCGTCTCCCGCGGCGGGTCGATCATGGCTGGCTGGTGCCTGGCCCACCACCAGGAGAACTTCCTCTACACCCACTTCGACGAGCTGTGCGAGATCTTCGCCGCCTACGACGTGAGCTTCTCCCTCGGCGACGGGCTTCGGCCCGGCTCGACCGCCGACGCCAACGACGAGGCTCAGCTCTCCGAGCTGCGCACCCTGGCCGAGCTCACGGAGCGCGCCTGGGCCTACGACGTCCAGGTCATGGTCGAGGGCCCCGGCCACGTGCCGCTGCACCTCGTCGAGGAGAACGTCCGCCTCCAGCAGGAGTGGTGCCACGGCGCGCCGTTCTACACCCTCGGCCCGCTCGCCACCGACATCGCACCCGGCTACGACCACATCACCTCGGCGATCGGTGCGGCGACGATCGCCATGCACGGCACTGCCATGCTCTGCTACGTCACGCCCAAGGAGCACCTCGGACTGCCCGACCGCGACGACGTCAAGACCGGCGTCATCACCTACAAGCTCGCCGCCCATGCGGCCGATGTCGCCAAGGGCCACCCGGGCGCACGCGACTGGGACGACGCACTGTCTCGTGCTCGGTTCGAGTTCCGCTGGCACGACCAGTTCGCGCTCTCCCTCGACCCCGTCACCGCCGAGGCCTTCCATGACGAGACCCTGCCGGCCGAGAACGCCAAGACCGCACACTTCTGCTCGATGTGCGGCCCGAAGTTCTGCTCGATGCGGATCAGCCAGGACGTCCGGGACCGGTTCGGGAGCTCACTGGGCGGCGTGGCTGCCGACATGGCCGCCGATGGGATGGCCGCGAAGTCACGGGAGTTCCTGGAGCTCGAAGCCAGCGTGTACGTCGCTCCGTGACCTCGAGGCGCTGCGAGTGCGTCAGCGGATGCGGCCGAAGACGCGGGCCCGGCCTCGGACCAGCGTCACGACGACGTCGCGCATCGAGGCGACCGAGATCCACATGGCTCAGCTCGCCTTCGGCTCGTCGACGTGGGAGCCGGTGCCCGCCAGGATGTCGTGGACGACGCTCGAGATCACTTCGGTGACATAGGTGATGGCGACGTCAGGACCGGCCAGCTTCGTCGAGGTCACCGTCCCACCGCCCCACCTGATCGCGCCCAGCGCCAGGCCGAGGTCGGACCTCGGGACGGTGATGACGTGCCAGTTCATGCCGCGTCTCCCGTCAGGGGCGTGAGGGTCGGCCGAGCCGCGACCAAGAGCTCGTCGGCTCGATCGCGAAGGGCCGCTGCTGCTGCCCGGTGGCCTTGGACGGTGGGCGGGCACGGAGCCCAGTAGGGCTGCGTGGCTGCTTCCTCGGCGGCGCACTCGTCCTCGCGGCGCGCGAGCTCGAGGAGGGCCAGGCGCAGTTGGACGGCGAGCGGTCGACTGCCGCCGTTCGTTGCTGTGGACATCGCTGTGACTTCCTTTCCGGCGGCATCGGCTCCGTCGTCCTCCTCAGGATGCGACGGCGACCTCCTCGCGACAGCCGTAGAACTACTGGGATAGGTACGTATCCCGGCACTACGTAGCCCGCGACAAGGTCATACCGGCGGGCCGTGATTTAACTCGCTCATCGCCGGCTCACTGTTGTCACGGCCCGCCGCTCGCCCCTAACCTGAACGCCGTTCACCTGAACGTCGTTCAGTCCTTGAGGAGCAGCATGACGAACCAGTTCGACCAGCTCGCCGACCGGATCCTCGGCGGAGGGACGGCCGCCCCGGAGGAGGCCCTGGCGGTGCTCCGCGCCGAGGACGCCGACCTCCTGCACGTCGTGGCGGCAGCAGGACGACTGCGTCGGCGGCACTTCGGCAACACGGTCAAGGTCAACTACCTGGTCAACCTCAAGTCCGGTCTGTGCCAGGAGAACTGCAACTACTGCAGCCAGGCCCTTGGCTCGACCGCACCGATCCTCAAGTACTCCTGGCTCTCCAAGGACGAGACCCTCAAGCAGGCCGGCGCCGGCCTGCGCGGCGGGGCGACTCGGGTCTGCATGGTCTCCTCCGGACGCGGACCGTCGGACCGTGACATCGACAAGGTCACCGCGATGACCGAGGCGCTCAAGAGCGAGCACCCCGACGTCGAGGTGTGCGCCTGCCTCGGGCTGCTCAAGGACGGGCAGGCCGAGCGCCTCAAGGCCGCCGGAGTCGACGCCTACAACCACAACATCAACACCGCCGAGTCGCACCACGACAACATCGTCCAGACCCACACCTACGACGACCGGGTCGACACCATCGGCAAGGCCAAGACCGCCGGCCTCTCGCCCTGCTCCGGCCTCATCGCCGGACTCGGGGAGACCGACGAGCAGCTGGTCGAGGCGCTGTTCGCCCTCAGGGCGCTCGATGCCGACTCCATCCCGGTCAACTTCCTCATGCCCTTCGACGGCACGCCGTACGAGAACACCTGGGACCTCTCCCCCATCCGCGCCGTTCTGATCCTCGCCATGGCGCGGTTCGTCTGCCCCGACAAGGAGATCCGCATCGCCGGCGGACGCGAGATGCACCTGCGCACCCTTCAGCCCCTGGCTCTGCAGGTCGCCAACTCGATCTTCCTCGGCGACTACCTCACCTCCGAGGGCCAGGACGCCAAGGCCGACCTCGAGCTGCTCCGCGACAGCGGCTTCGTCATCCTCGGCGCCGAGGACGCGTTCGACGATCCGGCCGACGAGCCCGGGCACGACCCCGCCATCCGGCACCGCGGAGCCGGCACCGCCGCTCCCGCCAACGCGTGAGCCCGGCCGGTGCCCGCGCACAGCGTGGCCGGTCTGCTCGCTTTCGACCGTGAGCACGTCTGGCACCCCTACACCTCGATGACGGACCCCGCGCCCGTGCGGCTGGTGACCGGTGCCGAGGGTGTGCGGCTGAGGCTGGCGGGTCTCGATACGTCGCTGCGCTCCTACTCGACCAGCGAGGGGACGGCCTACTCGACCAGCGAGGGGACGGCCTACTCGACCGGCGAGGGGACGGCCTACTCGACCAGCGGCGGCGTCGAGGTGATCGACGGGATGTCGTCGTGGTGGTCGGCGATCCACGGCTACCGGGTGCCGGAGCTCGACGCTGCACTCGTCGAGCAGTCCCAGCGGATGAGCCACGTGATGTTCGGCGGGCTGACCCACGCGCCGGCCGTGCGTCTGGCCGAGCGGCTCGTCGCGATGACCCCCGAGCCGCTCCAGCACGTCTTCCTCGCCGACTCCGGGTCAGTCAGCGTCGAAGTCGCCATCAAGATGGTGCTGCAGCACCAGCGTGGCCTCGGCCGCCCGGAGCGCACGCGCCTGCTGACGGTGCGCGGCGGCTACCACGGCGACACCTTCGGGTGCATGAGCGTGTGCGACCCCGTCGGCGGGATGCACTCGATGTTCGCCGGCGTGCTGCCCCAGCACCTCTTCGCTGACCAGCCACCCGCGCCGGGCGGCGACGTCGAGGCATGGGCTGCCGGCGTACACCGCCTCGCCGCCGACCACGCCCACGAGCTCGCCGGGATCATCGTCGAGCCGCTGCTGCAGGGCGCCGGCGGGATGCACGTCTACGACGGGGCCTGCCTGCGGGTGCTGCGTGAGGTCGCCGACGAGCACGGCCTGGTGCTGGTCTTCGATGAGATCGCCACCGGCTTCGGCCGCACCGGCGAGCTCTTCGTCAGCGAACGGGTCACCCCCGACATCCTGTGCGTCGGCAAGGCGCTGACCGGCGGCTACCTCACCCTCGCCGCCGTCCTCACCACCACCGACGTCGCCCGCAGCATCTCGGCGAGCGAGTCCGGTGTCCTCATGCACGGGCCCACGTTCATGGGCAACCCGCTGGCCTGCGCCGTCGCGCTCGCCAGCCTCGACCTGCTCGAGCGACGCGACTGGCGTGCCGACGTACGCCGCCTCAACACCGCCCTCACCGCCGGGCTGGAGCCGCTGCGCACCGCGCCCGGCGTGGCGGACGTCCGCACCCTCGGCGCGGTCGGCGTCGTCCAGCTCGATCACCCGGTCGACGTCACCAAGGCCACCCAGGCCACCCTCGACGAGGGCGTGTGGCTCCGCCCGTTCCGCGACCTCATCTACACGATGCCGCCCTACCCGACCGACGACGCCGACGCGGCCCGCATCTGCCGGGCCATCGCTCGGGCGGCGGAGGTCGCATGAACGCCGCACTCCGAGCTCGGCTCACCTCAGACGCCCGGCAGGCTGCGACCACTCCGCAGGCCGTGTGCGACGGGGAGACCGAGACCAGCCCGACGCGTCCGGGAGGCGAGCCGACGACGAACCCGACGCCAAGCCTGAAGACCGGCACCCCTGGCTGGGACGACTGGCTGGCGGAGCGTGCGGTCGCCCGTGACGAGGCCGGGCTGACCCGGCGACTCGTCTCCCGAGGTCCGAAAGACCCGGTCATCGATCTGGCCGGCAACGACTACCTGGGACTGAGCCGCCACCCCGACGTACGCCGTGCCGCCGCCGAGGCCGCCTCCGTCTGGGGCGGTGGAGCAGGCGCCTCGCGGCTCGTCACCGGCACTCTCGACCTCCACGGCGAGCTCGAGGCCGAGCTCGCCGACTGGCTCGGCCAGCCGGCCGCGCTCGTGTGCTCGACTGGCTACCACGCGAACCTGGCCCTCGTCTCCGCACTCGCCGACCGCGACGCCCACGTCATCTCCGACGCGCACATCCACGCCTCCCTCATCGATGCCGTCCGTCTCTCCCGCGCACAGCTGACGGTGGTCGGCCACAACGACGTCGCCGCCGTCCGAACTGCCCTCGAGTCACACCCTGGTCGTCGAACCCTCGTCCTCGCCGAGTCCATCTACTCCGTCCTCGGCGACGAGGCCCCACTCGTCGATCTGGCCGATGCTTGCCGTGACCACGGCGCCTGGCTCGTCGTCGACGAGGCCCACGGCGTGGGCGTCCACGGCGCAGGGCTCGTCCATGCACGCGGGCTCGCCGGGCGGGCCGACGTGATCGTGACCGCGACGCTGTCGAAGAGCCTCGGCAGCCAGGGCGGCGCCATCCTCGGCCCGACTGCCCTCATCCAGCACCTGGTCAACACGGCGCGGCCGGTCATCTTCGACACCGGCCTGAACCCCGCGGCCACAGCAGCGGCGCTGGCCGCCGCTCGGATCGCCCGCGCGCAGCCCGACCTCGCCGCCCGGATCCACGCCCGCGTCGGAGCGCTCGCCAGTCGGCTCGACATGGCGCGCCCGGCCGGCGCCGTCCTCTCCGTGCCCATGCCCTCCCCAGCCGCCGCCGTCGCGGCCCAGGCGGAGCTGCTCGCCGATGGGATTCGCGTCGGTTGCTTCCGACCGCCGTCGGTCCCCGACGGCATCTCGCGGTTGCGGGTCACCGCCAGCGCTGGCGTGTCAGCCGAGGACTGGGAGCGGGCGGTCAGGGCACTCGACGCCGTCGCCCACCGCGCCCGGCATGAAGGCAGCGACGCAGCGGGGCAAGGAGGGGGGCACGCGGCCGGCCAGGGAACCGGCCCCGGAGCCAGCCGTGGAGCCGGTCCCGGAGCCAGCCGTGGAGCCAGCCGTCGATCGACGTCGGCAGGAAACCGATGACCGGCCGGATCGTCGTGGTGACCGGCACCAATACCGGCGTCGGCAAGACCATCGCCACCGCAGCCCTCGCCGCACAGGCCCTCGATCGCGGCGAGCGCGTCACCGTCGTCAAGCCCGCCCAGACCGGACTGGCCGACGGCGACTGCGATGTGCGCGACATCCAGACGCTCACCGGTGTCGAGGTCCACCAGTACACCGGCCTCGACGAACCCCTCGCTCCCGACACGGCCGCGCGCCGTGCCGGCATCACGATCCCTCGCGTCGCCGACTATTCCGAGCCGATCGGCAGGCTCGCCGCCTCCCACGACCTCGTGCTCGTCGAGGGTGCGGGTGGGCTGCTCGTCCGCCTCGACACCGATGGCGGGACGCTGCTCGATCTCGCCGATGCACTGGCCCACCGGCAGGCGCACGTCGAGGTCTCGTTCGTCGTGGTCGTCGCCGCGGGACTCGGCACCCTCAACCACACCGAGCTCACGGTCGCCGCGATGCGGGCTCGCGGCTATGAGCCCGCCGGCCTCGTCATCGGCTCCTGGCCACAGGAGCCTGGGCTCGCCGAGCAGTGCAACCGGGAGGACCTTCCCCGGGTCACGCGTGTGCCGCTGCGCGGGTTGGTGCCCGAGGGAGCCGGCTCGCTCGAGCGCGCGGACTTCCTGAGGGCCGCGTCGGCGTGGCTCGCGGGCGCGGCGGTGTAGGAGGACCCGCATCCGTGCTGGGAGACTGAGCGTCGTGCGCCGCATCGTCCAGAGCAAGAAGCTGCAGAACGTCCGATACGACGTCCGGGGTCCGATCCTCGAGGAGGCCCACCGCCTGGAGGCGCAGGGCCACAAGATCCTCAAGCTCAACATCGGCAACCCGGCCCCGTTCGGCTTCGAGGCACCCGAGGCGATCGTCGCCGACATGACGCATCATCTGCCGATGTCGCAGGGCTACTCCGACTCGCGCGGCATCTACTCCGCGCGCACGGCCGTCGCGCAGTACTACCAGTCCCGCGGCCTGGTGGACACCGAGGTCGACGATGTCTTCATCGGCAACGGCGTCTCCGAGCTCATCACCATGGTGCTGCAGGCATTCCTCGACGACGGCAACGAGGTGCTCGTCCCGGCGCCGGACTATCCGCTGTGGACCGGCCAGGTCACCCTCTCGGGCGGCACGGCGGTGCACTACCGATGCGACGAGGCCAACGGCTGGAACCCCGACCTCGCCGACATCGAGTCGAAGATCACCGAGAACACCCACGCCATCGTGATCATCAACCCCAACAACCCGACCGGCGCGGTCTACAGCGAGGACGTCGTCAAGGGCCTGGTCGACATCGCCCGCCGGCACGAGCTCGTCGTCTTCGCCGACGAGATCTACGAGAAGATCCTGTTCGACGGCGCGGTGCATCATCACGCCGCGACGTACGCCGGCGACGACGTGCTCTGCCTGACCTTCAGCGGCCTCTCCAAGGCCTACCGCGTCTGTGGCTACCGCGCCGGCTGGGTGATGATCTCCGGTCCCAAGGACATGGCGACCGATTTCCTCGAGGGTCTCACTCTCATCGCGAACATGCGGATGTGCGCAAACGTCCCCGCCCAGCACGCCATCCAGACCGCGCTCGGCGGCTACCAGTCGATCCAGGACCTCATCGTCCCTGGCGGTCGCTTCTATGAGCAGAGCATGCTCGCGCACCGGATGCTCAACGAGATCCCGGGCGTGACGTCGGTGAAGCCGAGCGGCGCGCTCTACTGCTTCCCGCGGCTCGATCCCGACGTCTATGGGATCAAGGACGACGAGGAGTTCGTGCTCGGCCTGCTGCGATCGAAGAAGATCCTCGTCACGCACGGCACGGGCTTCAACTGGTTCGAGCCCGACCACTTCCGGCTCGTCACCCTGCCCGATGTCGAGATGCTCGAAGAGGCCATCGGCCGCATCGCCAGTCACCTCGCCACCTTGCGGTGAGCTCGTGGCTCGGAGATGAACCCGGGCTTCTCAGCAGCGTCGGTTGATGCGGATGCGTCCGGGTCGGAGTTGTTCGATGGTGTGGTCGGGGTGGTCGGCGAGGGTGTGGTGGCGC
>NZ_BAAIGC010000053.1:0-17166 GCF_054653495.1 Nocardioides sp. AN3
CCTCGGCGAACCGGCCATGGACCGCGGCGTGGCCCAGTGCCCAGTCGACCTCGACGGGGTCGAACAACTTGGCCAACGCGAGCGCCTCGGTCATCTTGACCCGCATCCGCGGCGTGCCCGCGGCAGCCGCCTCGACCAACCACAGCCGGGCCCCCTCACCCAGGTCGAGGAACTCCGACTCCGCGGCGTTCTTCGCTCGGGGCTGGCGGTCCAGCGGGCCGGACGGCTGGGGCGGGAAGTGCCCGTCATCGATCTTCGGCGTTCCCGGCGTGGCGCGACGGTGGCGGGCGACCTCGATCGGACCGTCGTCGCCGACATGAACGATGACGACCCACTCGTCCTCACCGACCCCGTGGGTGCGGACCCACACTGTTGCACCGAGCAGGGTGTGTGGGACCGAGTACTGGCCGGACTCGAACATCACCATCGGGGTGTTCGCCGGCACCATGCGGGTGGTGCCGAACGCGACCGTGTGCGCTCGCGCCGGAACGGGGTGCAGCCGAGCTCGTTCCTCGGCGAGCATCTCGATCGGCGGCCGCTTCGTCGTCCGGTGGGCACGGGTGTTGACCTTCTCGCAGAACGCCTCGCAGGCCGCCTCGAGCTCAGCGAAACTCGCGTACTCCTCCCGCAGGTTGGTGTCCTTGGGGACGAGGTCGGCCTTGCTGATCTTCACCGACGCCTCGGTGCCGCCCTTGGACGCCGGATCCGCGGGCACACAGGTGTGCACCACGACCGAGTAGTGCTCGGCGAAGGTGACCAACTGCTGGTTCCTGACCGGGATCCCGGCGATGTGCTCGACCGTGACGGTCTTCTCGTTGTCGGTCAGCACGTAGGTCGGCACTCCACCGAGTCGGCGGAACGTGACGTCCAGCGCGGCGAACACGGACGGCATCGTCTTGTCACGCAACGGCAGCACGACCCGGAACCGCGACCACGCCAGCCACGCCACGAACAGCACCGTCTTGACGCCGTCGACGACCGGGCCGTCGCCGTAGTCGTACTGCAGCCACATCCCCGGCTCGGTGACCCAGGGCCGGTGCACCCGCACCCGACCAGAGCGATAGGACGCCTTGACTTTAGCGACCGCGCGGCGTGTGGTGCGTTCCGAACCCTTGTAGCCCAACGCCACGAGCTTCTCGTGGGCGACATCGGCACGGACCTTCCCGAACGACCGCTCGACCCACTCCTCGACCTTGGGCAGGTACTCATCGATCAACTGCAGCCGGGCTGCGGTCTGGTCCAGCTCCCCGCCGGCAGCGCGGCGGTCCACGTAGTGCTTCACCGTGTGGTGCGAACAGCCGGCCAACTCACCGGCATCACGAAACGACCCAGTCAGGTCGTAGGCATCCAAGATTTCCATGATCTCCTCGGCAGACTTCACATGTCCCTCCTCAGGGGCGAACGGCGCATCAGCACGCCAACCGCACCTGAGGAGGGGCCTCAACCGTGGGAACCGGTGAGGCAGACGACGTCGTGTCGGGCAGATCCCATGACCGTCAGTGGGCAGTTCTCATGTCCGCCACCGGGCAGCTTCGTGGCCGTCTCCGGGCAGTTTCTCGTGGCCGCCGACACTGCTCGACGCCAACGCGCAACCGGCAGCACTCGGCGCCGCCTTCAGGTGACGTGCAGGTTGGGCGCGATCGCGATGAAGCCCACCAGTCTCATCTGCGTAGGGAATGACACGTTGTCTCCTGACGAGGGGCGGCTTCGGGTGAGCGCCGCTGTCACGAGTCAGGTGCCCAATCGGGGGCCACGGTCCTCGTCCGTGTCATGGACCTTGCGATGCGCCCGCCGACCCATGCGACACAACAGTCGCGTGCTCGCGTTCCGACGTCGGGTTCGGAATGCCCCCAGGTGTATTGACCAGTGCCGTGCGACGGCTCTCTGGGCAGCGCAGATCTTCCCGCGTGAAGCCCATCGGGCTCGTGAATCGAGCCGCGCTGCTGTCGGCCTAGGTTCAGAGTGTGCGGCCCGGAGGCGATGCCGCAGGAGGATTGTTCTGCTGCGGACGGGCGTCGCCGCTATGAAGTGGATCTCTTACCCATCGGTAGGCGAGGCGAGACCCCGGTTGGCGCCCTAGCTGTTCTGCCCGGGGAGGTTGGGTACGCGGTCGATGGGTGACTTGCCGTTGAGGCTGGTGTGGCCGCGGTGGTGATTGTAGTGGTGTAGCCAGGCCGGGTAGGTGGCTGCGCGGTCGTCCTCTGAGAGGTAGAGGCAGGCGTAGGCCCACTCCTCGAGCAGGGTGCGGTTGAACCGCTCGACCTTCCCGTTGGTCTGCGGCCGGTAGGGGCGGGTGCGGCGGTGCTTGACCTGCTTGCCGAGGGTGTTGGCCCATAGCCGGGAGCGGTAGCAGGACCCGTTGTCGGTGAGCACGGCCTTGACGGTGATGCCGTGGGCGGCGAAGAACGCCTTGGCGCGCTTCCAGAACGCCGCGGCGGTCTCCTTGCGCTCGTCGGCGAGGATCTCGGAGTAGGCCAGCCGGGAGTGGTCGTCGACGGCGTGGTGGAGGTAGACGTAGCCGCGTGAGCTGGCGGCGCCGGCCCGAGCGGCCTGCCCACGGCCGGACTTCGCGTGCAGGTCGTGGGCAGACCCGCGCCCGAAGGCTCGCCAGCCGCCGCCGTCGGGGATTCGGCCGAGCTTCTTGATGTCGACGTGGACCAGGTCGCCGGGCGCGGCGTGCTCGTAGCGGTTCTTGGCCCGCGAGGAGGTCTTGATCCGGGTGCCGGTCGCTGGGTCGGTCCACTTCAACCGGGGGCAGCCGTAGCGTCGCAGCACCTGGTGGACGGTGGAGGGGTTCAAGCCCAGGTGGTAGGCGATCCGGGCTGGTCCCCAGCGGCGGGTCACCCTCAGCTTCACGATGCGGCGCTCGGTGCGCTGGGGCAGTTGGTTCGGGCAGCGGCGTGGGCGTGAGGACCGGTCGACCATGCCGTCCTTGCCCATCTCAGGGCCGGACTCGCGGTACCGCTCGGCCCACCGGCGTGCGGTGGTGATGCTGACCGAGAAACGCTCGGCCGCGCGGGCATAGGTCCAGCGCTGCTCGACGATGAGCTTGGCCAGACGCAGGCGGCCGGCAGGAGCGAGGGTGGCGTTAGCGTGGGACACGAAGACCTCCGGGGTTCATGAGATGTGTTTGCTGTGGTAGCTCCACACCTCACCCGGAGGTCTTCGTCATGGTCCAGCCGACCCGCCGTACCTAACGTCCGTGGTCAGAACACCTAGCGTCCCGACGAACTGTCGTGATCTCGCGGACCTCGACCCCCTGAGGTCATCGACAGCACAGCAGCTGGCCTCCTGTTCCTCCTTCCTCTGGCGGCCAGCGCGCGGGGCCCGGCCACCGGCTCGGTACGAATCGGTGCGTCAGGTTTCCCGGCAGATGCCATGGGGTGCTCGAACCGACCAGAAGTGATGACTGTGAAGAAGATCCACGTGATGACCCTGCCGCCCGACCTCGACCTGGCCCTGCTCGGCGGGCTGTTGGGTGGGGTCGAAGCGACACTGTTCCGGCTCGGTGCGCATCAGGGGTGGGTCGACCCGGACCAGAGGCCCGCCCTCGCGATCATGGCGGAGATGCCGGACAGGGTTCATGCGCGGCCGCGTGGCCTGGATCAGATGGCCGGCAGCCCATGCTGAAGATCGTCGGGCTGTTCGAGGTCTTTCGAGACGGCGGCGAGTACCACTGGATCCTGCGCGACTGGGACGGTGAAGTGCTTGCACGCAACGGCGGATACATCACCCGCGCGGGTGCGGTGCAAGACATCGAACGGCTGCGCGTCGCGGCCGTGACCGCGAACGTGGTCGAAACGTGAACCATGGCAGGCGCGGACGAGCGAGATCGCTGGAGTGAGTGAGGTGAAGCTGCTCGCCCAGGAGAAGCGTCAGGTCGCGACACTGGAGGAGGTCGCACGTCGAGCGGTCCACAACGGAACGCCGACGGAACAGGCCGTCGCCGAACTGCGGCGGATCAGCCCGAACCCGCTTCTGCTTGGCGTCGCCGCCGGACGAGCCCGGGGGCGATGGATGACGATCCCGCTCTTCCACTCGATCGGCCAGGAGGTCGCCGAGCTCCTGCTCACGGCCGGCGCCGATCCGGACGTGTTCGCGATGACCGCGTCTTCCGTCGAGCGACGACTGCGGCGACACGTGCGTCGGGGCTGAACTCGCCGCCATCGCGTGCCCGACGGGCCGATCAGGATGGCCGATCAGCATGGCAGCGCGAACGACGTACCGCGCCCCAATGCGACGAAGCGCTCAGCGCCACTCGACTGCGTGAGCGAGTACCTCGGGGCGCCTCGTCGCAGACAGGTCTGGCGGACACGCGCCGCGCCCACAACCATGCTTGATGAAGCAACTTGAACCTGGCCTAGCCCGACGTCATCTTCGCTGGTCTGTCTGGCTCGTTCTCGTGCTCGCCCGTGCCGGGGCGTCGTCGGCGTTCGCCGTCCAGGAGTGTCTCCGCGGTGCACCTCGACCCTGGCAGTAGCTGGTCGTCGCCTCGAGTCGGCGGGCAGGCCCGAGCCGGCCCGCCCGTGGAGGCATCCCGGGCGGGCCGTCCTCCCTCGTCCTGCCTCGAGGAAGCATGCGGCACAGCAGGGGCGCCCGGTCACGCCAAGTGACAGAGAGCAGACGTGACCGGGCGTGCGCTGGCTGTTCGTGGGAGGGAGTGGCCAACGCATTGATCTGCCGACGACCTGCGGGTCTCGGGGTCCGCGATGCCGTCGGCAGTGACGGCACGCTAGTCAACTCGAGGGGGTAACTGGCCGGTAAGAGATCCAGTTCATAGGGTCGTCTGCCGTCCGGATCAGCGAACCCGTACGGCGCATGTGCCAGTACGGCGAAAGTGCTTCTGACGGCAGGCACATGAACGCCGCGGCACCCCCGGATGCGTGGCGAATGGCCGCAAGGCAGTCGGCCCTCCGACGGTCTGTACCACCGCGCCATCGTGCCTGGCTGATGCGCCCGGCCCGCCCCTCGGGCCGTCACAGTCCTCACCCGCAAACCGCTCGCGCGGACGGTGCGCGCCTTTGCGGCTACTGACTGCCGTTGTCGTGGAGGGCGTTGACTCGGTCAAGCATGTCGGTCAGGTGGTGCAGCAACTGCTCTTGCTCATCGTACGGCGACGCATGTAGAGCGAGATTTCCGTGATGGCTGGTGGCTCGTCGAGTCGGGTTCTGTCGATAACCGGCGCTGCTCCCGGAACTGTGGCTGGGTCACTGTATGTCCCGGAGGTCGCCGGTCGCGACTCTATGGATGCGTTAGCAGCGTACCGTTGCGAACGGGAGGTCCTGATCGTCCTGGACTGCGAGCAATCTGAGACCCTCGGGCGGCCGGTGCTGCCTCACGTGCCTCGCAGCCGTTTGGCAGGCAGCCGACGCAGTTCTCGGAGGCCGAAGCGTCGCCAGGCCAAACGTCAGACGACCCTCCCGAGCAGCGCAAGTGCCGCACACGATTGCAAGGCTGGATCAATGCGGCCCAACCGGTCGTCGACGTGGCCGAGCTGATCGGCGGAGCCGTGGTCTGGCGGCTCTGCGTTACGAATCTCCGGGCGCGTATGGCTGCTGAGGACGCCACGATCGCCAACGTTGAGAGGAGCTTAGACGAGAGGTATAAGGCAGGTACCTGGAGAAGCGGTCGCAGTAGTTCATGGAGGTGATTCTCATGGAACGGATCAGCACCCGCCAGGCCGATGCCGCGGCTCGACAAAGTCAAGAGAACGACGCCCATCCTGAGGTTCCAAGCGGAAGAGAAGGCTCTGCTTGAGGGCCGTCGATGAATGCGAGAGGCATCGCGGCGATGCTCGAGTTGGCGGGAGACGAGGGGACGGCGACGTGTTTCAGGGCGACATGGTGGTCGTGAGGCCAGGGGAAGTCGGCGTGGAGAGTCGTCAAACTCCGCATCACCGATCCGTGCCACATCGACCCTTGGTGGCGAGACGAGTACATTCGGAGATACGACAGGTGCCGAGGACGATCCCAGCCGACCTCCGTCACCAGTCAGTGAGGACGGATGCACCCTTGAGCCCGAGCCGGTAGCCCAGGACATGCCGAGCCCGCCGTGATCGGTCGGCGCCGAGCGGATGACCGGCGTGCTCGGCCGCGACGCTACCCCAATGGGTCTGTGCCGCCGATCACGGGGGTTGCACCTGCTCCGGTCGGTTGGTGGACCCGTCGGACCTCCCGATTCCTGGCAGGCCTCATACGCCCAAGCGTTCGTGCCGTCGATTTCACAAGAGGTCCATAGATCTGCGATCCCCGAGATCCTCCAGAGAGGATTCGCAGAGCGCAGTTCAGGCCCCTGCGACATGGCTTGGCACAGGTTGAACAGGAGCAGCTGATGAAAAGGTGCAGGTCAGCGGTCGTTTCCACCTCTTGACCTACTCGGACTCATTGGTGCCCAAGGCAGGAGTCGAACCTGCGCCCTTTGCTTACGAGGAGGCCGTTCTATCCGGGCGAGGTTGCCTCCGGAGGGTTGATTCCTTCGGTGGCGTCGGTTGGATCACCCAGGGTGTCGGATCGGGCGCCGTTGGCTCGCGCCGCGGCCCGCGCGGCGACGTTGTCGTCGCTGCAGAATCCTTTGCCGCTTGCCTTAAGGCAGAGAAGACCGAGGAGGATGCCTGCCTCGTCGACCACTGCGAGCCGCCGGATGCCTAGGTCGCGCATTTCTCGCCAGGCGTGCTCGGCTGGTTCGTTGGGGCCGATCAGTCGCGACTCCAAAGTCCCATAGGCAATCGCCGGGGCGTGGTCCAGTGCACTTGTTGGTATGTCTCCCCGTATGAGGGTGGCGACCAGGCGTGACTTCTCCACGATCAGGAGCATGTGGACGTGGTCGTCGGAGAACGCCTGAAGTGCTTCGGCCACGGTGATAGTGGAGGTCGCCGACTTCGGCGTAGTCACCATGTACTCCCACACCAGTCGCTTGGCGAGCGGCGGCGAGCACGGGGCGGATAGGCCGAGGGCAGGGTGAGGACTCTTGGCGGACACTGCGATGCGATCCGAAGTTGAGGGGGTGTTGTAGGCGCCCGTCATCGGCTGGTCGCGTGATGTCACGACGCTCCTGCAGGAGCAGGGGCCGTCAGTCCAGTATTGCTTTGGCCCGTTGCGTCACCGAGCACGGCAGTGAGTCCCGGTCGAACCGTGGGTTGAGGCCAACCCCGTAGCTGGGTGCCGTGGATCGCTCGCAGACGGCGATCCGGTCGGCCTCCAATAGGCGGAGCACAGACGTGCCGGCGATCGGGCTGTTGGGGTCCACGGCTCCGGCCGGCTTCCGGTGTCGTCGGCGCTGATGACGAGAACGACCGACTTGCAGGCCATTCGACGTTCACTTCTTTGCTCTCTGACGATGTGTGTGGAATCGCAGCTCCCGCGAGCAGTGCGTTCATGCGCTCGAGGATCCTGCTTGCGAGCGGGGTGTATCGCGAACCTCAACTGGACGCGGAGGGGCCGGGTCAACTCGGCGACGACGCGCTGGTCCTGGGCAACGGCCATGCCGTACCCCGAGCAATGATGACAGGTCTCGGCCAACAATGAGGTCTGCCCACCGGCTGGCGTCGCTGTCGCGGTGCTCGCCGAGATCGGCAGCGACGGCGGGACCAGGCATGATGTCGACCCCTCCGGCGATCACAGAGATGGCCAAGCGCTTCATGAGGTTGCTTGATGTAGGCGCTGTACGCCCTGACGAACCGGCCCGAGCTCTTTCGCCTTTGTTGGTCCCACAACCTGAACAGAGATCGGACTCAGTTCGAGTACGGGGTGCGTCTGCTTCCGCACCGAGGTGTCGGTCGCTCGTCGATTGCAGGTCGGTCATTCCGCCGTCGTCCAGTTCGCGCGTCTCCCGGAGGTCGGTGCGCCGACCTGACCGGTCAGCCTCGGAGTTGGTCGACTTCTGTCGCCGCCCACCGACTTTGGGCTCAGTCGTCCGAGGCCGTCACTCAGGAGGGCTTGAAGCGACTCAGCGTCACGATCACTGACTTCGAGGTCGGGGTGTTGCTGATTGCAGCAGTTGAGCCGATCGGGACGAGTGGATTCGTTTCGGGGTAATAGGCAGCGGCACTGCCGCGAGGTGTGTCGTACGCGACGACACGGAATGCGGGTGCAACTCGGCGTCTGCCGTCGCTCCAGACGGCCTCCACATCGACGAAGTCACCGGGGGCGAGCCCGAGGTCGTCAATGTCCTCCCGGTTCACAAAGATGACGCGACGGCCGCTGCGCACACCCCGATACCGATCGTTGAGTCCATAGATAGTGGTGTTGAACTGGTCGTGGCTGCGCAACGTCTGGAGCACCAGCTGACCCCGCTCCACCGTCAACGTGGAGAGTTCGGACACGGCAAACTCGGCCTTCCCTGATGGCGTCTGGAACTTGCGGTCGTCTCGTGGTGGATGCGGGAGCACAAATCCGCCGGGCTTGCTAACGCGTTCCTCGAACTGCTCGAAGCCGGGAATGACTGCCTCGATGTGATTGCGAATCACCCCGTAGTCATCGGCGAAGGCGCCCCAGTCGATCCCAAGGGCGCTCTCCCGGAAGGTTGCTGCCGCAATCCCACAGATGATCGAGACCTCCGAACGCAACATCTTGGAGGCCGGCTGGAGGCGACCGCGAGAGAGATGGACCGAAGACATAGAGTCCTCGACGGTGACCCGCTGCGGTCCTGTGCGTTGGATATCGAGCTCTGTACGCCCGAGTGTCGGAAGAATCAGGGCGGTCGCTCCGCAGACAGCATGGGAGCGATTGAGCTTCGTCGAAATCTGAACGGTCAGGTCCGTCGCCTGCAGCGCTTCCGTCGTGAATCCAGTATCTGGTGCGGCGTGCGCGAAATTGCCGCCCAACCCGACGAACACCTTGACCCGCCCTTTCGCCATCGCCTCGATCGTCTCGACGGCATCGAAGCCATGGTGTCGGGGCGGCTCGAAGTCGAATTCGGTCGCGATGGCATCAAGGAACCAGGCGGGGGGGACGCTCCCAAATGCCCATCGTGCGGTCACCCTGCACGTTCGAGTGACCACGTACCGGGCACAGCCCGGCGCCTGGCTTGCCCAGGTCGCCCCGTGCCAGGGCGAGGTTCACGACCTCGCGGATGGTGGCAACGGAGTTGTAGTGTTGCGTCAATCCCATCGCCCAGCACCAAATGGTTGCACTCGAGGCCGCAAGCATTCTCGCTGCAGCCTCGATCTGGTCCTTTGGAATCCCACTGGCATCGGTGATCGTCCGCCAATCGACCTCGCGGACATGCTGGGCCCATGCTTCGAAGCCTACTGTGTATTGAGCGACGAACGCGGGTGCGACAGCGTTCCATTCGACGAGTAGACGCGCGATGCCGAGAAACAGAGCGTGATCGCCATTCGCGCGAACCCGCAGGTGGAGGTCGGCCAAGTCGGTCCCGGCCCCTACCACGCCACGCGCATTCTGCGGATTTCGGAAGTTCGTGGTGCCTGCCTCGCGCAGTGGATTCACCGAGATGATCCTGGCGCCTCGGCGCTTCGCTGTTTCAAGCGCTGACAGCATGCGTGGATGGTTTGTTCCGGGGTTCTGGCCCGCGATGACGATCAACTCGGCTGCGTAAATGTCGAGAAGTGAGACGCTGCCCTTGCCGATGCCGATCGAGTCAAAGAGTGCAACGCCGCTGGACTCATGGCACATGTTGGAGCAGTCAGGCAGGTTGTTCGTCCCGAATGTCCGCGCAAAGAGCTGGTAGACGAAGGCCGCTTCGTTCGATGCTCGGCCCGATGTGTAAAACGCGGCCGCGTCTGGCGTGACGAGCGCGTTGAGGTGATCGGCAACGAGCTCCAACGCCTCGGCCCATCCCACGGGCTCGTAATACCGCGACCCGGGCCGCTTCACCATCGGCTCGGTGAGCCGTCCCTGCTTCCCGAGCCAGTACTCGGACCTGGTCGCTAGGTCGTCGACGCTGTGAATCTGGAAGAACTCGCGTTCCACGCGGGCCTTCGTCCCTTCCTCGGCGACGGCCTTGGCGCCGTTCTCACAGAACTCTGCCGAGTGGCGTTGACCCGGATCTGGATCGGGCCAAGCACATGACATGCAATCGAACCCACCAGGCTGGTTGATTCGCGTGAGCGTTCGGACCGTCCGCGTGACGCCCATCTGGGACACGGCCTGCCGCATCGCGATGGCCACAGCCTTGACCCCGACGGCATGGTCGGCCGCTTCGGCCACCTTCAGGCGCGGTTCAGGCTGAGGGGGCGGCTGCTGGCCGGCCCTGGGTGATTCGATCGACATCTGAGCCTCGGTTCTCTCATTGGTGATGGCGTGACTGGCGCAGCGCGGCCGCCGCGCGCGACCGCGCTGGTCGCTAGGGCCTTGATAGGGACGCCTTGCTGCGCCGCGTCACACCTTTGCAACGTCTCAAGCCCGTCCTCGGTACTGGTCGTGACCTGCCGCCGCGTTAACCCTGAGGATCCTCCTGCGACCAGGTACCGCTGGGGGCTCTGCAGGCACGACCCCGCGGCGCGTCTCCGCACGGCACTCACCGGAGCGGCCGATCACCTAGTACATGATCAGGGGCCCTTCGTACCTAGTCAGGTGCGACGTCCTTTCACGCCCTCAACTCGTCACTCACGAACTCGAACTGCTGTCCCCAGGGAGTCAGCAGGTATACCCATCGGCGGCCACCCAGTGGGTGGTCCCCACGGAGTGTTTGGGGTTCCCCGAGCACACGAACGCCGGGATAGGTCGCAGCAAGGCGAATCGCCTCGTCGATGTCTGGAACGACGATGCCAAGATGAGTCCCGCCGAGGTCGCAGTTGCGCGGCTGAGACCGGGACTGATCCGGGGCGGAGTACTCGAAGAGTTCAATGCCAAGCCCGCCGAGCTCGAGCTTCGCGAGCGCGAAGCCTGCCTCGCGATGGGCGAGGTAATTCTCTTCCATCAAGGCCGGTTCGCTGCCTGGCGCCAGGACGCGGGTGTACTTGAGCCGAGCTCCAAGAGCGCGGATGAAGAAGTCCACGGCTTGCTCGAGGTTTGGAACCGTGAGGGAAAAATGGTCGAGCGCGTACGCGGGAAACGTCACAGGTCCGCCACTTGATTGCGGGCCCAGCCCTCGTCGTAGAGACTCCGGTACTCCAGATGGAGGGTGAGGCGGGTGAACCGCCATTCGCCCTCCCGCCGTTCGAACACGTCCTCGTAACGCCCGCCCTGCCATACGGCGACCTCGTCGCGAACCGTGCAGGGTTCGAACAGTTTCCACGCACCGGTCGCGGTGTTGCCGTCGACTTCGATCGATTCGTTGGTGAGGTAGTGGACCGTGAACGTGAGCCGAGGCGGGGTCGCGGCGAACAATTCGCCGATCGCCGGTGCGCCGACCGTAGTCCCGGCGGTGCTCGCACCCTTACCCTCCCAAACGCCGTTCTCCCAGAAGAGCGAGCCGATGTCGATGCCCCGCCGGTCGTCACACCACTGCATGTATCTGGCCTTCAGGCGACGAATCTGGTCTGCCGACTCCAAAGCATCCAGTCGCCGCAGGATTTCGGCGTGCTCGTTCTCCTCAACGCTCACTGCAGTTCTCCTGAGTTGCCGCGGTGGTGATTTCCTCCATTCGCGTCACATGCACTGGTTCGAGCTTGAACGCGACATCCTCTGCGTTTTGCCTGACTTGTTCAGGCGAGGTGGCACCGGCCAGGACCGCGGTCACCGAAGGCCGAGACAGCGCCCACGAGAGGGCCAGAGCCGATGGCCGAGTTCCACACTCCGCTGCCAGTTCGCGCATTCCTTCGGCGATGCGCATATTGATCGGTGTAGCGATGCCGGCGAACTGTGGCATCACCCGCATGCGCGAGCCTTCGGGGAACTCGGCCCCGCTGCTGTACTTGCCTGTCAGCAGGCCAGAAGCCAAGGGTGAGTAGACTACTGCTCCGATCCCTAAGCTTTCGCACGCGGGCAGAAGCGCGTCTTCCGCGGTTCGCTGCAGCACATTCAGTTCGACCTGGATGCCCGCCATCGGCGGCCGCTCACCGAGCTCCGCAAGGTTCCACATGTCCGTCACTTGCCACGGCTCGTGGTTGGAGCAGGCGATGTGGCGCACCTTCCCTGCCTCCACCAGTTCCTTGAACGCTCCGAGCGTTTCGCAGATCGGCGTCCCTGGGTCAGGCCTGTGCAGGTAGTACACGTCGATGTAGTCGGTCCCGAGACGGCGAAGGCTGGCATCGCACGATCGAGCCACGTGCTCACGGGAACCGCCACCAACGAGGGCGTCGCGGCGGATCCCGACCTTGGTCGAAATCACAACATCCGCACGCTTGCCGCGGATGGCGCGACCCAGATACTGCTCCGACAAGCCATCCCCGTAGATGTCGGCCGTGTCGAAATGATTTATGCCCACGTCGAGCGATGCGGCCACGACGGCCTCGGACTGGTTCGCATCGAGCCGGGGTCCGAAGTTGTTGCACCCGAGGCCAAGGGCGGACAGCTCGGGCCCGGCTCCCATCCTTCGCCTGATCACACCATTACCGCCTCGTCGCCGGATGTGACAGCCAATACGCGGCCCTTCACCCGGCTGCCCAAGTAGGGAGCCCGGTCAGGGCGCTGACGTGGCCAGAGCTCGACCGGCGCCTGCAGTTCGGGATCGACCAGAATCGCTCCCGGCTTGACGCTCAACTCGAACACGTCGACTGGAGCCGAGGTCACCTTCTGCCAAGTCTGCGCGAGGTCGAAGCCGAATTGGTCCACGCACGTCAGCAGGGCGGAGGTGAAATGTTGTTGGGTCTGGAGGCCGGGGCCGGTCGGCGCACCGATCGGAGGGGAGACGTGGTCACTGGCGACAACGGTGATGCCATCGAACACGCTTACCAAGGAGAGACGATCCTCGTCGTTCGGCGGGGTAGGTAAGACCGCCAGCTCCTCTCGCCGCTCCGCGGCGAGGGCGAGGAGCATGTGCGGGCTTGTCTGACACGTGGCACCCGGCACGGCCCGTACGCGGTCGTACATGCGGCGCGAGGTCACGTGCCGCACATGCAGCGGAGAATGAGCGCTTTCGATGAACAGGTCGAACTCGTCGGCTGTGTATGCGAACACCGCTGGCTTGAGTCCCGCGTTTCGCACTGCGTCGAGATTTCGTTGGAAGTTCGGATCGGGCGTGTAGAGCTTCACGATGCCAGGAAGCAAGTCCCGAATGCATCCGATGTTCGCCGACAGCCAGCGGGGGAAACCCTCGCTGTCGGTGGTGGGGCCGACGGACAGCACTGGGGTGATCGACGGCAGGGCCGTGGACGTCATGTCGGCGATCAAGGCTGGCAAAGGGTGCACGCTTGCGAGTTGATACGGCAGAGCGACAACCATGTGGTGGACGCCACCGGACAGTGCTGCTAACAGGTCGTACTGCCGGATGCCCGCAGGGACGAACGGCATGTGCGCGTCCGCGTCGATGGCTGCCGGGAGGATCCACCATGCGGATCCGTCGAGCTCGCGTCGTACTGGTCCGGCGCAGCCGGAGCGGTGCAGGTTAAGGACGACATCACGTCGTTGACCTGTGAGCGGATCCAGGACGTTTCTAACGGTGGTGCTGGAGCGTGCGTCGCCCATTTACCCGGCCTTCTAGAAGAAATCACATGGAATGCTGGATGAAGTATTGCATCCAACTTCGGATGTCGTCTAGGGTCCATCGCTCAGTGGGGTGACGCACCGCACACAAGACCTCCGCGAGGGAACATGACGCAAGTAGCACCGGACCTAGGACGGACCGAAGACCGCCACGCGCCGTTGCTCGAGGTCGACGCCGTCAGCAAGTCGTACCCGGGCGTAAGAGCCCTGCACGAAGGAGAGAGAATGATCCTGATCCGCGGACTGACACGTGTCATCACTTTCGACGATCAAGAACGCGAGTTGGAAGACGCCGACATTCTGATCGACGGGCCGAAGATCGTCGCCGTCGGAAAGGACCTGTCGGATCGCAGCGTTTCACGGACAATCGACGGGCGTGGAATGATTGCGCTGCCAGGTCTCATCAACTCGCACCAGCACCTGTTCGAAGGCGCAATGCGGGCGATTCCCCAACTCGAGCGGGTCACGATGGCCAGTTGGCTCGAAGGCGTCCTGACCAGAAGCGCAGGATGGTGGCGCGACGGGAAGTTCGGTCCAGATGTCATCCGGGAGGTTGCGCGCGCCGTCCTCCTCGAGTCGCTCCTCGGTGGCATCACCACGGTCGCCGACCAGCACCTATTCTTCCCCGGTGCCACGGCCGATAGCTATATCGACGCAACCATCGAGGCCGCCACCGACCTCGGGATCCGGTTCCATGCGGCAAGGTCATCGATGACGCTCGGCAAGAGCGAAGGTGGCTTCTGCGACGACCTGTTCGTCGAGCCCGTCGACAGAGTCGTCCAGCACTGTCTGGGTCTCATCGACCAGTACCACGAGCCGGAACCGTTTGGAATGGTTCGAATCGCTCTTGGACCCTGCGGCGTCACCCACGACAAGCCCGAACTCTTCGAAGCGTTCGCACAGATGGCGGCGGACTACGACGTGCGCCTCCACACCCACTTCTACCAACCGCTCGACGCGGGAATGAGCGACCACCTCTACGGTATGACGCCGTGGCGTTTCCTTGAGAAGCACGGCTGGGCCAGCGACCGAGTATGGCTGGCTCACGCTGTGGTACCTCCACGGGAGGAGATCCCCGAGTTCGCCGACGCAGGCGTCGCGATCGCGCATCTCATTGCGCCGGACCTTCGGATGGGCTGGGGACTCGCGCCTATCCGGGAATACCTCGACGCCGGAATCACGGTTGGGTTTGGAACGACCGGGTCCGCCAGCAACGATGGCGGGAACCTGCTTGGCGATCTGCGCCTGGCTGCGCTGGCGCACCGCCCCGCTGACCCCAACGAGCCCGAGAAGTGGCTGTCGGCACGCGAGCTGCTCCGAATGGCAACCAGGGGATCAGCGGAGTGCCTCGGCAGGCCCGACCTGGGCGTCCTCGAGGAGGGTCGTGCTGCGGACATCGCCTGTTGGCGCCTCGATGGAGTCGACCGGGTTGGTGTGCACGACCCGGCGATCGGCCTGATCATGACTGGTCTTTCAGACCGGGCAAGCCTGGTGGTCGTGAATGGTCAGGTGCTCGTCGAGAACGAACGACCCGTTCTGGCAGATCTCGAACGCATCGTCGCGAATACGACAGCACTCATTCCCAAGAACTTGTAGTGCCCTGCGCCCCCTGCAGTAGGGGTCACGGCGGTACTGGACGCCGAGCATCTGTGCTCCCAAGTTCCTTGCCACACGCACGTCATCGACGCTCTTGCTCGCCGTCGATGCCCGCTCGGGCGAATTGATACGGATTTCCCACTTGAAAGGATCGATATCGATGGCAGTTCGACGGGTTTCAGCCGCGCTCGCGGTCGCACTCCTGATCATTGCCTCCATCGCGGGATGCGGCAAGGACAGCGAAGGCGGCACCACCACATCAAACGGCGCGCCGACGAGGCTACGGATGCAGCTGAGCTGGGTGGCGAACGCACAGTTCGCTGGATACATGATGGCTAAGGAGCAGGGCTTCTACGAGGACGCAAACCTGGATGTAGACCTTCTCTACGGCGGGCCGAACGTCAACAACGTTCAGCAACTGACCAGCGGTCAGGCCGACCTCACCGTCGACCGCGTCAGCACCCTCTTCCTGTCGCGTGACAAGGGCATCCCGATCAAGGGCATCGCGGAGTTCGATCAGAAGTCCGGATTCTGGCTCGTGGCCAAGAAGAGCAGCGGAATCAACTCACCTGATGACCTTGTCGGGCAGAAGGTAGGAATCTTCGCAGACGACGAGTTCCAGGCCGACGCCCTCCTCACAGCGATGGGCGTCGACCCCAGCGATGTTAAGACGTTCTACCAGGGATTCACGATGGATCCGTGGCTCAACGACGAGTACCCCGTCGCAGAGATGACATCGTTTGGGCAGCTCCAGGAGGTCTATCACGCTGGTTACACAGACAAGGACCTTGTCTTCTTCAAGCCTTCTGACTATGACGTCGGCATTCTCCACGGGTGCCTGATCGCCAACGAGAGCGCCATCCAGTCCAGCCCCGACGCGCTCACCGCTTTCGTCGAGGCAACGATGAAGGGGTGGACCTACGCCTTCGCGCATCCCGACGAGGCTGTTGACGCCATCCTCGCAGAGGAGCCCAGCGCCAGCCGACCAGTCGAAACCTCTGCGCTGGACGCGATGAAGGACGTCCTCTGGGATGGAGACACGCCTCCAGACAACTGGGGCCAGATTCCCATGGACAACTACGAGGAAACGGCCAAGATTCTTGAGGACGGCGACTACGTCGACCACCCGATCGACGTCGAGAAGTCGGTGGATCTGACCATCGCGCCGTGAGGACTGTCCGTCGGCTCGGCGGCTCCTGCAGGAGGCGCTCTGGATTGGGGAGCCCGCACGACGGCAGGCAGGCGCAACTGCCTGCGGGACGTGCCATCGGCTGAGCCGATCGCTCAAACGACCAGCGCCCCAGACAATCTGACTGGGGCGCTGGTCTTTCGTGGGTATGGCCTGTGAAGGTAGGCACCGAACCGCAGAGCCGATGCCTAGTTTGGTTCCGGCAAGCCGGACGGACCATACATTGGTCCGGTGGCGGCTAGCCGATGATGGCGTCTGCCTCGATTTCGACGAGTAGGTCGGGAAGAGCCAGTGCGCCAACCTCAACAAGCGCATTCGCTGGCCGTACCTCCCCGAACACCTCACCATGGACGGCGGCCACCGCCTCGAAGTCCGAGATATTCGTGACGAAGATCCGAGTCCGGACCACGTCCGCGATCGACGCGCCCGCTTCTTTCAGCGCGGACTCGACTCGCGTAAGAGTCTCACGCGTCTGTGCGACGACGTCGTCGCCGCCAACGGCTCCCTCACTCGACCCTGCGGTCATCCCACCAACAAACACAAACGGCCCCTTGCAGACGGCCCGCGAGTAGCCCCGGAGGCTCTCGAGGTGAGACCCAGACGAGATATTCTGCCGAGTCATCGACTCCATGTTGACCCTTTCGGTCGGTCTCGGGCCATCCGACCCGGTGATTTGGGCGGCGGAGTTGCCCGCCATCCGTCGTCGGCCGCGCACCTTGGGACGGCACGGCTTACGCTGTGTGAAAGTCTAACTCCAATGAACGAAGTTCTCAGATGGGGTCTGCGCTTGCCGTGACTCCCAATCGACAGCAAAGGCTGAGGTGAGTCGTGGTAGCG
>NZ_BAAIGC010000054.1:0-16060 GCF_054653495.1 Nocardioides sp. AN3
ACTCCACGTCTATCTCCCGTGCGACGACGCCTGCGGCTGTGGTCCTCACGCGATGCCCGGCCTTGCCGCCTGACGGTCGTGACGGCAACCAGCCGCCACCAGGAAGGTCCTCGCGCTGCCCGCGGAGCCGCTCGGTCACGTCGCCATCATGACGGCGCGCACGACGACCCCTTGCGCGACGAGCTCCTCGATCTCGTCCGCCGGCACCCCGATCTCGGCGAGCACCTCGGCACTGTGCTCGCCAAGCAAGGGCGCATGCCGCTCGATGTCGCGGGGGTCATCCCCGACGGTGACGGCCTTGCCGACGACGTCCATCCGCCCGAGGCGCGGGTGGTCGGTGTGCTGCACGAGTCCGAGCGCACGCGTCGTCGGGTGGTCGAGCGCCTCGCGCAGGTCCAGGACCGGTCCGGCCGGGACGCCAGCCGCGTTGATCTTGTCGATCCACTCGGGCGCCGGCCGAGTCGCGAGGACGTTCTCGATGATGCGGCGGAGCTCCTTGCGGTGATGCATCCGCCCGGCGTTGTCGGCGTAGCGCGGGTCCTCTGCCAGCTCGTCCAAGCCGAGTGCCGCACAGAGCTTGCGCCACATCTTCTCGTTGCCGGAGGCAATGGCGATCGCGGACGACCCGGCTTTGAAGGTGCCCTGGGGGAAGAGGATCGGATGGTCGTTCCCGTTGCGACCGGGCGCCACACCGGTGCTGAGGGCGATCTGCGCCTGGTAGTTGATGATCGCCATCGTCGACTGCAGGAGCGAGGCTTCGACCGTCGTGCCCGTGCCGGTGCGCTCCCGCTCCAGCAGCGCGGCGAGCACGCCCACCGTCGCGAAGGCACCTGTCGTGGAGTCGGAGACCGCGATGCCGACGCGCATCGGGCCCGTCTCTTCCGTCCCCGTGACGCTCATCAGCCCGGACATCGCTTGGACGGTCTGGTCGAAGCCAGGCAGGTCACGAGACGCTTCGGTGTTGCCGAAGCCGGTGATCGACACGTGGATCAGCCTGGGGTTCCGTGCGTGCAGCTCCTGCGCGCCGAGGCCCATCGCATCCGCGGTGCCCGGCCGGAAGTTCTCGATGAAGACGTCCGCCGTGTCGATCAGCCGCAGCAGCAGGTCCATGCCGCGCCGGTCATGGAGGTCGAGCGACAGGCTGCGCTTGCTGTGGTTGGAGGCCATGTAGTAGGCGGATTCGCCGTCGATGAAAGGCCCTGACTCGCGCGAGGGATCACCGCGCGGGGTCTCGACCTTGATGACGTCGGCTCCCAGGTCGCCGAGCGTCATCGCTGCCAGCGGACCGGCGACGTAGCGGGTCAGGTCGATGACCCGGATTCCCGTCAGAGGGGCGGGCATCAAAGTACCTCCGTCGTCAGGACGTGCATCGTTTGGGAAGGGAACTCGGGGGATCGCCCCTCGTTGAAGGCCGCGACGCCTTCGGCCAGGTCCGGCCCGTCGTAGACCTCGACCGCGATCCGGGCCAGGAGCTGCGTGTCGTCGGCAGTCAGATTGCGGGTCGTCATGGCGGTGACGGCCTTGGCCGCGCGAAGGGTCGGGACCGACGCTGTCATGATCGCGGCCACGAGGTCGAGCACTTCGTCGAGAAGAACGTCCGCTGGAACGACAGACTGGACGAGGCCGATCCGCAAAGCATGAACGGCGTCGATCAGTCGGCCGCTGAAGAGCAGATACTTGAGCTCCGAGGGGCCGACCAGCTGGCTCAGGGCCGTTGTCTCCGCAAGACCGAGCGTCACCCCGAGGCGACCGATCGGAATCCCGAACCGCGAGACCTCGGAGGCGATCCGCAGGTCGCACGCCGCGCTGAGCTCGAGACCGCCTCCGACGGCGAGCCCGTCGATGACGGCCAGCACGGGAACCGGCATGGCGGCGACCGCGGTGAGGGCCGAGGCGATCGCGTCGCCGTATCGTGCGGCTGTGCGCGCGGTCATGCGCTGGGTGGGGAACTCGTCGATGTCGGCCCCGGCGGAGAAGGCACGTGTGCCGGCCCCGCGGATGACGACCGCACGCAGCTCCTCGTCCGCCGAGAGGCTGGCCGCCAGCTCACCGAGCCTCCTCCAGGCGGCCAGGTTCAGCGCGTTGTGCCGGTCGGGACGCGCGAGCGTGAGGACGGCGATGCGGCCGGCTCGCTGGTAGCCTATGAAGTCGACGACGCTCTCGGCGGGCGGATCCGTCCTGAGCAGGTCACGCAGCCCGTTCGGATCATGTCGTGTCGACACGCCTACCTCCCCGACCCGATGGTGGTGAGCTCCGATGCGCGATGGTGCACAGGCTCACGACGGGACCAGATCTTGTCGGGGACGAGCACGATCTTGCCGCGCACGTCGCCACGCTCCATCGCAGCCAGCCCGGCTGCTGCTCGAGAGAGCGGCAGCACGTCGCTGATCACGGGACGTACGCCGGTCAGCACCAGGAAGTCGGCGAGCCGAGCGAGCTCAGCGGGTGTGCCCATCACCGACCCGTGGACGGTGATCACCTTCGCGAGCACCGACAGCAGGTCGGCCGGCGGCATGGCGCCGGACGTGATGCCGGACACGACGATCCGGCCACCGAACCGCACCGCGTCGACGGAGTGCTGCCAGGTGGCCTCCCCCACCGTCTCGATGACGAGGTCGACCGGTCCGGGAAGAGGCTGGCCAGTCTGGAAGGCGGCATCCGCACCGAGGTCCAGCGCCCATTGCCGTTTCGCCTCGTCCTGCGAGGTGACCCACACGCGCAGACCCATGGCCTTCCCGAGCAGCTGGGCCGCGGTGGAGACGCCGCCGGTGGCTCCCTGGATGAGGACTGTCTCGCCGGGGACCGCACGGCCCTTCGTGGTCAGCATGCGGTAGGCGGTGAGCCAGGCGGTCGGCAGGCACGACGCCTCCTCCCAGGTGAGCTCCGGGGGCTTCGCCACGAGGTTGCGCTCCGGGACTCGCACCCGCTCGGCGAAGGCGCCCGGCACCCGTTCGCTGAGGAGGTGCCTGCCCGGGTCGGCCGTCTCGTCGCCGTGTCCGGCGAGCGGATCGGCGAGGACCGCATGGACGATCACCTCCCGGCCGTCTTCGGTGACGCCGGCAGCGTCCGTGCCCAGGATCATCGGCACGCCGCCGGCAGGCAGCGGACCGCGCAGCGTCCAGAGGTCGTGGTGGTTGACACTGGTCGCCCGGACGTCGACCGTCACCCAGTCGTCCGGAGTCTTTCCGGGCTCGAGCGGGCCCTCCTCGACACACGAGAGCGGGTCGTCCGGGTTCGCACCGGTGGCGTAGGCGGCTTGCATCTGAGATCGTCTCCGTTTCCGGCGGGGCTAGGCCGCGAGTCCGCCGTCGAGGACGAGCACCGAGCCGTTCAGGAACGACCCTGCACGGCCGGTCATGTAGACGACCGTGCCCGCGATGTCGTCCGGCCGTCCGATGCGCGCCAGCGGCGTGGCGTCGATGAAGTCCTGCAGGTGCTCGGCCAGCACCGGCGCCGCCGTCCGGGACGGGAAGGCGCCGGGCGCGATCGCGTTGACGGTGATCCCACGCGGCCCCAGGACCTTCGCCAGCTGACGGGTCAGCTGGTGCAGGCCCGCCTTCGCCGCCGGATAGGGGTAGGTGTCGAGGAACGGGGCCTTGATGCCGTCGACGCTCCCCACCATCACCACCCGGGCCGGGTCGTCGGGGTCTGCCGCCCGAGTCAGCAGCGGCAGCAGCGCCTGGGTGAGCAGGAAGGGCGCTCGCAGGTCCAGGTCGACGACCGCGTCCCACATCTCGGCGGTGAAGGTCTCGATCGGCGCTTGGAGCATCCGGCCCGCGTTGTTCACCAGGATGTGGAGGGCCGGCAGCCGCTCAGCGACCTGGCCGGCCAGAGCGGCGATCTCCGCCGGGTCGGCGAGGTCGGCGCTCACGAAGAACGCCTTCCCGCCGTCGGCGATGATCTCCTCGACGGCCCGTGCACCGTCCTCGGCATCGCGCGAGACGAGGCAGACCTCGGCCCCTGCAGAGGCAAGCCCACGCGCGGCGTAGTTGCCGATCCCCACCGAGCCGCCGGTGACCAGCGCGGTCTTGCCGGTGAGGTCGAAGAGGCCCGTCACGACAGGCTCTCCGCGAAGAAGTCGGCGACGAGGGCATGGAAGCGGCGCGCGTGCTCGATCTGCGTCCAGTGCCCGCAGTTGCCGAAGCCGTGCAGCTGGGCGTTCGGGATCGTCTGGAACATGTGGAGCGAGTTCTCGAAGGGCACCACGCTGTCGTCGCGCCCGTGGAGGATGAGCACCTCGTTCTGCAGTGCACGCAGGTTCTCGTCGCCCAGGACCTGGGCGTCGAGGTGGCGCTGCAGCGGCGGTGGGAAGACCTTCTCGAAGCTCTCCTGCGCTCCCGGCCGGATCGTGGCGCGGTAGCGCAGCTCGGCCAGCTCGTCGGTCACCAGGCCCCGGTCGAAGGCCATGATGTCCATGATCCGTCTCATGTTCTCCACCGAGGGCCGGTAGGTCCACAGCGCCTCGAGGTTCGCGTTCATCGGCTGCTCCACCCCGCCGGCGCCCATGAGGACGATGCGGTCGAAGCGCTCGGGGTGTCGATGCGCGAGGTGGAGCGAGAGCCCGCCGCCGAAGGAGTTGCCGACGAGGTGGGCTCGCTCGATCCCGAGCTCGTCCAGGAGACCGACCATCTGCTCGACCCAGGTGTCGAAGATGGTGAACTCGATGTCGTCGGGGACCTCGGTGTAGCCGAAGCCCACCAGGTCAGGGACCACGACGCGGAACCTCTCCGCGAGCAGGGGCATGATGCCGCGCCAGTTCGCCCAGCCGGAGACACCCGCGCCGGAGCCGTGGATCATCAGGACGGCGGGGCCCTCGCCGACATCGTGGTAGTTGGTGAGATATCCGGCCGTCTTGATGCTCTGGCCGATCTCAGGGTTGGTGGCAGTCATGGGCTTCTTTCCTATCTGGACGGTGGAGGCGGCAGCGCGATGGCGCAGCAGGTCAGAGGTCGAGCTCGGCGCGGGTCCGTGTGAGCGTGTCGACGACGGTGTAGGCGGCGATCCGGACGCCCTTCATGACGTCCTCGACCGACGCGACGCCCATGCCGCCGAGGCCGGCGGCCAGCTCCGCGGGGATCGAGGCCGGCGGCCACGGGTAGCCGATCCGCGCTGTCGGGATGCCCAGTGCCCGGATGATCGCCCCGTCGGTCTGCCCGGACAGGTAGGGCGTCTCGACGTACGACGTCCGCTCCTCGTACTCCCAGCCGCGCTGCGCACTCTGGACGATCCAGTTGTCGTACGGCGTGCTGCCGCCCGGCACCGACCCATACATCTCCCACTCGATCTCGAAGTCCGGGTGGCGCCGACGGATGGCATCGATGAGCTCACCGAACTGCGACCTGACGTTCGCCGGGGTCGTCCGGGACGTGATGCGCATGTCGAGATAGATGTCGGTGGTCCCCGAGGGAAAGGCGGGCTTGTCCGGATCACCGGCGCGGACGGCGGCAATCCAGCCCTCGGGAAGGACCCCGCCCGAGGTGTTGCGCCGGGTGTAGTCCGGCAGCCACTCCTCGATCTCCTGGATCACCGTGGCGGCCGGCACGACCGAGGAGCGGAAGCCCGGGGTGCCGCGGGTGATGCCGGCATAGCCGAAGTCCCCGAGGACGGAGACCTTGAACCAGCACATGCCGGGCTCTTCGGCGAAGACCGCGTAGCGCGGCTTGAGAACGGCGCAGTAGTCCGGCCACGCGCCGTGGGTCAGCAGGTGCACCACGCCGGAGCTCATGCCGACGTTGGCGCGGCGCGAGTTCGACCACGGCATGCCGCCCCCCGCGAACCCGACGGCGAGGTCGCCGAGGAGCGGGATGCCGGAGTCCTTGACGGCGTGGACGACCTCGGTCAGGCCGGCGACCATGCACTTGGGGTTCGAGGCGCCGAGACCGAAGACCAGGTCGCCGTCCACCCGCGCCGCCGGCAGCATGTCCTCGCGGATCCTCCGGCCGAGGGTGGCGCGGTCGATCTCGGGCTCGAGGTGGGTGTCGATCGGCGCGTACAGCAGCAGCCTTGCGCCGTCGCCCGTGCCCGTGATCTCGCCGTACGCGTTGCCGGTGTCCTCGGTGATGGGCTGGTAGCGGGCGTCGATGCCGACCTCGTCGACCAGGTGCTCGGCGATGAACTCGGAGGCCGCCCGCTCATCCCCGGTGGGGCTGTGGATGTCGACCAACCGGACCAGGAGGTCACGTAGGCGATCCGGATCGAGGTGGGCCATCACCTCGTCCATCAGCTTCTGCCGCTCCGGGTCCAACGGAAGCTGCTGCGTCGTGACCGCGATGCTCACGGAGCGCCCCCGGGGAGGTCAGGGATCTGCGACAGCCCGTGCTCGAACGTCAGCGTCGTGACGAGGCCGAGCAGCCGCTGGTCGGAGTGCCGCGGACCGATCAGCTGGAGCCCGAGAGGCAGGCCGTGCTCGCCCGTGCCGACCGGGAGGCCGGCGGCGGGGAGCCCCGCCGTGCTCGCCAACCGGTTGAAAGCGGGGTCACCGGTGCTCTCCAGGCCACGCGGCGCCTCGCCGGGAGCGGCCAGGGTGACCAGCACGTCGTACTCCTCGAGCGCACGGTCGGCGAAGATGGCCGCTGCGCGGAGGGCGTCGCGCCTGAGCTCCTGCTCGTCGGCGGTCAAGGCCCGGGCGTGGGCGATCTCGCTCTTGAGCAGGTCGCTGACCAACGCCGGGTCGCGAGCGATCATGTCCTGCAGATACCAGCCCGCCTCCAGGCTCTGGATGTCGGCGTGCGACTCCTGCAGGTGCTCGAGATCCTCGGGCGTGTCGACCTCCGCGATCGATCCCACCTTCGCCGCGAGGACGTCGACCGACCGCTGCAGCATGGCTGCTGCGGCGGCTTCGGCCCGATCGAACCACGGGCCGCGGAGCACACCGACACGCAGCTCGGAGAGCGCAGGCACGGCGCGGCTGGCAGCTGGAGACGCGCCAGCCAGGACGGCATCGAGCGGCAGGAGGTCGCGCGGGTCGCGCGCGAATCCGCCGAGCGTGTCGAAGGTGAGCGCGACGGGGAGAACGCCCGTGAAGGGCCAGCGCCCGTACGTCGGCTTGAACGTGAAGACTCCGCAGAAGGAGCCCGGCCGGTTCACCGATCCCGCGGTCTGCGTGCCGAGAGCGAGCCGCACCTGTCCGTCGGCGACCGCCGCAGCTGAGCCGCTCGACGAGCCGCCCGGGGTGTGCTCCGGGTTGTGCGGGTTGCGAGTCGCTGTCGGCTGGTAGGTGGCGAACTCGGTGGTCGTCGTCTTGCCCATGATGACCGCACCCGCCTTGCGGAGCCTGGCGACGGCGATGGCATCCGCTGCGGGCCGATGCCCGCTCCAGGCGGGAGAGCCGTACGACGTCGGCTGGTCGGCCGTCTCGATGATGTCCTTGAGGCCGATGGCGACGCCGTGCAGCGCCGACCGCGGGGCCGTCCGGTCAGCTTCGGCCGCGGCAGCCATGGCCAGATCCCGGTCCAGGTGGGCCCAGGCGCCGACGGCATCACCGCGGGCTGCCACCCGTGACAGGTGTCCGGCCATGGCCTCCTCGCTGGAGACGGTGGCGACGGGAGCGCTCGTGAGAGTCATCCGGGGCCTCAGCTCTTGACCAGTTCGTGGCCCCACCGCATGGGTGCGCGCCAGGTGGTGACCTGCCAAGTCGCGTCATCGATGATCACGCCGCCGTTGCCGACCTCGAGCGCGAAGCCTGACGGCGTCTTGAGATAGAACGAGGTCATGGCGTCGTTGGTGTGACGCCCGAGGTCCATGGTCAGCGGCACGCCGTTCTGCGTGATCAGGTCGTAGGCGCGGCCCGTGTCGTCGAGGTCGCGCACCTCGACCATGAAGTGGTTGAACTCGCCGCCGCGCTGCCCGAAGCACTCGTTCATCAGCGCCAGGCTGTGGTGCCGCCCGTTGCAGTGCAGGAACGTCGCGTCTGCGCCGTCCCACACGATGTAGTCGGAGAGCTTGAAGCCGAGCACGGTCGTGTAGAACTCGACGGCCTTCTCGTAGTCCTTCGCGATGAGCACGATGTGGCCGAGACCCATGTCACCGGTCACGAATCCGGACACCACCCCGCTGGGCCGGAACTCGCGGTGGTCGAGCGTCGGCCCGTAGCGGACCTCGACGGGGAAGCCGTCGGGATCGGAGAACGTGAAGGACTCGACCCAGTCGCGGGTGTCGTTCTCGCCGTGGACGTGCCACTCGACGTCGATGCCGTAGTCGGCGACCTTCTGCGCGAGCTCGCGCAGGTCCTCGGGTGTGTCGACGTCCCAGGTGATCCGGCGGACGCTGTCGACGTCCGAGGGATGGAGCGCGATGCGGTGCTCGAGGTCGTCGAAGCGGATCAGGACGGGGTCGGACTCCGAGGCGCGCGGACGCTCCTCCATCCCCAGATAGTCGACCAGGATCGCGCGCCATGCCGAGATGTCCGTGGCGTTGAAGGCCAACGCTCCGAGCCGTGCGACTCCCATGGGTGGAACCTTTCGTTGAGTGAATGACTGAGTAGGCGGCGATGGGCCCGGATCAGCTGGGCAGGAACTGCTCGGCGTGCACGTCCTCCCGACGTACACCGAGCTCGACCAGCCGGTGCTCCGCAGCGGCGACCATCCCCGGCGGCCCGCACAGATAGGCGACGGACCCGGGCACGATGTCGTCGGCCTCGAGGACCTCGACGGGGTTGCCCTGGACCACCCCGGTCGCGCCTTCGGGTCTCTCGAGGGCGACCCGGACGGTCAGCGTGGGCATGAAGCCGGTGCGCGCCTCGAGCTCCTCGGTCAGGAAGAGGTCGGCGGCGGCGACACATCCGAAGACCAGCAGCACCGGCGGCGTGGGACGGACGAGCCGGATCTTGTCCAGCATCGACAACATCGGAGCAAGACCGGTGCCTCCGGCAACGAGGAGGTGTGGCCGCTCGCTGGGCTCGAGCACGAAGCCGCCGATCGGCCCTTCCATCTCGAGGGTCTCTCCGGCCCTCGCCGAGCCCCGGAGGTAGTCGGACATGGCGCCGGACGGAAGGACTCTGATCAGGAAGCTGAGCTTGCCCTGTTCGTGCTCACCCGACGCCATCGAGTAGGAGCGCCACTCCTCGGTGCCCGGCACCTTGATCCGGCAGTACTGGCCGGCGAGGAACGTGAGGCGCAACGACTTCGGCACCCGGACGTCGAGCTGCACGACGGACGCCGCGACCCAGGTGAGCCGTTGGATCTTCGCGACGAACGGGACCGTCGGATAGCCGCTCAGCAGACTCGAGGGGTAGTCGAGCTCGAAGGCAGCGTCGGTCTCGGGCCGGACCTGACACAGCAGACGATGCCCGGCGGCGGTCTCCTCGCGGGTCAGCGGCGTCACCTGGCCGGCCGGCATCTGGGCCACACCGGAGGTCAGCCGCCCGACGCAGGTGCAGCACGTCCCGACCTCGCACTGGCTCGCGAGTGCGTAGCCGGAGCGCTTGGCGGCGGCCAGGACGGACTCTCCCTCCTCGACGGTGACCTCCCTCGTGTCGCCGTCGGAGAAGCTCAGCACGACTCGCGTCGCGCCTGCCCGCATCTCCTCGTCGACGAGGGCGACCGACCCGGTGGCGCCGCTGACCTCCATGACTAGAAGCCCTCGTTGAGATCAGGCGACTCGAAGAAGCCGCGGCCGAACTTCGCCGCATGCTTGCGCCAGGCGACCACGGAGAAGTCCATGTCGGACAGGACCTCGTTGTTCCAACCGTCGCGCTTCTCGTAGAACTCCTCGGTGGCCTCACGCGCCATGATGTCGTTGTTGTTGAAGTCCAGCAGGCCGAGCGGCTTGAAGAAGTGCTCGTACTTGAACGCGAACTCCTTCTTCTCCTCCTCTGTCGTGCCGTGGTAGACGATGAGCTCGAAGTACATGTGGTTGTGGTCGTCGATGGGGACGTAGAACTCGTACTGTCCGTAGCCGGGGATCGGCCAGTTCTCGACCATCAGGGAGCCGGGCACCCAGGCGGAGACGCGGAAGGTCTCATACATCGTCTCGCCGCGGGCCTTGATCTCGACCTTGGGGTTGGAGAAGACGGGCTCGTAGTTCTCCGGCTTGTCGTACCGGTTCATCACGCCCTTGGGGCCATCGGGGATGTCGATGAGCTCGGTCGCGTCGTCCCGAAGCGCCTTCATGCCGAGCGGCATCGCCCGGTCCAGGGCGACCACGATCTGGTTGTCCCAGTGGACGAGAAGGTGGCCCGGGTCGAGCCCGTTCTCGGTCGCGAGCCGCCAGTTGCCGTAGAGCTTGCGCCGGATGCCGTCGACCAGGATGTCGTCGTCCATCAGGTGCGGGATCGCATTGGCCTTGTCGGTGACCTTCATCGGGAGGTCGGTCTCGATGGGCGGAACGTCGATGCCCTCCTCGCCCACGAAGACCCAGATGAGGCCGGCGAACTCCTCGGTGGGGTAGGTCCGGACCCGGGTGTTGTCGATGATCTTGTCCTCGGGGCTGCCGACGATCGTGTCGAGGTTCCCCGTCTCGGCGTTGTAGGTGTAGCCGTGGTACCAGCAGGTCACCGTCTTGTCCGCGAAGCACATCGGCTTGAGCGAGAGCTTGACGCCACGGTGCACACACCGGTCGGCGATCGCCCACGCCTTGCCGCTCGCGTCGCGGGTGATGGCGATGTCATGGCCGCCGATCGTGATGCCGACGACGCCGCGCTCCTCGACCTCCCGGCTGAACACGCCCGGATACCAGTGGTTGGCGTAGCCCCAGTCGGCCTGGATGTACGGGCCGTACTGACGTGAGAGCGCGGCGGCGTTCCCCACCGAGTACGCGGATTGATTCATGGCCAACTCCTTCGAATGACAGATCGGGTGCCTCGCCCGGGTCGTCCGAGCTGGGGGTGGTGACGACTATCACCGACGGTGCGATCGCATGTCAATGGATCTTCGATGGATTTTCAATTCATTATTCGTCGCAGGGCGATGCACACTCGACTGGTCCGGACAGGAAGAGACAAGCGGGCCGCGAGCGTGGCCGCGTCGGATCCCGATACACTCGGCGCATGGAGAGCTCCAGCAACACGGGCAGCATCCCCTACGACAGCGCCCGCGCCTGGCACTTGTCCAGCAACGAGGATGACGAGCTCGCAACCTCGTTCGAGTTCGCCCTGATGCAGGTCTTCGAGGCCTATCAGCGCTGGGTGGTCCAGGGTCAGCGTCTGGTCGGGTATCCCGACATCACCTACAACGAGACGGTCATCCTGAACGTCGTACGCATGCAGGAGCGAGCCAAGGACGCGGCGACGATCGCGAAGCTCGTCAACCGCGACGACCTCCCCAACGTCCTCTACAACCTCCGCAAGCTGGTCTCCGTCGGACTGGTGAACAAGACCAGGATCGGGTCCGGGACCTACTTCGAGATCACCGAGCAGGGCCGCCTCGAGACCGATCGGTATGCCGAGCTGCGCCGAGACCTCCTCGTCAACAACATGAAGCAGATCGCCAGCGTCCACGAGAAGCTGAAGGTCGCGACCGACCTGATGCACTCGATCACCGGTTGCTACGACACCGCCGCGCGCGAGACCGCGACGATGAACCCGGCCGCGCTCTTCCCCGACGAGGATCGCACGCCCGCGGCGAAGGCCACGAAGACGACACCGTCGAAGGGCCGCGCCCGCAAGGCCTGACGTCCGCCACCGGACGCCTCACTCCACCGGTCACCTCACTCCACCGGTCACCTCACTCCACCGGTCACCTCACTCCACCGGTCACCTCACTCCACCGGTCACACCGCGCCCTCACGCCGGCCGGCGACCGCGTGCACGCGCCTTCCTCATGGAACGTTCGATGCTCGGCCGACGTACGGTCGAGATTTAATCGAAGTTCTATTGACGCTCGATAAGTGACGCACCTAACGTTCAAACACCGCCGCCATCGGCAGGCACGCCAGAGGCGCACCGGGGCGCCCCGTCGCTCTGTCGTGGCCTCGGCTCACGCACACCTCAGAAAGCAGGTCCCTGATGCGTCACACGTTCCCCATCACCATCGCTGCCGGCGCCGGTGCGCTGCTGCTCTCGCTCAGCGCGTGCAGCAGCAGCGCCAACCATGCGACCGATGCGGGGTCGGGCAAGCAGACCTCGACGTCCACCGCCGCATTGTCCGAGGAGAACATCGCGAAGATCGTCGCCTCCTACACCGGCGAGGACTCGAGGTTCCCGGCGAGCTTCGGAGCGGCAGAGAAGGCTCCGCTGAAGATCGGCTGGTCCGCGGCACGCAAGGCCAACGAGCTCAACGCCCGGGTGGGCGTCGCCATCCGCAAGCAGACCGAGGCGCTGGGCGGCTCCTTCTCCGAGCTGGACGCCAACGGCGACGTGCCCACCCAGATCCATCAGGTTCAGCAGCTCATCAACGACGGCGTGGATGCAATCGTCATCTGGCCGCTCGATGCCAGCTCGCTGAATGCCGTCTTCGGCCAGGCGAAGGCCAAGGGCATCCCGGTGATCGCGATCGAGATCACCCCGGACGGCTCCTCCAAGCTCGGCAACGTCACGGCTCAGATCATCTACGGGCGCGATGAAGGGGCGTACGTCGAGGCCAAGACGATGTCCCAGATCCTTCCGGCGGGCTCGCAGGTGGCCACCGTGAAGTTCACCGTCGCGGTGCCGACGATCGACTACTACGCCGAGCGTGCCGCCTACTGGGCCAAGCAGGACGGACTCGACGTCGTCGCCAGTGTCGACAACCCGAGCGACGACGTGCCGGGCGGACAGCAGGCGGCCGGCCCGCTGCTGCAGAACCACCCCGACGTCAAGGGCGTGCTCGCCTACAACGACAGCAGCGCCCTCGGAGCAGCCGCCGCCGCGCTCACCGTCCGCCACGACCTGGTCGCCTTCGGCGTCAACGGCGAGGACCAGGGCCTGGACGGGATCAGGTCCGGGAAGTACTCCCTCACCATCCAGCCACCGGTCGTGGAGTGGGGCAAGGAGCTGGTGAACGCCGCCTACCTCGCGAAGGCCGGGAAGGCGATCCCGACGACGGTCTACCCGGGACTCGGCTCGGTGATCACCACCGAGAACGCCAGTGGCGCCACCGGGATCCTCGACACCATCAACGCCGCCACCTACGGTCAGTAGCAGGCCATGAGGGGTTCGTCACCCGACGAGCGGCCGGCCCCGCCTCCGGGCGGGGCAGGCCACGCGCTGCTCGTCGCCGAGGGGATCACCAAGCACTACGGCGGCATCCGGGCCCTGCGCGGAGCTGACATCACCGTGCAGGCAGGCGAGATCCACGGGCTGATCGGGGAGAACGGGTCCGGGAAGTCCACCCTCCTCGGGATCATCTCGGGGCAGATCCCGGCTGACGGCGGTCGGATCAGCATCCGCGGCGAGGACCTGGCCCCGGGTGAGGCGCGCACGCTGCGCCGCAACGTCGCGGTCGTCACCCAGGAGCTCGCTCTCGCGCCTGACCTCACTGTCGCCGAGAACATCCTGATGTCACGGGACAAGCCACGCCGGTGGTACGGCATCGACTGGAAGCGGATGAACGCCACCGCCTCTGAGGCACTCGCACGGCTGAACGTCGACCTCGACCCCCGGGCCCTGGCCGGACGGCTGCGCATCGACCAGCAGCAGCTCGTCGAGATCGCCAAGGCGGTCCAGCTCGGCCATCCGATCCTCGTCCTCGACGAGCCGACCAGCTCCCTGACCGAGGACGAGGTCGAGTCGCTGGCGATCACCATGCGTCACCTGCGGGACACCGGCGTCGCCATCGTCTTCGTCTCGCACAAGCTGGACGAGTTCTTCTCACTCGCGGACTCCGTCACGGTCCTTCGAGACGGCAGACGGGTCGCGTCACGTCCCATCGGCGAGTACGACCGGGACACGCTGGTCGAGGACATGCTCGGGTACGCCGTCGAGCACTACAGCGACGAGCGCCGGCCCCTCGAGGCGGCGACACGACCGCTGCTGACCGCCCGCGAGGTGTCCGTGCCGGGCCACGTCGATCGTGCCGACCTCGAGGTGCATCCCGGCGAGGTGGTCGGGCTCGTGGGCCTGGAGGGAGCGGGCCGGACCGAGCTGCTCGAGGCACTCTTCGGCGCTCGACCTCGAGCGACCGGCGCGGTCGAGGTCGGCGGCGAGGCGACAGTGCCGTCCTCGCCGATCGACGCCATGGATCGAGGCATCGCCCTCTCACCCGCCGACCGCAAGCGTGACGGTCTCATGCTCGAGATGAGCATCACCGCCAACCTCAACCTGGCGGCGTCGGCGGGCGGTCGTCGGCTGCGCGGCGTCAGGCGCCAGGCTGAGACACAGGTCGCTCGCACCTACATCGATGCGCTCGCACTGCCTCGCGACTCCGGCGGCCGACTCGTGGGCACCCTGAGCGGCGGCAACCAGCAGAAGGTCCTCCTCGCCAAGTGGCTCGAGACCAAGCCCAGCGTGCTGCTGCTCGATGAGCCCACCCGCGGCGTCGACGTCGGCGCCAAGCGAGAGATCCACCAGCTGATCGCGCGCATCCGCGACGAGGGCGTCGGAGTCCTCTGCAGCTCCTCGGATCTCGAGGAGCTCATGACGATCGCCGACCGGTTCGTCGTGATGTTCCAGGGCCGCGTCGTCGGGCAGCTCACGCGCGAGGTCGCCACCGCAGCACGCCTGTCCCATCTAGCCACCGGAGGAGCGGCATGACGACATCCGATGCCACCCACGCCCCCACGCCCCCGACCGAGGCATCGCCGACCGACGACCGTCGGGGAGCAGCACCCGCGGGCCGGGCGGGGCACACCAAGCCGGTCCCACCGCGCAACGTCGTACGCCAGGTGCTCGGCAACAGGAGCACGACCATGCTCCTGCTGCTCCTCGTCGTCACCGCGGTGTTCGCCTCGACTCAGGACAGCTTCCTCAGCGGATCGACGATCCGGCTGATGCTCCTGAGCTCGTCGGTGCTGTTCGTGACCGCGATCGGCCTCACCTTCGTCCTCCTGGCGGGTGGGTTCGACCTCTCGATCGGCGCGCTGCTGACTCTCTCGGGCTACATCTTCGCGTGGCTGATCAACTCCTTCGACATGCCGGCGGTAGCCGCGATGGCCTGCACCGTGGCGTTCGGCGTGGTGGTCGCCGGCGTGACCAACGGTCTGCTCATCGGTCGGCTGAAGCTCTCGTTCATGGTCGTCACCCTCGGCACGATGACGCTCTTCGCCGGCCTCGCGAAGCTGATCAGCCTGGCCAGCCAGCCGATCCTGGGCGGCTCCGGCCAGGCCGACTTCCTGCAGTACACCTTCTACCAGGGCGCCATCCTGGGCATCCCGAGCCCCGTCGTCGTCTGCATCATCGTGTTCGTGATCGCCGCGTTCGTGCTGCGGTTCACGCTCTTCGGACGCGACGTCCATGCCGTCGGCGGCAACCCCGCGGCAGCGAAACTCTCAGGCATCAACGTCTCCTGGACGATCGTCGCCGTCTATGCCATCGCGGGCGGCTCCGCGGCGCTCGCCAGCGTGATCTCCTCCTCGATCACCAGCTCGGCGATCAACACCGCCGGCGACACAGTCATGCTGCAGGCGGCGGCCGCCGTCCTCGTCGGAGGCACCAGCCTGCGAGGGGGAAGCGGCACCGTCACCGGCACCGCCATCGGGGTGCTCTTCTTCGCTGTCCTCCACCAGGGCCTCCAGCACTACAACACGGCCTGGGAGCAGATCATCAGCGGCGCCATCGTGGCCGGGGCCGCGCTGGCCGACAAGGTGCAGCGCGAGGGGTGGGCCTCCCTCGAGATCCGACGTCCTGCGCTCTTCAGCCGACCTGGGCCGAAGGCGACCGCGTAGTCCGACGACCATGAAGGAGGAAGCCACATGGCAACGATCACCGTGCTGGCGGACCGAGCAGAGATCTGCGATATCACCGAGATCAACGAGCCAGCGCCGTCGCTGGCATCTGCGGTCATGCTGGCGACGGCACGTCGGAGACGTTCTCGGCCGGTGCGCATGATCGCGGGCGCCTCGCCGTCCGCCGCCGGTTGGGCCCTCACCGTCACCTCGTACGGCGGCGACGTCGAGACGCTCGAGCTTCACGACAGCGTCGACTGGCGCGGCGCGAGTGAACAGCTTCCTGTCGGATGCCGGCCGCTCGCCGTCCGTGTCGACCTGGCCG
>NZ_BAAIGC010000055.1:0-15304 GCF_054653495.1 Nocardioides sp. AN3
GCATCGAGTTGGTCGAGCCGACGTCGCATAGAAGCACTCTAGCTCGACTCTGACGTATAAGCAAACACACATTCGAACAGTGTGCATATATTGGCGGGTACGTCACGAAGGTTCCCCGTCGGTGAAGCCGGGCTGCCCGCGCCTTAGCGCCTCTCTCTAGGATGGCAGGCATGCCCATCCAGCCCATCCGTCTGTTCGGTGACCCGGTCCTGCGGCGCAAGGCCGAGCCGGTCGTCGACTTCGACAAGGAGCTGCGGCGGCTCGTCGAGGACCTCACCGACACGATGCTCGACGCACCCGGAGCCGGTCTGGCCGCGCCGCAGATCGGCGTCGGGCTGCGCGTCTTCACCTGGTACGTCGACGGCGAGGTCGGCTACCTCGTCAATCCTGACCTGACCCTGTCAGAGGAGACCCAGGACGGCGACGAGGGCTGCCTGTCGATCCCGGGCCTGAAGTACGACTGCCGACGCGCGCTCTCCGTCGTCGCGCGCGGCTTCGACATGCACGGCGAGCCGGTGCTCATCGAAGGGTCCCAGCTCCTCGCCCGGGCCATCCAGCACGAGACCGACCACCTCGACGGCGTCCTCTTCATCGACCGCCTCGACAAGGCGGCGCGCAAGGCCGCGATGAAGGAGATCCGGGAGTCGGAATGGTTCGGCCTCGCCCTGACGTCGGGCACGGCGCCGACGGTCAAGATCTCTCCGCACGCCACGCGCGGCTTCGGTCTGTGATGGCCGCCCGCCCGACAGGCAGGGCGCGGTGATGCGTCTCGCGTTCGCCGGCACGCCCGAGGTGGCGCTGCCGTCCCTGGAGGCCATCGCCTCGTCGCGCCACGAGCTCGTCGCCGTCATCACGCGGCCCGACGCACCGGCCGGGCGAGGCCGCCGGCTGGTCGCCAGCCCGGTGGCGCAACGCGCCGAGGAGCTCGGGATCGACGTCCTGAAGCCGAAGCATCCCCGCGACCCGGAGTTCCAGGACCAGCTGAAGGCCTTGGAGCTCGACTGCATCCCGGTGGTCGCCTACGGCGCCCTGCTTCCGGCGAGCGTGCTGGAGATCCCCGCACTCGGATGGGTCAACCTGCACTTCTCACTGCTCCCGCAGTGGCGGGGTGCGGCGCCGGTCCAGCATGCGATCTGGGCCGGCGATGAGTTCAGCGGCGCCACCACCTTCCGCATCGTCTCGGCCCTCGATGCCGGACCGACGTTCGGCGTCATGACCGAGCGCGTCCGCCCGACCGACACGGCGGGCGACCTGCTCGGTCGTCTCGCCGAGGGCGGCGCGCAGCTGCTCGTGGCGACGCTCGACGGCATCGCGGACGGCTCGCTCGAGGCGCGTGAGCAGCCTGCCGACGGTGTCACGGTGGCCCCGAAGATCACCGTCGAGGACGCGCACGTCGACTGGGCCGAGCCGGCGACCGGCGTCGACCGCCGAGTCCGGGCGTGCACGCCGGCCCCCGGCGCGTGGACGACGTTCGCCGGGGAGCGGTTCAAGCTCGGGCCGGTCACGCCGGACTCCGACGAGGCGGCGCTGGCGCCGGGGGAGCTGCGGGTGACCAAGCGCTCGGTGCACGTGGGCACGGCGACTGTGCCGGTCCGGCTCGGCGTCGTCCGTCCCCACGGCCGCAAGGAGATGCCGGCTGCCGACTGGGCCAGAGGCGTGGAGACCCCGCCCGGCACTACCTTCGGATCGTGACGAGACCCGCGACGCCTGACGACATCGGGCGGATCTGCCTGAGCCTGCCGGAGGTCGAGCTCGGCGTCAGCTGGGGTGACCGGCCGACGTACCTCGTCCCGCGCGGCGACAAGGGTCGCGGCTTCGTCCTCTATCGACGGCCGCACAAGAGCGCGATCGACCCGGCGACCGGCGAGATGTACGACGACCTCCTCGTCATCCGCACCCCGACCGAGGCCGACAAGCTGGCGCTCGTCGCCGAGGAGGGGCTGCCGTTCTTCACGGTGCCGCACTTCAACGGCTACAACGCCGTGCTGGTCCAGGAGTCGCGGCTCGGCGAGATCAGCGTCGACGAGCTGCGCGAGGTGATCGAGGACGCCTGGCGTGCCGTCGCCCCGAAGCGGCTGCTGAAGGAGCTCGATGGCTGACCCGCGCAAGCGCCGCGGTCCCGGCGGACGTCCACCCCGCCGCGCGCGTGTGGATCCCGCCCGGGAGATCGCGCTTGAGATCCTGACCCGCGTCCGCACCGAGGACGCCTACGTCAACCTGCTGTTGCCGGCCCTCCTGCGTCGGGCGGGTCTGACCGGACGCGACGCCGCGTTCACGACCGCGCTGGTCTCCGGAGCGGTGCGCGGACAGCTGACCTACGACGCCGTCATCGATGCGTGCGTCGATCGCTCGCCGCACCCGAAGGTGCGAGACGCGCTGCGCCTCGGCGCCCACCAGCTGCTCGGGATGCGGGTCGCATCCCACGCGGCGGTCAGCACGACGGTCGATCTCGTTCGGTCGCAGGCGGGACCCGGCGCCGCGGGCTTCGCCAACGCGGTGATGCGGCGGATCGGCGAGGCCGACCTCGCCACCTGGGTGCGTCGGCTCGCGCCGGCGGACCCGACCGGCTTCCGGTCGATCGCGTTCAGCCACCCGCGCTGGGTCGTCGAGTCCCTCGCCGAGGCCGTCGGCGACGGCGACGAGGTGGACGCGCTGCTCGAGGCCGACAACGCGCCGCCGAAGGTGACCCTCGTCGCGCGACCGGGACGCGCCACGGTGGCCGAGCTCGGCGGGATGCCGAGCGGCCTGTCGCCGTACGGCGTCGTCCTCGACTCCGGCGACCCCGGCTCCGTGCCGGCGGTCGCCGAGGGGCGCGCCGGCGTGCAGGACGAGGGGTCGCAGCTGGTCGCGCTCGCGCTGGCCGAGGCGCCGCTGCAGGGGGCCGACGAGCGCTGGCTCGACCTGTGCGCCGGCCCCGGCGGCAAGTCGGCGCTCCTGGCTGCTCTTGCGGCCGAGCGCGGCGCCGTGCTGGTGGCGAACGAGGCGCAGCCGCACCGGGCCGGCCTCGTCCGGCGCAACCTCACCGATGCGCGGAACGGCTGGCTCGTCGCCGGGACGTGTGGCGTGATCGCGGGAGACGGGACGCATCCGGCCTTCCGGGACGGCACGTTCGACCGCGTGCTGGTCGACGCGCCGTGCAGCGGACTCGGTGCGCTCCGGCGCCGCCCGGAGGCACGGTGGCGCCGACGGCCCGAGGACATCGACGGCCTCGTGCCGCTCCAACGGTGCCTGCTCACCAGCGCCCTGCGTCTGGTGCGGCCCGGCGGCGTGGTCCTGTATGCCACCTGCTCGCCGGTGCTCGCGGAGACCCGCGGCGTCGTCGAGTCGGTCCTGGCGGCGCAGCCTGCCGGGTCTGACGTCCGCCTCCAGCCGGTGACAGGCTCTGCCGGCGACGTGCCCGATGCCGCCGGTCCCATGGCCGGCACGGTCCAGCTGTGGCCGCACCGACACGGCACGGACGCGATGTTCATGGCGCTGCTGCGCCGGACCTGACGCACCTGACCCATTACGCTCAGCCGCATGGCGAGCCCTTTCGTCGAGATCGAGGTCGACGACCGCGTCGTCAAGGTGACCAACCCGGACCGGGTGTACTTCCCCCAGCTCGGCCTGACGAAGCTGGACCTGGTCGAGTACTACCTCGCCATCGGCCCCGGCATCGTGAACGCGCTGTTCGAGCGGCCGTGCATGCTGCACCGCTTCCCGACGGGGCTCGACGGCGAGAAGGTGCACCAGAAGCGCCTGCCGGCGGGCGCTCCGGACTGGGTGGAGACCGTCCGGCTGTTCTTCCCCCGGTGGAAGCGCACCGCCGATGAGCTGTGCGTCACCGAGCTCGCGTCGGTGATCTGGGCCGTGCAGATGTCGACCGTCGAGTTCCACCCGTGGAACAGCCGGCGCGAGGACACCGAGAAGCCCGACGAATGGCGCATCGACCTGGATCCCGGCCCGGAGTGCCCCTGGGAGACGGTGCAGCGGGTCGCCGGCGTCGCGCACGAGGTGCTCGACGAGCTGGGCGCCGTCGGCTACCCGAAGACGAGCGGCGGCAAGGGCCTCCACATCTACGTCCGCATCCACCCCGACCACGGCTTCCAGGAGGTACGCCGGGCCGCGCTCGCCTTCGCCCGCGAGGTCGAGCGCCGCGCGCCGGAGGACGTCACCACCGCGTGGTGGCGCAAGGACCGCGATCCGGCCCAGCTGTTCGTGGACTACAACCAGAACACGCGCGACCACACGATCGCCTCGGCCTACTCCGTCCGCGGCGTCCCCGAGGCACGCGTCTCGACGCCGGTGAGGTGGACGGAGGTGCCCGAGGTGCACCCGAGCGACTTCACGGTGCTCACGGTGCCGAAGCGCTTCGCTCAGATCGGCGACCTGCACGCCGACATCGACGATCACGTCTTCGACATCGCCCCGCTGCTGGAGTGGGCCGAGCGCGACGAGCGCGCCGGCGCCGAGGGTCCGGTGGATCCGGAGGGGTGAGCGGCATGGCGCGTGGGCCGGGCGGACACCGAGCGCCGTGACCTCACGCAGGATCAGTGCCGACACGATCGCCCGGGTGCAGCAGGCCGCCCATGATGACTTCGGCCACCGCCGCCTCCACCCCGGTCAGGCCGATGCCACCGGCGCGCTGCTGGAGGGGCACGACGTGCTGCTCGTCGCGCCAACCGGCGCGGGCAAGTCGCTCGTCTACCAGCTCGCCGGGCTCCTCATCGACGGACCGACCGTCGTCGTCTCGCCTCTGCTCGCCCTGCAACAGGACCAGATCGAGGGGATCGAGGAGTCGCGCGCGCAGGTCCACGCCGTCCGGATCAGCTCGGCCGAGACCGAGACGGAGCGCCGCCGGGCCCTGGAGCTGATGGCCTCTAGCGAGGCCGAGTTCCTCTTCCTCTCCCCTGAGCAGCTCGCCAACGCCGAGGTGCACGATCAGGTGGCGGCCCTCCGGCCGAGCCTGGTCGCCGTCGACGAGGCACACTGCGTCTCGGCCTGGGGCCATGACTTCCGACCGGACTACTTCCGTCTGGGGGAGCTGCTCGCAACCTTGGGCGGTCCGCGCATCGTGGCGATGACGGCGACGGCAGCGCCACCGGTCCGCGAGGACATCGTGGAGCGGTTGCGCATGCGGGACGCCCGCACGATCGTGACCGGCTTCGCACGCGACAACCTGGCACTCGACGTCGTCCGTGTGGTCGACGCCGAGGAGCAGCGTCGCACCGTGGTCGCAGCAGTCGAGGAGCTGTCCGGCGCAGGCATCGTCTACTGCCGCACACGCCGGGCGGCGGAGGAGTACGCCGCCCTGCTGACCGATCGGGGCCGGCGTACGGTCGTCTATCACGCCGGCCTCGGCGTCAAGCGTCGCGAGGCCGCGCAGCAGGCCTTCATGGAGGGCGAGGTCGACACGATCGTCGCCACCTCGGCGTTCGGCATGGGCATCGACAAGCCGGACATCCGGTTCGTCGTCCACGCTCAGATCCCCGAGTCGCCCGACACCTACTACCAGGAGGTCGGCCGCGCGGGACGGGACGGCGAGCCGGCTCAGGTGACGCTGGTCTACCGGCCGGAGGAGCTCGCGCTGGGTCGGTTCTTCTCCGCGTCCGCGCCGAAGGCAGGCGACGTCGAGCGGGTGCTGGAGGCGCGGGCACGTCTCGGCGGCGATCCCGTGCGCGTCGCCTCCGAGACCGGCATGGGACGTCGCAAGGCCGGCCGGATCCTCAACCTGGCCGAGCTCGCCGAGCACACCGCCGGCGAGGCGACCGTGACGACGGTCCGAGAGATCGCCGAGGCTCAGCAGCGGCTGGAGCGCTCGCGCGTGGACATGATGCGCGGCTACGCCGAGACCGACCGCTGCCGTGCCGACTTCCTGGTGGCCTACTTCGGCCAGCAGCTCACCGAGCGCTGCGGCGTGTGCGACAACTGCCGCGCCGGCACCGCTCCGGATCCCGGGGCCCAGCAGTCAGGGCCGTTCCCGGCTCAGAGCCGCGTGCGTCATGAGGAGTTCGGCGCGGGCACCGTGACCGACGTCGAGGAGGACCGGCTGACGGTGCTGTTCGACGAGGTCGGCTACCGGACGCTGTCGCTGCAGGTCGTCCTCGAGCAGGCCCTGCTGCAGCCGGTCGAGGCGCGCTCCTAGGATCGTGCCCCGTGGGCCACATCCAGATCACGCCGAGCATACTCAACGCCGACTTCGCCAACCTGGGCGCGGAGGTCGCCCGGATCGGCAGCGCCGACTGGGTGCACGTCGACGTGATGGACAACCACTTCGTGCCGAACCTCACCTTCGGGCCGACGATGCTCGAGGCGCTCAGCAAGGCCACCGACCTGCCACTCGACGCGCATCTCATGATCGAGGATCCGGACCGCTGGGCGCCCGGCTATGCCGAGGCCGGCGCGGGCAGTGTGACGTTCCACGTCGAGGCGGCCAAGGCGCCGGTGCGGCTGGCCCGCGAGATCCGCGCGCGAGGCGCCCGGGCGAGCATGGCGCTCAAGCCGGCGACGCCCATCGAGCCCTACGCCGACCTGCTGCCCGAGCTCGACATGGTCCTCGTGATGACGGTCGAGCCCGGGTTCGGCGGTCAGAGGTTCCTCGACCTGTGCCTGCCCAAGATCCGCCGGACCCGCGAGCTCATCGCTCGGACGGGCGGTGACATCTGGCTGCAGGTCGACGGCGGCGTCAGCCTGGAGACCATCGAGCGCTGCGCGGAGGCCGGTGCGGACGTGTTCGTGGCCGGGTCCGCGGTCTACTCCGCCGACGACCCCGACGCGATGGTCGCGGCCCTGCGGGAGAAGGCTGCCGCGGCCGGCTGACCCGCTCGCCGACCGCCCATCTGGCGGACCCCATGTCCCAGGGGTGGACAAAGGGCGCTATCCTCGTCGTGACGAGTGAACAACTCGCGTGCTCTGGGGTCGGTGTAATTCCGAACCGGCGGTGACAGTCCGCGACCCGATGGCAGCCAGCCAGCGGTTGACCAGGTGGAAATCCTGGACCGACGGTGAAAGTCCGGATGGGAAGCGCACGCACTGCTCCTCGCCGGACACCCCGCCAGGGTGACGGCCAGAGCACACGTCAGGCCCCAGGGTCCGCGACCGGACCAAGAAGGGGCCCATCGATGTCGCAGGCCATGTGGCAGCCCACGGCGCAGCACAGCGTCGAGCGCGTGGCGATGCGGCGTGCCCTCGAGCTGGCGGCGAGCCCCGATGCGCCGCTGTGGCCCAATCCGCGCGTCGGCTGCGTCCTCCTCGCCGCGGACGGGTCGACGGTCGCCGAGGGCTACCACCGCGGCGCCGGGACACCGCATGCCGAGGCCGATGCGCTTGCCCGAGCGGGATCCTCCGCACGCGGCGCCACCGCCATCGTCACCCTCGAGCCGTGCAACCACACCGGTCGGACCGGCCCCTGCTCGGAGGCGCTGATCGCTGCCGGCGTACGGCGGGTCGTCTATGCCCAGGCCGACCCGAACCCGGTCGCCGCCGGGGGAGCGCGGCGCCTGCGCGATGCCGGGCTCGAGGTGGAGAGCGGACTGCTCGCTGACGACGCGCGAGCTGTCAACGAGGTCTGGACCCACGCGACAGAGCTCCAGCGCCCCTTCGTGACGTGGAAGCTCGCCACGACGCTTGACGGCCGTAGCGCCGCCGCCGACGGCACGAGCCGCTGGGTCTCCTCGGCCGCAGCGCGACGCGACACCCACCGGCTGCGGGCGCTGTCGGACACCATGCTCGTCGGCACCAACACCGTCGCCGTCGACGACCCGGAGCTGACGGTCCGCGACGAGCACGACGTGCCCGTCGGGCGCCAGCCGCTGCGCGCCGTCATGGGCCTGCGCGACCTGCCGGCAGGCAGGCGCATCTTCAACGACCGCGCCGAGACCGTCCACCTGCGTACGCGCGACCCGCACCAGGCGCTGAAGGAGCTGTGGGTGCACGACCGTCGCCATGTCTTCCTCGAAGGTGGGCCGACCCTCGCCGCCGCCTTCGTCCGCGCCCGCCTGGTCGACGAGATCGTGGTCTACGTGGCGCCGATGCTCCTGGGGTCCGGCCGCAGCGCCGTCGCCGACCTCGGGATCGACACGATCGCCGCTGCCCTGCGGCCCACCGTCACCGATGTGACCGTCCTGCCAGGCACCGACGGCGAGGAGCCGAACGTGCGCTTCACACTCACACCCACCACCGAAGGGGATCGCTGATGTTCACCGGGATCGTCGAGGAGCTCGGCACCGTGGCCGCGCTGGAGGACCAGGGCGATGCGCTCCGGCTCACCATTGCCGCCACGACCGTGCTCGAGGACGTCAAGCACGGCGACTCGATCGCCGTCAACGGCTGCTGCCTCACCGTCACCGAGGTCTCGACGGGCTCGGCGGGCTCGACCGGCGAGGAGCAGACCTGGACGGCCGACGTCATGGCCGAGACGCTCGACAAGACGTCGCTGCGCGGCATCGCGCCCGGTGACATCGTCAACCTCGAGCGCGCGGTCACGCCCCAGACGCGTCTGGGCGGCCACATCGTCCAGGGCCACGTCGACGGCGTCGGGACGATCCTGGCGCGGACCCCGAGCGAGCACTGGGAGGTCGTGGAGATCTCGCTGCCGGCTGCTTTGGCGCGCTACGTGGTCGACAAGGGCTCCATCGCCGTCGACGGGGTGAGCCTGACGGTGGTCTCGACGGGCTCGATCGACGAAGGGGGCTCGACCGACGAAGCCGGCTCGACCGACGAAGCCGGCTCGAGCTCCTTCACCATCAGCCTCATCCCCGAGACGCTCGCCCGCACGACTTTGGGCCGCAAGGGCGTCGGCGACCTGGTCAACCTCGAGACCGACATCATCGCCAAGCACGTCGAGAGGCTGATCTCGACAGGCGCGACCAGCGAATGGACAGGAGGCGAGCGATGAGCGCGCACGGATCCGAGCACCGCGGACAGCACGGGGGCATCAGGCTCGACGAGGTCGAGCAGGCGATCGCGGACATCGCCGCCGGCAAGGCGATCGTCGTCGTCGACGACGAGGGCCGCGAGAACGAGGGCGACCTCATCTTCGCCGCCAGCAAGGCCACGCCGGAGCTGATGGCGTTCACCATCCGGCACAGCAGCGGGGTGATCTGCGTGCCGATGACCGCCGAGCAGCTGGACCGCCTCGACATCCCGCTGATGACGCCGCACAACCAGGACCCGCTGCGCACGGCGTACACCGTCAGCGTCGACGCCCGCGATGGCGTCTCCACCGGGATCTCGGCGGCCGACCGGGCGCGCACCGCGCGGCTGCTGGCCGATCCGGCCACCACGCCCGCCGAGCTCACCAGGCCCGGCCACGTCTTCCCGCTGCGCTACCGCGAGGGCGGCGTCCTGGTGCGGCGCGGTCACACCGAAGCCGCCGTCGACCTCGCCCGGCTCGCCGGGCTGGAGGAGACCGGCGTGCTCGTCGAGGTCGTCAACGACGACGGCACGATGAAGCGGGCGCCCGAGCTGCGTGAGTTCGCCGACGAGCACGGGCTCGCCATGATCTCGATCGAGCAGCTGGTCACCTACCGCCGCCGCCACGACGTCCTCGTCGAGCGGGCAGCCGAGACGCGGCTCCCCACGGCGTACGGCGACTTCACGGCCTACGGCTTCCGGATCGCGGTCGACGACTCCGAGCACGTCGCCCTCGTCCACGGCGACGTGTCGGGGGACGCCCCGGTGCTGGCTCGGGTGCACTCGGAGTGCCTCACCGGCGACGTGTTCGGCAGCCGCCGCTGCGACTGCGGGCCGCAGCTTGAGGAGAGCCTGCGCCGGGTCGTCGAGGAGGGCCGCGGGATCGTCGTCTATCTGCGCGGTCACGAGGGCCGGGGGATCGGCCTCGTCGCCAAGCTGCAGGCCTACCAGCTCCAGGACGGCGGTCGCGACACCGTGGACGCCAACCTCGACCTCGGGCTGCCCGCCGACGCCCGCCACTACGCCGCCGCCAGCCAGATCCTGCGCGACCTCGGCGTCGAGACGGTGCGGCTGCTGACCAACAACCCCGGCAAGGTCACCGAGCTGGAGGACTACGGCATCCACGTCGCCGAGCGGGTCCCGCTCACTCCCCGCCCCAACGACCACAACATCGCCTACCTCATGACCAAGCGCGACAGGATGGGCCACGTGCTGCCCGACCTCGACCGGAGCATCGACCTAGGAGCAGCCCAGTGAGCGGTTCAGGAGCACCCCAGGCGCAGGCCGTCGACTGTCACGACCTCCGGGTCGCGCTCGTCGCCGCCTGCTGGCACGAGCAGGTCATGGACGGCCTGATCGCCGGTGCGCAGCGTGCGTTCGCCGACCACCGGATCGAGGCGCCGGTCGTGACCCGCGTGCCGGGCACCTTCGAGCTGCCCGTGGTCGCGAGCGCCCTGGCGCAGCAGGGCTTCGACGCCGTCGTCGCCCTGGGTGTCGTCATCCGTGGCGGGACCCCCCACTTCGACTACGTCTGCGGCGCCGCGACCGACGGACTGACCCGCGTCGCTCTCGACCACACGGTCGCTGTCGGGTTCGGCGTGCTGACCTGCGACGACGAGGCGCAGGCGCTCGACCGTGCGGGCCTGGAGGGGTCGAACGAGGACAAGGGCTACGAGGCCGCGTCCGCCGCACTGCAGACCGCCCAGACGATCAAGCGGATCCGCAGCCGCATTCAAGGCTGAGACCGCCGGTCGGCTCGCAGGGCGGACCACCTAGGCTTCTACCCCGTGAAGACGTTCGAACAGCTGTGGGCCGAGCTCTCCGAGAAGGCCGCCAGCCGTCCCGCCGGATCCGGCACGGTCGCCCAGCTCGACGCCGGCGTCCATGCGATCGGCAAGAAGCTGGTCGAGGAGGCCGCCGAGTCCTGGATGGCCGCCGAGCACGAGGGCAAGGAGGCGGCGGCGCTGGAGATCAGCCAGCTGCTCTACCACGCCCAGGTCCTCATGCTCGCGACCGGCCTCGAGCTCGACGACGTCTACGCCCACCTGTGAGGAACGCACCCATGGTCTCCATCGACGACTCCCGCCTGTTGCGCATCGCCGTGCCCAACAAGGGCGCCCTCTCGGCCGCGGCGTCGGAGATGCTGCGCGAGGCCGGCTACCGGCAGCGTGACGACACCAAGCGGCTCACCTTGATCGACGAGGAGAACGGCGTCGAGTTCTTCTACCTGCGTCCGCGCGACATCGCGCTGTACGTCGGCGAGGGCACCCTCGACATCGGCATCACCGGCCGTGACCTGCTCCACGACTCCGGCGCGAAGGCCGAGGAGGTCCTCCAGCTCGGCTTCGGCCGGTCACGCTTCCGGTTCGCGGGGCCGGCTGGTGCGTTCACCGATGTCGCCGGGCTCGCGGGCCACCGGATCGCGACGTCGTATGTCGGCGTCGTCCGAGAGTTCCTGCAGCAGCGCGGCATCGAGGCTGACGTCGTGCGGCTGGACGGCGCGGTGGAGACGAGCATCCAGCTGGGGGTCGCCGATGCGATCGCCGACGTCGTCGAGACCGGCAGCACGCTGCGGCAGGCCGGCCTGGAGGTGTTCGGGGAGACGATCCTGGAGTCCGAGGCCGTCATGATCACGCGGTCGGGCACCGTGCCGTCCGGCTTCGAGATCTTCCGGCGTCGCATCGAGGGCGTCATGATCGCCCGCGGCTACGTGATGATGGACTACGACATCCGCGCCGAGGACCTGGCCGCCGCCACCGAGCTCACGCCGGGTCTCGAGGGGCCGACGGTCAGCCCCCTGCACCGTGAGGGCTGGGTCGCGGTGCGGGCGATGGTGCCGCGCGAGGGCGCACAGCGGCTGATGGACGACCTCTACTCGGTGGGGGCGCGGGCCATCCTGCTGACCGACATCCATGCCTGCCGACTCTGACCTGCCGCCTCTGCCGCGGCTCCCGAGGACCTACCGCCCGCTCGGCCCTCGCATCGTCGCCACGGTCCTGGTCATCGGGCTGGTGGTGGTCTGCGCGATGGCGTGGATCGGCTTCGACGACGCCACCAGGTCGCGGTTCACGACCTTCGAGAAGCTCACCCTGGCCTTCATCGCCCTGCTGATCCTCCTCTGCGTCCACGCCCTCACCCGCTCCCGTGTGACGGCCACACGGGAGAAGCTCGTCGTCGTGAACGGCTACCGCCGCCGCGAGCTGGCCTGGCCCCAGGTCGTCGCGGTGCGGATGCCCCCGGGAGCGCCGTGGGCCAGCCTCGACCTGGCCGACGGGTCGGAGATCGCCGCGATGGGCATCCAGAGCTCGGACGGAGCGCGGGCCAAGGACGCCGTACGTGTGCTCCGTCAGCTCGTGGTCGGGCTCAGCTGAGGCGCTAGATCCCCCGGATGCCCCACGACGAGCTGAATCGCTGCCCGGGGGCGAGCCGAACGAGGTCGACCCCGGAGTTGAACGCATCCGGCGGCGCCGTCATCGGCTCGACGGCGAGCGACCGGCGAGCGGTCGCCGGCACGTCGTCGGCGGTGTAGAGCATCAGCCAGTCGTGGTGCTCGTCCACCCACAGCTCGACGCCCGTCCCCTCTGGGGAGAGCAGGCGTGTCGTCGCCCGGCCGTGCTCGTCACGCTGAAGCCGGCCGTAGGCGTGGTTGAGCACGAGGTCGCCGAGGCGTCGCGGCGCCCGCAGGTCATACGGCGTCCCGTCGACGTCCTCGGTCCCCGTCGGCAGAAGGCGCTCGGCGTCGGCCAGGAGTCGGGTGCCTGCCGGCACGGTCACCGTCCAGCCGTCCACGGGCCCCGCGCCGGCGAGGAGGTAGGGATGGGAGCCTGCCGCGTACGGCGCCACCTCGTCGGAGGCGTTGGTCGCGGTCTGCGTCACGGTCAGCCCATCGGCGTCGAGCGCGTAGCCGACCTCGAGGTCGAGCGTCCAGGGGTAGCCCGTCTGGCTCATCAGCCGATAGGCGAGCGTGACATGGTCGGGCCGCTGGGCGACCAGCGACCAGGCCACCCACCGGACGAGCCCGTGGGAGGCGTTGTGGCGCGCGGGCTCGCTCAGAGCCAGCTGCTGGGTCCGGCCTTCGAAGACGTAGCGACCGTCGCGGATCCGGTTGGGCCACGGCACGAGCTGCTGTCCGCGTGCGCCCGAGGATGCGCTGCTCTCGTCGAAGCCGTCGAGCAGGGGGCGGCCGCCCTTGGTCAGGGTGCGGATCGCGCCTCCGCTCTCGGTCACCACGGCGGTGTAGTCACCGTTGCTGATGTCGAACTGCTGTCCGCTCGGTGGTAGCACGCGACCACGTTAGACCGACAGACGCCGACTTGACTCCGAGTCTCGCTCTGACGGATCGTCGAGGCCCCGACCAGGAAGCCTCCTCTGTGCCGTTCCGTCCCTCGCTGCGCCCGCGCCTGCGGGTCCGCGACGCCGCCGTCGTCGGCCTCCTGCTCGTGGCACTGGCCCCCGTCCTGATGCTGGTGACGAGGGCCGGCCCTCGAGAGGGCCGCGTCGCGACGCCGGCGTCGGAAACGCCGCAGGCACCGCTGACGTCGACGTCCCCGGGCGTCCCGACCGGCGCCGAGACACCGACAGACCCATCTGCTGCCCGACGCACCCCGACGCCCCACCTGCGGGCGGGCACGGCCCCGCAGCTGGCGGCCGCGCCGGTCGTAGGGGAGCGGCTCGTCGCGAGCGTGGCCAAGCGGCGCGGCTGGTCCTCCGGCGTCCGGTTCCGCTACCAGTGGCTCCTCGACGGTCGGAGCATCCGGGGCGCCACGAAGCCGACGCTCGTGCCCACCGACCAGATGATCGGGCGGCGCGTGTCGGTCCGTGTGACCGGCCAGATGCCCGGCTACCTGCCGGCCGTCTCACGGTCGATGTCGCGCACGGTGCTGCCGGACGACCCGCTCGCCGGAGGTCGGTGGGGCGTCTACCGCGGTCCGTGGAACGGGATCTACCGCGCCTACCAGCGCGCCACCGGGACGACCAAGCAGCTGCTGGGCCGGATCGCGCTGCAGCCGCGGATGATCTGGTTCGCCGCGGACTTCTCGACGAGCTCGATCGGCCGGGCGCTGCGGGGGTTCGTCGCCACCCAGCAGGCCGAGTTCGGCAAGGACGCGCTCATCCAGGTCGCGATCTTCCGCGAGTGGCCGCGCGGCGAGGCCGGACGCGGCAAGCCGCTCAGCGGCAGTGAGCAGGCGTCGTACCGAGCGTGGGTGGACGCCGCCGCCGACGCCATCGGCGACGCCCGCGTCGCGATGGTGCTGGAGCCGGACCTCGGGCTCAACGCGGTGCCGAACAACTCGTGGGAGACGCGGACCGCCGATCCTGCCGTCCGCCTCAGCCTCGTGCGGTACGCCGCCCGGCGGTTCTCCGCGCTGCCGAGGACGTCGGTCTATCTCGACGCCTCCGACGCCGACTGGCTCACGGTGCCGAAGATGGTGCCGGTGCTCGAGGCCGCCGGCGTGCAGTTCACGCGCGGCTTCGCGCTCGGCGCCACGCACTACTCGAGCGTCGGCGACAACATCGACTACGGCACCCGGCTGGTCGCCGCCCTCGACGCGGACGGGATCCACGGCACGCGGTTCGTCATCGACACCGCCGACAACGGCCGCCCGTTCACGTGGGCGCAGCACCGCTCGGAGCACCCCGGCGCCGACTTCGACAACGCTGCGACCTGCCGCAGCGTGTCCGACACGACCTGCGACACCCTCGGCGTGCCGCCGACCGCCGACGTGGCGGACCAGCCAGGCCTCGGCCTCACCGGGCGGCAGCGGACGGACGCTCTGCGCTACGTCGATGCCTACCTGTGGTTCGGCCGGCCCTGGCTGGTCCGGCAGGCGTCGCCGTTCTCCCTGAGCCGCTCGCTCGAGGTCGCGCGGTCGACGCCGTTTCAGTGACCGCTCAGATCGGGTAGATCACCTGCACCTTCGTCGTCTTGCCGTGCGTGTCACGGTGGGTGATGGTGAGCGTCAGCCACGCGCCCGTGTCGTGCTGGGCATACCGCTTCATCTGCTTGCACCGTCCGAGCGGGATGGGAAGCGCGAAGCGGATCGAGCCGGGCCTCGCGACGACGGCGGTCGCCTGGGCGAGGTGGGGCAGCTTCGTGCGGGGGTGCTGGTGCTTGTGCATCTTGACGCCGGTGAAGGTCGCCGTGAGGTTCCAGGTCACCCGACCGGCTGCGTTGATCTCCGTCACGCCCGTCAGGCCTCGGCAGTGACCGTGGTGCGGGTGAGAGCACACGCCGCCGAGCGTCGGTGTGTGGTCAGGCGTGGTCGGCCCGATCGGCGGTCCCGACGTGCTGCTGTCGTCGTTGCGGATGGTGACGGTGCCCGTGCCGGTGGCGATGGTGGCGTTGGTCGGGCTGGTGAGGGTGACGGTGAACGTCTCGTCGGGTTCGACGGTGGTGTCACCGGTGATGGAG
>NZ_BAAIGC010000056.1:0-14965 GCF_054653495.1 Nocardioides sp. AN3
AATAGGTGGGTGGAGTCGCGACCCACAGGAAGCGCGCTCTCTTGGGCCCGACATTGCGCCACTCGTGCTCGATTGTCGTGGGGTAGAACAGCGAATCACCCGACTTCAGCTTAAACTGCTGACCGGTGGCCAACCGCACGTCGAGCTCGCCCTCCAGCATGTAGAGGATCTCTTCCCCCTCGTGGGAGAAGGCCCCACCTGATGTGTCGGGCTCCATGACAACGACCTCGGCGTCGAGCATGTTCTTGCCATCGATCAGCGGCTGGACGGAGAAGCCCTCCGCCGACGACGTGCTCGCACGTTTCCGTTCGCTGGAGAGCTGCACCAGGTCGCCTGTCTTCCGACGCATGATCGCAGAAACGGTCGTGTCGTAGACGTGAGCGAGCCGGTGAAGGCTCTGCGCCGAGACACCGGTCTGATCCCGTTCCAGCGCGCTGAGGAAGGACGGCGAGAGGCCGGCTCGCTCGGCCGCCTGGCCCAGCGTCATACCCGCGTCTTGCCGAAGCTTCCGCAGACGCGGGCCCACTTCCACCGTGTTGCTCGCGGGCGTCGTTCGAGTGGACGCCGGGCTGCGGCTCTCGGCGTCGCTGCCAGCCTCGGAGAGTGCTCGCCTGATGCCCTCGATGTTGAGCTTTTCGACATAGCGCAGATGTGCGATCCGCCGAAGCCGCTGGAGGTCCTCCTCGTTGAAGTACCGGTAGCCGTTCGACCCGCGATAGCTGTTGACGAGGCCGTTCTTGTCCCACACCCGCACCGTGGTCGGACTCACCCCCGCAATGCGGGCTGCGTCCTGGATCCGATAGACGGCGCCACTGCTCGGCGGCGCACCTGCGTCGCCGCGGTCGCGTGAGGCCGGCTTGGGCTCTGACGCCTTCATTTTCGTCATCGCCTCGGCCTCACGGGGCTCCGGGTGATGAGCCGTGGGTCCGTGCACATCCGTGCCTCTTCCTTCCAGGTGCCTCGCGCGGCAACATTCCTCATTAAGGACAACGCTACTACACGTTGCTTGCCGTACCTGCTCATGCGACGCCGGGATCCGCCGTCTACCTGCCCGCCTCGGAGCGACTAGCATACTGAACACGAGCAAGGATGTAGCCGTTGAATAGGCCGTGGCGGCCGACGGCATTCGACCCTCCGCGATTTCTGCCGGACATCGCGATTCCCTGCCGCGCCACGACGCGCGTCGGCCGAGGCGGGTGCCGGTGCATCATGTATCAACTTAGTCGACCTGCGGCAAGGTCTGTCGAACGCGATCGCTGAACCAGGGGAGAGATCGCCGCGGGGGGCTTCGCTCCGGCCGTCCGCGACACTTTCAGGTAGTTGGAGCGATCTCCGCGGCGGGGTTGGCAACTCTACCTGGTTCCAGTAATGTGTCCCGCATCACGACCGTGAGGAGAAGGATGATGCGCAGGAAGCTGATGGCCGTCGGAGCGGCATGTGTCACGACACTGACCGTCGCGGCGTGTGCCGCCAACGAGGGCTCCGCAGGCCAGGGGGGTCACTTGAGCGCAGAGACCCAGAAGGCGGTGGACGCGGCATACGAAGGCAGCTTCGGCGAGCCGCCGACATCCTCACCCAAGCCGAAGACCGGAGAGAACATCTGGTTGATCACGGCAAGCGCACAGCTCACCGACCTCGACGAGCCCGGCCACATCAAGGACGCCGCCAAACAGGTGGGATGGCACCTGACCGTCTTCGACGGCCAGTTCAACACCGACACCCAGGTCACCGGCATCCGTCAGGCGATCGCCGACGGGGCTGACGGCATCATCCTGTTCGCGGTCGACTGCGCAACGGTCAAGGCAGGGCTCCAGGATGTCGAAGCGGCGCATATCCCGGTCGTCGGATGGGAGTCCATCGACTGCGATCAGGAGGTGGACGCAAACGGCGCCGTCACCGACAGCGGACAACCTGGCTTGTTCGATGCCAACCTCACCTACAACAACCCCGATGCCCCTGACCAGCCCGTGACCTACGCGGAGCTGGCGGAGGAGCTCTTTCCCGATTACCAGGCGCTCGGCATCATCGACGCGACCGGCGGTGCGGCGAAGATCATCAAACTCAAGGAGACCGACATCGACGCCACCCGGCTCGTCGACCACGGATTCGGCGAGGCGCTCGCACATCACTGCCCCAAGTGCGAAGTGGTGGAGACGGTGAACTTCACCGGAGCCGACTACGGCCCGACATTGCAGGACAAGGTCGCGCAGGCGATCGCCCGCCACCCCGAGGCCAATGCAGTGTTCGGAGTGTTCGACGCGCCCGGCGCGGACGCTGCCGCAGCAGTGATGGCGAGTGGACGTAAGGACGACCTGTACGTGATGGGCGGCGAGGGGAGCCCGACCGGCGTGCAACTGATCGCGGAGGACCGTGGCCTGGACGCCGGGGTCGGGTTCTCGGTGCACTGGGAGGCCTGGGCCGCCCTGGACGCAATGAACCGACTGCTGGCAGGCGAGGCGCCGAAGGGATCGGGCTTCCCGTCCGGTCTCGGCTTGCAGCTGTACGACCGGGACCACAACCTGCCCAAGGGGAATTCCTTCAGCGGGCCGGTCGACTTCGAGGCCGCCTATCGCGCGGCCTGGGGCGTCGAGGGCAACTGAGATGGCACACACTCCCAACATCGCCGCGGTGTTCCGTGCCGTTCTCACCGCCTTCGAGAACGGCGACTTCGACAAGGCCGTTGCGCACTTTGCCGAAGACGCAGTCGTTGTCGACTTCAGTGCGCCGACTGAGCGACTCTGCGGTCGAGCCGCGATCGGCAGCCTCATGGGCAGCTTCAAGGACCTGATCCCCGACCTGCAGTTCGAGATCGCCAGCATGACCACCGCCGGCAGCATGCTGGCCGCAGAGATCGTCGGCCGCGGGACACCTCGCGGTTACCAGGAGCCGATCGAGCTCCACTACGGCGTCTTCGATGAGTTTCGCGGGGGCCAGATCGTGTCCGAGCACGTCTACGGCGACTCCGGCCAGCTTCCCCCGGCACTACTTGGAGAGACGGCATGAGAAGCGGCGCAAGGATCTGGCTTGCAACGGCAATGGTGCTCAGCGCCCTCGCGTCCTCGGCGTGCGGCGCCGACACTTCCGGCAGCTCGACAGGCGACAGACTGAGCGCTCGGACGCAAGACGCCGTCGAGGCTGCTTACAAGGGCATCATCGGCGAGCCGCCGACGTCCTCGCCCAAGCCGCAACCGGGCAAGAACATCTGGCTGGTGACCCTCAGCCCGGACCTCGGCGCCCCGGACGAAATGGTCGCGGCAGCCAAGCAGCTGGGCTGGAACGTCACGGTGTTCGACGGGAAGTTCAGTCCTGACGTCATGGTCAGCGGTCTACGACAGGCAGTCGCGGACGGCGCCGACGGTGTGGTCGTGGCCTACGCCGACTGCGCCGACATCAAGGCCGGGCTGGAGGACCTCGCAAAGGCCGGCATCCCGGTCGTCAACATCGAGTCCACCGACTGCGACGTGAGCGTCGGCGACGACGGAGCCCTGTCGGATTCGGGCCAGCCCGGATTGTTCGACGCCCAGGTGGGCTACGACAACGCGGACGATCCCGACAGCCCGCTGATCTTCGCCGAGGCTTGGAAGATCTTCGCCGCCTACCAGGCTCTTGGCATCATCGAGGGCACCCAGGGCGGGGCGAAGATCATCGTGCTCAGCGAGCTCGACATCAGGCTCAACTTCGTCAGCCTCCGGAGCCTCAAGGAGACGCTGAAAAAGTACTGCCCCGACTGCGAGATCGTCGACACCGTCAAGTTCACCGGAGCCGATCTCGGGCCCGGACTGCAGGACAAGGTCGCCCAGGCGCTCGTGCAGCATCCCGACGCGAACGCGGTCTACGGGATCTACGACGCGCCGACCCAGGACGTTGCCGCGGGGGTGATGCAGAGTGGCCGACACGATGGCGTCTTCGTCATGGGCGGCGAAGGCACCGCCCCGGTCGTCGACCTGATCCACCAAGATCGCGGGGTGAACGCCGGCGTCGGGTTCTCAGTGGTGTGGGAGGGCTATGCGGCGCTCGACGCGATCAACCGCCTGCTGCACGGCCAGGAGCCACACGACGGCGTCGCCTTCCCGTCCGGGATAGGCCTGCAGCTGTTCACCAAGAGCCGCAATCTCCCCCCGGCGGGAGAACGCTTCTCGCCCGCGGTCGACTTCGAGGCGGCGTATCGAAAGGCCTGGGGCGTTGACTAGACGTGGTGGGCAGGTTCAAGACCCGGGTAACTACATCAGCCGTGTCGGCAACGAGGCCAACCCGCTGCGGCGCGCGTGAGCCAAGCCGAGAATGGAGAGTGCGAACGATGGACGATAGGCCGATTGGCGCGCCGGCCCGGCGGCTTGCGCTCACCGTCACCGGCTTGACCAAGACCTTCGGCGGCACGCGCGCGGTCGACGACGTGTCCTTTGGTCTCGAGGCTGGCACGATCCACGCGCTGCTCGGCGGCAACGGATCGGGCAAGTCGACGACGATCAAGATGCTGAGTGGCATGTACCGCGCCGACGCTGGCGCCTTCGATCTCAGCGGCGAGCGGCACGACGCCACCTCATGGACAGTCGGCAAGTCGTACGCCGCCGGTCTGCGCTTCGTGCACCAGCAGGCCTCGACGTTCCCGGAGCTGACTGTCGCGGAGAACCTCGCGATCGGACATGGTTTCGAGACGGGAGTCGGCGGGCGAGTCCGATGGCGCGCCCAGCGTCAGCGAGCGCAAGACCTGCTCGAGCGACTCGGGTTGGCCAACATCGATCCGCGGGCCGACCTCGCGAAGTACGGCGTCGCCACGCACGCGATGATCGCGATCGCACGCGCCCTGCAGGACGTGGAGCTCGGAATCGACGGTAACGACGCCGGAATCCTCGTTCTTGACGAGCCGACGGCAGCGCTTCCCCCCAGGGAGGTCACTTTGTTGCTGGACGAGCTGAAGCGGTTCGCCGCGGAGGGTCGGACCATCGTCTATGTCACCCACCGACTCGATGAAGTCGTCCAGATCGCCGACCGAGCCACCGTGCTGCGGGACGGCGTCGTCGGCGGCACGCTGGAGTCGTCTGAGATCAGTCACTCCTCCCTGGTCGAGATGATCACGGGAGGCGTGGGCGTCCCGGCTCCGACAGCGGGGAGCGGCGTTCGCCAGCGAGGGCCGGCGCGACTGGAATGCCGAGGTCTCGTCGGGGGCGCGGTGCGGGACGCGACCTTGGTGGTGGGCGCCGGGGAGATCGTCGGGATTGCAGGGCTCCTCGGCTCGGGCCGCTCGACACTACTCCGGCTGGTCGCGGGGGATGAGCGTCGCGAGGACGGCGAGATCCTCATCGACGACCGCCTGGTCTCCTTCTCAGGCCCTCATGTGTCGGCTCGCGCCGGTGTCGCGCATTCCCCCGAGGACCGGCGTTCATCGGCGGCGTTCATGGAGATGTCGGTCCGCGAGAACATGGGCATCGCTTCTATGCGTCAGTTCTTCAACCGAGGACGGCTGCGACATCGCCGTGAAGCGGCAGCGGCGCGGCAGCTCCTGACGGACTATCGAGTCCGCGCGGCCTCGACTGAGGTTCCGCTAGGGACGTTGTCGGGCGGCAACCAGCAGAAGGTTCTACTCGCCCGATGGCTCCGCCTCGCCCCCCGATTGCTGCTTCTCGACGAACCGACACAGGGCGTGGACGTCGGCGCGCGCGCGGAGATCTGGCAGCTGATCCGGCGGGCGGTCGACGACGGCTCGTCGGCGCTGGTCGTTTCCTCCGATCTGGACGAGCTCGCGACCGTCTGCGACCGGGTGATCGTGGTGAGCCGGGGCCGGACCGTGGAAGAGCTCGACGGCGACGGTCTCGATGAAAACACGCTCCAACAAATTGTCCTACGCACGGAAGGATCGGCAGCATGACCGGCAGGACTTCGGTTCCCCAGAAATCGGCGCCCGAGAACGGGGAGACGTCTGCACCAGAGCCGGTCCGCGGAGACGTCGTGAAGACAGGATCCAGGGGGCGGAGACCACTCGACTACCTCGAGGCCTTCGCCTTGCCGGCCTGTCTGCTGCTGGCTGGGGTGTTCTTCGCCGTCTATCCGGCGACGGCGGACACGTTCATGCTGTCGGCCAACCTCCAGGTCCTCGTCGCCGGCCAGGCGGTGGTCGCGGTCGTGGCGCTTGCGCTGCTCGTGCCGCTCTGCGCCAACGAATGGGACCTGTCGGTCGGAGCAACAGCCGCTCTGAGCGCGGTCTATGCCGCATCGACGATGTCGGGCGGGAGCCTGGCGATGGGCATTGCGGTGGGGGTCGCGATCGGGGCGCTGGTGGGTCTGGTCAACTCGGTGATCGTCACCAGGTTCAACGTGAATGCCGTGATCGCGACGTTGGGCACCATGACGATCATCGCGGGCGTCATCAACCTCAAGACCAGCGGCGTCTCGGTCGTGCGCGACATCCCGCTGTCGTTGGTCGAGATCGGTTCCGGCACCTGGCTCGGCATTCCCCGCATCGCTGTGCTTGTGGGATTGGTAGCACTCGCTGCTCATTACCTGCTCGAGCACACTCCCTACGGCAGGTACCTGTATGCGTTGGGTGCCAACCCGGTCGCAGCTCGTCTTGTGGGGCTGCGCACGAAGTCCCTCGTGTCCTCCGCGTTCGTGGTCGCCGGCGTGCTTGCCGCGATCGGTGGCATCCTCGCCGTGGCTCGTTCCGGTGGTGCGAATCCGAGGCTCGGAGACCAACTCCTGTTGCCCGCGTTCGCGGCCGCCTTCCTGAGCGCGGCCTCCATCAAGCCCGGCCGCTACAACGTCGGCGGACTGCTGGTGGCGGTCTACTTCCTGGCGGTGCTCAACAACGGGTTGAGCCTCGCCGGAGCCCCGCCCTACATCAGCTCCTTCGTCAACGGCGGCGCACTGATCATCGGTGTCGCTCTGGCCACCTACCTCGGCCGCAGGCGCCGAGGGGAATGACTCCACAGCCCTGCTGCGGTGCCGTCATCGCCGGCGTGTGGTCTCCTTCTACCAGGATCTGTCCCAAGGATGCAGAGCCGCTGACCCACCGACACCGGCACGACCGACCTGACTGAGGGAACCCGACATGTCCGAGAACGACAGACGCCGCGCGGCCATCGTGGCGGCCTGGACAGCCGCCTGGGACGAGGGTGACGTCGACGCCATGGACGCCCTGTGGAGCCCGTCGTGCCGCATTCGCTACCGGCACGGCGAGGAGGGACGCGACATGGCGACGTACAAGAAGTTGATCCTCGCCACCCGTGTCGCGTTCCCCGACCTGGCTACTGCGATCGACGACGTCGTGGTGGAGGGCGATCGGGCGGCAGTCCGGTGGCACAGCGTGGGCACCCACCTGGGTGCGTTCATGGACGTGCCGCCGACCGGCCGACACCTCGAGGTCGGCGGGCTGACCCTCGCCCGGTTCGACGGAGACCTCATCGTCGAGGAGCTCGTGACCACGGACGAGCAGGCACTCCTGGCTGCCGTCGGCATCCTCAGCGTGGGGAAGCAGTTGGAGCAGCACCGCGCCGGCTACGCTCCCGCCGCGCCGGACGTCGAGGTGATGAAGGAGGTGAACCGCCGGTTCGTGACCGGGGTGACCGTGGTCAGCGCGATGGACGGCGAGGCCCCCCGCGGACTCGCCGTCAACGCCTTCGCCAGCATCTCCTTGGACCCGCCGACGGTGATGATCTGCGTCCAGCGCACGTCGACCACGCACGCATCCCTCTATGCCACCGATCATCTGGGGATCAACTTCCTGTCCACCGAGCAGCTGGACGTGGTGAACACGTTCGCCGACAAGGCACCGGACAAGTTCGCCGGCCTGGCCTGGGAGCCCGGTCCGTTCGGAAGCCCGTTGATCGCGGGCAGCAGCGCCCAGGCGGAGGTCGAGATCCGCGAGCGACTGCAAGCCAGCACGCACACCATCTTCATCTGCCGCGTCGTGCACGCGACCGTGTCCGACCATCCGCCGATGGTCTACAGCGCCGGCAGCTTCTTCGACGGCGCCTCGTTGCGGCAACTGGGCTGACCCGCGGCGGCGGCCCGTCCGTCGAGCCAGCGCCGCAGCGCGGGACCCGCGAACCGGTCGGCCGCCGCCCGGTCGGCCCAGGTATCGGTGTCGAGGCGCAGCCCAGGATCGCACAGGGTCGAGAGGTCGAGTGCGCCGCCGGACAGGTGCCGCGCCGCCGAGCCGCCTCCAAAGGCCGGTTGTAGCCGGTCACCGCGTGGACGGGCAAGAATCGTGGTACCGGTGCCCTCCTGGTCCCGGACCAGAGCAGCGCGGGACGCGGGAACGGCTCGGAGGAACCCTTCGAGTCCCCACGTGCTCAGTCCGGGCAGATCGGCCACGATCATCGCGACCTGTCCGTAGCCAATGGACGCAGCGGCGTCCCGGCCCTGGCGAAGTGCGGCGTTCAGCGGATCGTGCGTGGCGGTCTCCTCCTCCACCCCGCACACGGTGAGCCCCCCGACCCGGCGGTAGAGCTCGCGCAGGGTGTCGCGAGGAGCGACGGCGATGCACGAGCCCACCCCAGGTGTCCTGCAGACGGTGTCGAAGGAGTCGGTTGACAGTGCGAGCGCGAGCTCGTGCCGCTCGCGCCCGGTGAGACCGGCGACCCGGCTCTTCGCCGCGGACCACTCCTTGACTGGCACCACCACCGCCCATGCGCTCACAGGTCGCGTGCCGCCTCCGCGTCGAGGAACCAGGCGGTGCGCGCTGGTCCCGTCGCCCGCCCTGCGGGCATGGTGCCGGCGGCGTCGTCCGCCAGTGCCGCAGCCACGGCAGAGGCCTTCGCGGCGCCGTCGCGAGGAGGTAGACCTGGTTGCATCGTCGGATCACCGGCAGGGTGAGCGAGATGCGCAGTGGCGGTGGCTTCGGGCTGTCGCGTACGGCGACCACGGAGAGCTCACGCTCGGAGGCGCCGGGCCGTCCGGGGAACAGCGAGGCGACATGTCCGTCCTCACCGACACCTAGCATGCACACGTCGAAACCGCGCCGGGCGGCGGTGTGAATGGCGTCCTGGTAGCCGGCTGCGGCCGCGTCCAGGTCGGCGCCGTGGACTCCATCGGAGGCCGGCATCGGATGGATCCGTGCCGGATCCACCGGGAGGTGGTCGAGCAGGGCCCGCCGGGCCTGGAGCTCGTTGCGGTCGGCGTGGTCGACCGGGACGAACCGGTCATCACCCCAGTAGAAGTCCACCCCGGCCCAATCCACCAGCCCGCCGGCCTCATGATCGCGCATGCGCTCCATGACTGCCGTGCCGGTGCGGCCACCGGTGAGCACGATGGACGCGACCCGCGTCGCGACTGCGCGTCGGCGTGCCCGGAGGACCTCGGCCGCAGCCTGGCCGCAGACGGCCGGCACTTCGTCGGCGGCGTTCACCTCGGGATCGGGTAGGGCGGCAGAGCCCCGGCCGGTTGCGGTGTCCACGGCTACGTCTCCAGCGCCCGGAGGCGGGCAGCACCTGGTCGGTGAAGTTCCGGAGGAACCTGTCCTGGTCGTGTCCGGGCCCGTGGAAGACCAGGTGCGCCTCCTGCTCTCGTCGCCGGCCGACCGCCTCGAGATCGACGGGACCACCTGCACGGGGGTTCGGGTGGTCGACGGGACCGTGGTCCGTGCTCGTGCGGTCGTGTCGAACGTCGAACCCGTTCGCACGCTGCGCGGCCTGGGCGCAGCGGCGGCACTCAGCGAGGCCGCGAACGAGCGGCTGGACCAGATCAAGCACAACGGCTCCATTTGCAAGGTCTTGCTGGCGGTGGATGGGCAACCGCGGTTCAGCGCTGCAGGCTCCGAAGAGGAGAACCTCGCGTTCGTCCGCAGCTCCTTTCAGGATCGCGCCGTCGCTCGACTACACCGAACGTGCCTACGACGACGCGAAGTACGGACGTCCGTCGGAGGAGCCCGTGATCTTCGGACAATGCCCGACAGCCATCGATCCCACCCTCGCGCCCGCAGGGAAACACATCCTGGGGCTTACGGTGTTCCACTCGCCGTACCACTTTGAGCGAGGGCACCTGGGAGTCGATGGGTCCGTACATGCTCGACCGGGTCGTCACCGTGCTCTCGAAGTACTTCGACAACATCCCGGCGAATATCGAGATGTCCCGAATCCTGACGCCACTCGACATCGAGCGCACCTACGGTTCCACCCATGGCTCGCCCAGGCATGGCGACCTCACCTTCGCGCGGCTGTGGTCCGCGGGTGCAGCCAAGCCCTGGGAGGCGTACCGAACGGCCGTTCCGGGTCTCTACCTGTGCGGATCCGGCACATGGCCGGGCGGCACCGTCACTGGTGCCTCTGGCTACAACGCCGCTCGCGCGCTGGCCACCCTTGCCGGCCGCCCGGCGCGGCAGCGCACCACCAGCTACGGCCGCGTCGGCGGGTGACCCAAGGCTGGTCGGTCTCCCCGGGGCTCCCCAGGTCAGGCGGAACCTGGGAGACCGACGAGCCCGGCCAGCCGTGAACGGTGTGCCCCGGCGGTACCGAAGGCGATCTGGTCGGCCTTGGCCCGCTTGAGGTAGAGGTGAGCAGGATGTTCCCAGGTCATGCCGATGCCGCCGTGCAGCTGGACGGCTTCCTCAGCAGCCGCCACTGCCAGGTCGCTGCAGTAGGCCTGCGCGACGGCCGTCGCGACCTCGACGTCGGCATCACCTGCAGCGATAACGGCGGCCGCGTGCCGGGCAGCGGCGAAGGCGGAGTCCACCCCGGTGGCAAGATCCGCCAACCGGTGTTTGAGTGCCTGGAAGCCACCGACGATGCGACCGAACTGCCGACGCTGCTTGAGGTAGGCGGCTGTCTCGTCCAGGCACCAGCGTGCGACACCAGCCTGCTCGGATGCGAGCAGCGCCGCGCCGGCCAGCAGCGCGCGTCGGACGGCGGGCTCGCCGTCGGCAACGACCAGCGTGCCGGGCGCGTCCTCCAACGTGACGTCCGCCAGCTGCCGGGTCATGTCCAGGGAGATGACCGGGGCACACGCCGCCTCCGCGCTGTCGACCGCGAACAGCCCCAGACCTTCGGAGGTCGCGGCCGGCACCAGCAGCACGTCGGCTTCCAGCGCCCCGGCGACGCTCGTCGCGATGCCGGTCAGTCGACCGTCGGCTGCTTCCATGGGGGGGACTGCTCGATCGGGCGTGGTGGAGAGCGACAGGAGCAATGCTGCCGTGCGTCGACCCGCCGCGAGCTCGTCGAGAAGGCCACCGTCACTGCCGAGCAGGGCGGTGGTCGCCATGACGGCGCTGGTCAGGAACGGTACGGGCGCAACCGCACAGCCCAGCTCCTCCAGCACGACGGCGGCCTCGCGGGCCGACGCTCCCGCGCCGCCGCGCTCCTCGGGAACGAGCAGCGCGGCCAGGCCGAGGTCGGTCGCCAGGATCTTCCACAGGCTGTCCACCAGCGTCCGGTCACCATCGTAAAGGGCGGTGACGGCCGCGGTGCCGCAATGGTCCGCCAGCACGCCGCGCACGGTGGTGCGTAGGTCCTCCTCGACGTCGGTGTAGAGCAGGTCGTGCTCGTCGATCAGTCCGGCTGCGCTCACTTGGCGAGCTCCTTCCAGGGTATGTCCTTGTCGACGCGCGTCTCGGGAGGGAGCCCCAGAACACGCTCGGCGATGATGTTGCGCAGGATCTCCGAGGTGCCACCCTCGATGGAGTTGCCCTTGGCACGCAGGTAGCGGTAGCCCGCGTCGCGAGCGGTGAAGTCGACCCGGTCGGGCCTCACCATCGTCCAGTCCGAGTAGCGCAGACCCTGTTCGCCGAGCAGCTCCAGCTCGAGCCCGGACAACTGCTGGCTGACCCGCGCAAACGTGAGCTTCATCGCGGCGCCCTCCGGCCCGAGCTGCCCCCTGGCGAGCTTCTGTCGCAGTCGCTGGCCGCTCAGCCGGGCGACCTCCGCCTCCACCCACAGCCGGAGCAGCCGGTCGTGGAGCTCAGGGGTCCGTCGCTCGGGAAGTTCGCGCCAGGTCTGCGCAACGACGCCGACCATGCCCCCTTCCCGGGGGACGGACTTCCCACCGATCACCACCCGCTCGGCGTTCAGTGTCGCGGTGGCGACGGTCCATCCCTGTCCGACGTCGCCAAGACGCTGACGGTCCGGGATCCGCACATCGCTGAGGAACACCTCGTTGAACTCCGCCTCGCCGGTGATCTGTCGCAGCGGTCGCACCTCGACACCGGGGTCGGTCATGTCGCACAGGAAGTAGGTCATCCCGCAGTGCTTGGGCACGTCCGGGTCGGTGCGCGCCACGAGGATCGCGAACCGCGCGAGGTGGGCTCCGGACGTCCACACCTTCTGGCCGTTGACCGCCCATTCGTCGCCGTCGGGCACCGCGCGCGTCGCCACGGCGGCGAGGTCGGAGCCTGCGCCGGGTTCGCTGAACAGCTGGCACCAGATCTCCTCCCCGGTCCACAGCGGACGCAGGAACCGCCTCTTCTGGTCCTCGGTGCCGAATGCCAGGATGGCCGGCGCCGCCATGCCCAGGCCGACGCTGTTCGCCTGCGGGTTGTTGTCGGGCGCGCCTGCCTTCCCGAGGAGTCGGTCCACCTCGGTTTGCCACGCCTGAGGCAGACCGTGCCCGCCGTGACCCTCGGGGAAGTGCACCCACGCCAGACCTGCGTCGTACCGAGCACGCAGGAAGACCATCCGTTCGGTCCTCGCCGGGTCATGCTCCTCGAGGAACCTGGCAACACTCTGTCGTAGCTCATCGATGGTCATCGTGCGGTCCTTTCTGCGTTGTCCTGTCGTCGCCGTGCCACGTCTCATGCCGCTGGCACTCCGGAGACCTGGAGCACCTGGCCCGAGACGAACCCAGCCCCCTCGCTCACGAAGAACGACACCGCATGCGCGATGTCCTCCGGCACTCCCGCGCGGGCAGACCGACCCTGCGCCGCCCGCGGCTTGTGACGCTCGAAACGCAGCCCAAGCCACTTCGCCGTCGCTGCCGTTAGGTCCGTCTCGATGAAGCCCGGTGCGATCGCGTTGACGGTCACCCCGGAGCCGCCCAGTTCGGTCGCCAGCCTCCTGGTGGTCTCCAGCAGTCCTTCCTGGGCGGACCGCTCGTCGGCCTTCGCCTCACCCGTTGCCAAGGTGCTGAACAGGTTGATGATCCTGCCCCAACCCATCACGATCATGTGATCCTGGACAGCCCGGGTCATCAGGTGTGCCCCGCACCGGTTCAGCTCCACCACCTCGTCCAGCTCATGCTCGGACATCGCGAACAGGATGTGGTCCTGCAGGATTCCGGCGCTGTTGACCAGCACGGCTGGTGGGCCCAGCTCGGTAGTCACCTGCGCCACTCCTGCGGTCACCGCCCGTTCGTTCCCGACGTCGAGTTTGATCGCGAGGGCGCGGCCTCCGGTGGTCCGGATCTCTTCGACGACGCGCGCGGATCCAGCTTCGTCGATGTCGACGACGGCCACGGCAAAGCCGTCTGCTGCCAGCCGCTTGGCGATGCCGGCCGCGATGCCCCGGCCTGCGCCGGTCACGACGGCGGTGCGGGTGTCAGTCATGGGCCTGCTTCCGGCTCCCGATCACGAGGATCGACGGCTCGTGGCCCGCGGCCCTCCTCCGCGATGACCTCCAGCGCGGTCTGCAGCTGAGGGCCGCAATCGCAGCGCAGCGAGCCGAACACGTCACCGGTGAGGCATTCCGAGTGAACGCGCACCGGGATGTCCAAGCCGCCACCGAGGTCGCCAAAGACGAACGCGATGTGCTCCCGCCCGTCTTGGAGGCTCTCGTAGCCGACCGCGCGGAATGCGCCTGCCGCGAGGGGGATGCGCGCCTCTGTGACGCGCTGGACCCGCTTCTCGACACACGGGTGCTCCGATGCGAGGCCGGCGATCTTCGGGTCGGCGGCCGAGCATGGGGCCTGGACGATCATGGCCGATCCCTCCACGAGTGACGAGAGGACATTACCCTACTGAAACCTCACTGACTTAGCAAATGACCGATGAAATGTCTGCACCGAGCGGTGGTCGTGGAAGCGCTCTGCAGGGTGAGCCACGCCTGCGTGGTGCGTGGACATCCGTGTAGGGCGTCACTAACGCTGCTCCAGCGTTGTAAGGTGTGCAACACCTTAGGAGGGCTCATGGGTGACCCTGCGGCTTCGCGAACGTCTCGCAGCTCCGTGCGAGGCGCTGGCGACAGCTACCGCAATGGTCGTCCGGGGCCCGCCGACGGGCACACTGCCTCGAGCGACGTTGAGGTCCCGTCAAGCAACGGTGCCGTCTACCGGATCCACGAGGCCGCACGTATTGCGGGCGTGAGCCCCTCGACTGTGCGTGCGTGGGACAGGGACGGACTTGTGCACAGCTATCGCGGCTCGAACGGATACCGCTACTTCAACGAAGAGGACCTACAGCGGCTCAGGCGGATCGCCCACCTGCGCACCGTCGAGAGACTCAATGTCGAGGGGATCAGGCGGGCGTTCGCGGAGACCGACGGGAAGTCTCCACGGCCGGCGTCGGCCTCGGCATCGGGCGAAGTCGCTGTTGGCCCTCGGCTCCGCAAGCTACGTCAGGAGGCGGGCCTGACGCTGGGACAGGCAGCCGAGAGGGCCGAGCTCTCCCCGTCGTTCCTGAGCGCGCTCGAGCGGGATCAGGCCGGAGTCTCGGCTCGAAGCCTGCACCGTCTCGCGCAGGTGTACGACACGACAGTTTCGGCGTTGGTGCGCCGAGAAACCACCGAGCTCGTCCAGTTTTCCAGTGGACGCAAGCGCTCTCGCACCTCGATGGACATCGGGTACGTGGAGCAGCTGATCGACGGCAAGACGCTCCTCGACGCCGAGATCATCGTCATAGAGCCAGGAGCATCGAGCGACCCTGCCGGCCATGACGGTGAAGAGATCCTTTACATGCTGGAAGGTGAGCTCGACGTCCGGCTCGCCACGGGGCAGCAGTTCAAGCTGCGGCCTGGCGACTCGCTCTTCCATCCCTCGACGATCGAGCATCAATGGCGCAACACGGGGAGCAGCCGTGCCCGGTTGCTCTGGGTCGGCACGCCGCCGACGT
>NZ_BAAIGC010000057.1:0-11176 GCF_054653495.1 Nocardioides sp. AN3
GTCCGCCCACCGCCCACCGCCGACCGGCGGCGGGCGGACGTTTTCCAGTTCCAAGCCTGTTCCAGCCGCGCCCGAGGGGTCGAGCGGCTGTTCCCGGGCATCACCTGAGCCTTGCGCGGTTCCTGATATCCGACATCGTTGGTTCGAACGACGAGGATCGTTCGGCGACCCGTCGCGAAAGGCAGCAGTAAAAGACGAATAACGGATAAGTTCGATCGCTATTGCTCGCCCCCGAGTGGCCTGTTAGCGTCGTTGCGACTTGTCGCCCAGCCTTGGCAGCGCCTGAGTGCAGAAGCGGACGCGACCGCCGAGGACATATTCGGTCGCCGCGTTGGTCGGCGCGACGAGGTCAACGACCCGCATTCACCAAGCGCTCCAACGAGGGAGCAGGACGGAGTCCGGACACATGCCGCAGAATCGCGTCGTCGTGTACAGAGGACCAGGCAAGGTCGAAGTCGAGAGCACCGACTACCCCAAGCTCGAGATCCCGGGCGAGGTGGCGGACGGCCTCGGCATCAAGCGTGGTGCGCCGCATGCGGCGATCCTCAAACTCGTGACAACCAACATATGTGGCAGCGACCAGCACATGGTTCGCGGCCGCACGACCGCTGCCGTCGGCCAGACGCTCGGACACGAGATTACGGGCGAGATCGTCGAGATCGGCGATGACGTGCTGTTCCACCGGGTCGGCGACATCTGCTCTGTCCCTTTCAATATCGCGTGCGGCCGGTGTCGCATGTGCAACGAAGGCAAGACGGGCATCTGCCTGAACGTGAACCCGGCCCGCGCCGGTGCGGCGTACGGCTATGTTGACATGGGCGGGTGGCTCGGCGGTCAGGCCGAGTACGTGTTGATCCCGTGGGCCGACTTCAACCTGCTGAAGTTCCCCGACCGCGACCAAGCGTTGGAGAAGATCCTCGATCTGACGATGTTGTCGGACATCTTCCCCACCGGGTACCACGGTGCATTCACGGCAGGGGTCACGACGGGCTCCACGGTCTATGTTGCAGGAGCGGGTCCCGTCGGACTGGCGGCGGCCTATTCCGCGCAACTGCTGGGTGCATCGACCGTGATCGTCGGCGACATGAATGCAGGTCGCCTTGCGCAGGCGGCGAGTTTCGGTTGCGAGACCGCTGACCTCTCGACGGGGGTCGACTTGACGGACATTGTCGCTGACATCGTTGGCGAACCAGCGGTGGACGCTGCGGTCGACGCCGTTGGGTTCGAAGCCCGAGGGCACGGGCGCGACGGGGAGGAGGAGCCGGCCACGGTCCTGAATGACATCATGAATGTCGCACGCGCTGGTGCTGGTCTCGGGATTCCGGGCCTGTACGTGACGGGTGATCCGGGTGGTCGGGACGCCGCGGCGAAGGTTGGTCAGATCGGCGTGAGGCTCGGACTGGGTTGGGCCAAGTCGCACACCTTCGTGACGGGGCAGTGCCCCGTCAAGAAGTACAACCGGCAGCTGATGAATCTGATCCTGGCGGACAAGGCGCACATTGCTAAGGCTGTGAACGCCACCACCATCTCTCTCGACGAAGCCCCACGCGGCTATGCCGAATTCGATTCGGGGACGGCCAAGAAGTACGTCATCGATGCGCACGGCATGGTGGGTGCTTAGCGAGGCGTGGCTGCGGTCTGAGCTGCGCTCGTGGACTTGAAGCGGCCGCTTCGGTTGGGGCGTGTGGGCTGGTGATCCGCTCATAGATCGCTCGGGCGACTCGAGGTGCCGCTGCGCGGGATCGCCGGTGAGGTCCGGCGAAGGGGGACTGGATGTCTTGTCGAGTCCCCCTTCGCTGTCCCATTCGTCCTAGTATGCAGAGATGGCGGGGCTTCGGCGCACCGCCGTCGGCCATCCGACCGGCCCTATCCCGTGGCTCGGGTCGATTAGTTAGGTAGCCGCGTTCGTCTGGCCAGGGTCACTCGTCCGCTCTTGCTGGCGCGCGAGTTGTGTCACGGGATGGAGTCGTCCGTCGTCACGCGTGGAACCAGCGGCCACGACGAGTCCGGCTCGCCCGCCGAACGCGCGCTCCGTCTGCAACTCGCCACGAAAGGGGGTTGGCAGATGCCTTACTATCGGTCACAATAGTTCGAATAAAGTGACTCGGATATGACTGCACCGCCGCAGGCTGTGTCAGAGTTGACTGTTCGTGACGCGAGTGGCTTCGCACAGTGATCCTGAAGAGACGAGCAATGGGAAACGGTGTTGCAGGTGACTGAAGCAAAGGAAGTTGGCCGAGAAGAGGCGGCCGTGGAGTCGGGTCGTCCGCGGCCTGTCGTTCGGCTCCAGAAGTGGTTCCGGCGCTACCGGTGGGTGTTCGGGCGACTCGCGGCGGGTGCGCTCACGCTGTGGGCGGTGTCGATCATCATCTTTGCCGCGACGATGCTCCTCCCTGGCGACGCGGCCGTGGCCATTCTTGGCAACACGGCATCGCCTGAGCGGCTGGACGCCCTACGTGCGGAACTCGGTCTCGACCAGTCGTTTGTGTCCCAATACGTCGAGTGGGTTGGTGGCTTTGTTCGTGGCGACTTCGGAACGTCGATCGTCGGCGGGGCCGACGTCGGCGATATGCTCGGGGTTCGGCTCGCAAACACTGCCGTTCTCGTTGCGCTGACCGCAGTGATCGGCTTCCCAATCTCGATGACGCTTGGAGTCGTGGCGGCAATCCGGCGCGGAGGTGTCATCGACTCGATCGTGAACGTGATGTCGGTGGTCATCTCCGCGCTCCCGGAGTTCGTGATCGGGCTCTTCCTCGTGATGCTCTTCGCCACCACGGTCTTTCAAGTGTTTCCGGCGGTGTCGCTGGTGGCTGGCAACTCGTCCACGCTCAGCGACCCGGTCGTCCTGATCCTCCCCACTGCGACGCTCGTCATCGCGATCCTGCCCTACATGGCCCGGCAGGTCCGCGCGGCGATGATCGATGTCCTGGACTCGGACTACATCGCCATGGCGGAGTTGAAGGGACTCAAGCGACGCCATGTGATCTTGCGCCATGCGCTTCCCAATAGCGTGACCGCAGCGATCCAGGTGGGGGCGCTGACCATCGCCGTCCTGTTTGCAGGAACCGTCATCATCGAGTTCCTTTTCCAGTACCCAGGCGTGGGGACCAGCCTCGCGCTCGCCGTCGAGCAGCGCGACGTTCCAGTGGTCCAGTTCATCGTCATGGTCTTCGCCACCGTGTATGTCGTCGCCAACCTTGTCGCCGACGTTGCCACCGTCTTGGTTACCCCGAAGTTGAGGACGAAGTAATGCCTGCAAACGATCTGGAGTCGCCCAAGACTGTGAAGACCTCGGAGGTAGCTCGCACATCGGTTCGCCGGCGAGTAGGGCGGTCGATCGTCCGCGACAAGCGCCTGCTGACTGGCCTGCTGCTCGTGGGCTTCACGGCGGGTGTGGTGCTACTCGGGCGGTCCGTCGCGCCCTACGGGAGCACGGAGTTCGTGGATCTTCCCTTCTCGGCTCCGAGCAGTCATCACCTGCTGGGCACTGACGTGCTGGGCCGCGACGTCCTCAGCCGCGTGCTTTCAGGCGGAACCACCGTGGTGGTGATGTCGCTGCTGACAGCCGTGCTGGGCGTCACGCTTGGCGCCGCGATCGGTGTCTCGGCAGGATTCCACCGTGGTTGGGTCGACCAACTGCTGATGCGGTCGACGGACGTCATGCTGGCGTTGCCTACCATCGTCTTCGTCCTGCTCTTCGTCTCCGTGTTCGGAAACAAGCTCTGGATGCTGGTGGTCCTTGTCGCCGTCGCCCATGCCGCTCAGGTGGCGCGAGTCCTGAGGGGTGTGACCCTCGACGTGCGCGAGCAGGAGTACATCGAGTACGCGGAGGCGGTCGGGGCATCCCCGCTGCGGATCATTCTGACCCAGGTGCTACCGAGCATCTCGGCCCCGTTGAGGGTTGAGTTCGGCCTCCGGACGGTCTGGTCCATCGTGATCTTCGCCAGCCTGAGCGTGCTAGGGCAGGGCGTTTCCGCGCCGACCGCGGACTGGGGGCTCATGGTGAACGAGAACAGGGGCGGCCTGGCCGTGCAGCCGTACGCGGTGCTTGCCCCCCTCGTGATGATCGCCATCTTTGCGATCGGAGTGAACCTGTTGACGGAGAGCGCCGGTCGCTCGAAGGGCCGAGTACGATCGGAGACTGCAGCATGACCAACCACCACGAGTTCGCCGCCGTCGAATCCGCGCCCGCTGTTCGTGTCGATGGCCTGACCGTGAAGATTCCGAGTGGACGCGCCATCGTCAGCGATGTGTCGTTCACCATCGAGCCGGGCGAGATCCTCGCGCTGGTCGGCGAGAGCGGGTCGGGCAAGACCACCGTCGGGATGTCACTCCTTGATTACACCCGCCACGGGGCCTACGTGTCGGCGGGAGAGATCGCGATCGCTGGACAACAATTGAGCCGACTGTCGCCCGAGCAGCGGCGGCTGCTCCGTGGCGGCACGATCTCCTACGTGCCGCAGGACCCCAGAGCATCTCTCAATCCCAACCTTCGAATTCGGCGCCAGATCACCGAGGTCCTGACGCGCGACTCGGCTGAGGTCACGACCCAGGAGGCAAGGGCCAGGCTGTTCGAGGTACTGAAGAGTGTGGGCCTACCCGCTATCCCCGAGTTCGCTAATCGATTCCCGCACCAGCTCTCGGGAGGGCAACTTCAGCGGGTGGGGATCGCGATGGCGATCGTCTCCCGGCCAGATGTTGTCGTGCTTGACGAACCCACGACCGGCCTGGATGTGGCAACTCAGACGACCATCCTGAACCTGGTCAGGGACCTTTGCTCCACGCACGGCATCGCAGGGCTCTACGTCACTCACGACCTCGCGGTAGTAGCAGACATCGCTGATCGCGTGATGGTGATGCGGGAGGGATGCGTGGTCGAGGCGGCGCCAACTGCGACGCTCTTCCGGACTCCGCAGCACGACTACACGCGGCGCCTCATCGCTGCAGCGCCAGACATCGAGGACGACCCGAAGCACGTGTCGGCTGCTGGCGTGCACATGGACGAGGGGGCGGAGGGGGCTGACGATACGGGTGTCTCCGGCACTGTGACGACCGGACCGGCGCTCGAGGTCCGAGATCTCGCCGCCTCTTACGGAAATAGCAGGGTGCTGCACAACGTCAGTTTCGACATCGGCGTTGGAGAGTGTGTGGCCGTCGTCGGGGAGTCCGGATCTGGCAAGAGCACGCTGTCTCGAGCGCTCATCGGTCTGCATCCGACCTACAGCGGATCGGTTCGGTGGCAGGGACAGGAGCTGGCGAAGCGCTCCGGCCGTCGCAGCCGGCTAGAAGTGCAGAATCTCCAGTACATCTTCCAGAGTCCGTTCACCGCCCTGCATCCGCGGCTCACCATCGGACAGAGCTTGGAGTTTGCCAAGAAGGTCGTTGACCCTGGCACGAGGATCCAACGGCGCGCTGCAGTGAGCGAGGCACTCGAACGTGTTGGTCTCAAGCCGGAGGTCGCCCAACTGCTTCCCAACCGGCTCTCGGGCGGTGAACGCCAGAGAGTGGCGATCGCGAGGGCGTTGATCGCCGGCCCGAAGTTGCTGATCTGTGATGAAGTCACCTCGGCCCTCGACGTTCTGGTCCAGGAGGCGATCGTGGACCTCCTCGCCGACCTCAAGAGCGAGGAAGGGCTGTCGATGCTGTTCGTCACGCACAACATCGCGCTCGTGAAGTCGATTGCTGATCGGGTCCTCGTTCTTGAGAAGGGCGTCGTCGCAGAGCTTGGTCCGTGTCACCAGGTCTTGACCTCGCCCGAACATCCCTACACCAAGGCCCTGCTCAAGCACACTCTTTCGATCGAGCGCTCGATCGAAAGACGTGATGGCCTGGTGGGATCGCTGCAGGTCGCGGACCTCGCGTGATTCAGCCAGAGCGCCTATCGGTCGAGGAATCCTGACATGCATACCGCACAACAACTCGAATCCTCGATGTTTGAGGTCAGAGTCAATGGCCTGCCGGCGACGCGGGAGGACATTCTGCCAGCGTGGGGACCAGAGGACCGCCTGGGGATCGCTGTGCACAGTCCCTTCGGAGGGGTTGGTGCAGCCAACCTCATCCAGTTGGCGATCACGGCGTTCTTCGACGTCCGCCCCGAACGACGTGACCGTGACAATCCCACCTACCCCGAGTTTTTCCTGTTTCACGTCGGTGGCTACTGGGGTGATTACAGCTGGTTCGACTTCTTCCCTCCGCGTAAGGAGGTGGAGGTGTCCGGGGATGCACGTGACGTTCTGGGTGCCATCAACGACCGCGGCATCACGCGGCTTCTCGTGCCCGATGGCGCGCCCGCGCACGTCGACCACTATTTTAAGGAGCCTGCGTCGGCCCTCGACCGGATTGTCAGTGCCTTCGCCTACTCGGGCACGGGTCGGGTTCGCGAATCGGACGTCTCGATCATCGGCGCTGGCGCCAGGGCCGAGGCGAATGCGCGGATAACCCTGCATCCCGAGCGATGGCCCCCGAACAAGCTGGCGAACCAGCGAGGCGGGCCGGAACGTGACCGCGAGCGCAGGAAGCAGCTCCTCGAAGGAATCTCGGGGTTCCTGCCGGAGGTGCGCGCACAGCGCGCGTCGTTGGCAACCGAGGCCGGGGGGTGCTTGGAAAGCTATCGCCGGATCCCTGCCGAGGCAGCACTACGGATGCTGGGACCGCAGCCCCGGTAAAGCGGGAGCCGGCGATTCTGACTCCCAACTGCTCCGCCGTCTCGAAGGTAGCTGGGGAAGAGCGCCGGGGTATCACCGCGGGGTGGCGGGCGCACCATCAAGGTTCGCGCCTCAGGGCGCACCGGCAACCGTGTTGCGGTCACTAAGGTCGTGGCTGCGACCCAGCCGACCGTGGACTGGGGTTCTCGTTGAACATCCTCAGAGGCCGAGTGGCCCGGTCTATTGCGGAGATCACCGCACTCTTGGCTTGCTGCCCAAGGCTGAACGTTGAGTCCTGCCGGCGTTTGGGGCCACCTTTCACGTGCCGTCCATGGCACCGCGCTCCGAACCACTGCTGCCTATGTGCGGTTGTCTAAATATCGGTCTCTGTGACTCTCATTGACGTCGCGCTCGTGGCACCCCTGTCTTGTGTCGTCTCGGTCAATCGTGCGATGCGTTGTGCGCGGTCGCCCGCCTCGCCCGGAACACGCGATGCCCAGGGCGACATGCGTGAAGGGCGGCGCCGGATGCCGCCGGCGCACGGTGTGGTGGGCGAAAACCGAAGATTTGGCGATCATGGGGCTAGCGAATGTGTCATTTATCGGCAATACTAGCCCGAATAGCAGAGATGCTAGGGATCGCTTGGGTTAGACAAGTCTCCTTGGCTGGTGCGACCTCCGCAGGGTGGGGTTCGCCCAGGTGGCTAGGGAATTCCGGGTGGCGTATCTGGCCCGCGCTGAGTCAACGAACGGCGAAGCTCAATGAAAGGAACTGGCGATGGTGACCAGGGGAACAGGTTCGGTCGGTGACCGACCGGATGACGGCCGGTCGGAGCCGACCCGGATGGGTGGCCGACGTCTCGGTCGGTTCGTGTTCGGAGTGGTGCTCGCGACTGTCCTGTCGCTAGCCATGGCCGCCTGCCAGGGTGGCGGCGCCAGTGGCGGCGGAGGGGGTGGAGGCGTGCCGAAGGATGGCGGGACGATCACCATTGGTGTGGACGCCACGTCGTCGAACACGACGATCGATCCTCACTTCGTGAATGGCCTGTGGAGCATCTACGCGCAGAACGTGCTGTATGAACCGCTGATTGCCTATGACCAGAACATGAAGCTGGTCAATGTCCTCGCCAAGTCGTTCGAGCCGGACAATACGGCGAGCAAGTGGACCGTGGTACTCAAGGACGGTTTGACCTTCTCCGACGGTCGGCCGGTCACTGCCGACGACGTCGTCTACTCGATGAAACGGATCCAGGATCCGAAGCTGTTCGCCCTCAACATTGCCGTGTTCAACAACGTGGCCTCCGTGAAGGCGGTCGACAACAAGACTGTGGTGTTCACTCTCAAGGGTCCGGACGCAGGCTTCGCGAAGCTCATGGGCGACAGCGGGCCGATGGGCATCGTTCCGACGGACTTCGACCCCAAGCATCCCATCTCGACCGGCCCTTGGGTGCTTCAGAGCATGACGCCGGGAACGGAAGCGGTGTTCGTCCGCAACGAGAATTACTGGGGCGAGAAGGCCCATGCGGACAAGCTCGTGCTGAAGGTGCTCACGGATAACGACGCCCGGGTCAATGCCCTGATCTCCGGGCAGGTCGACGCCATCATCAACCCGGGTGCGCAAGTGGCTTCCCTTAAGAGCAACCCCTCCATCAACGTTCTGCCCCTACCGTCGGCTAACGGTGGAACGATCTACATGAACACTGCGACGGGCCCGACTGCGGATCCCCGCGTGCGCCAGGCATTGCGGCTGAGTGTTGACCGGAAGCAGATCCTCCAGGTGATCGCTGGTGGCTACGGCACCATCACCAACGACCTCTACGGTACCTGGGATGAGGACTTTGCCAGTGACCTGAAGCGGTCGCAGGACATCGATGCCGCCAAGAAGCTAGTCGCCGAAGCCGGCGCCGAGGGCGCGAAGATGCAGTTGACAGTGCCTCCTTTGGCCAAGGATTTCGCTCAGATCATTGCCGAGGGCGCGCACAAGGTTGGTCTCGACCTGAGCGTGAATGTCGTCGATGAGGCGAAGATCTACGAGCAGGCGGGTCAGTGGCAGATGACCGCCGAGCAGATGGTTCCTCGGGGCATCATCAACTTCTCGCTCACCGTGGATGGTCCGGGGGCTGCCTACAACTACTCCCACTGGAATGACCCTGAGTACACAGCCGAGTACAAAAAGGCGATCAGTTCCACCACATTGGAGGAGCGCAGGGTGCACCTCCGGCGGATCCAGGAGATCCTGTTCGAACGCGGCTACCTGATCTACCCCGTAGCCATGGACACGGTCCTCGCCGTCTCGAAGAACACGCGAGGCTGGCCGACGGCCGACAAGAACGGCTTCGCGGTCTGGGACGGCATGTCTTCGGTCTGGCGCACCGACCAGTGACCGGTACGGTGCAGGGTTGCCGGATGTAGAGGCAAAGGAGGTCGGGGCTGCGGGTTCTCGCAGTCCCGACCTCACCGTCCCGGCACGACAACTGATGCGGCACCCCAGGTGCGGGGTCGATTTGACCCCGGGCTGCGACCCAATGGGTTGTGATGTGGTCACCCCGATCGGTGGCGCCAGGTGCTTGCCGTAGCACCGAACACTTAAGGAGACAATCACGATGACCGCAAAGAATCCCGAGAAGATCGTCCCGGTCTTCGATCCCCACAACAACTTCCTTCTGGAGCTCGACTACCGCTCGAAGGAGGAACGGCCGTTCGAGCGACACTGGCTGCAGCACTTGATCGACGGCGGCGTCAAGGTCCAGGTGTGTGCCGTGAACGTGTGCTACCGCCCGCCCGCTGAAAAGCTCGGAGCGGCGCTGCGGCAAATCGCGGCCTTCCATCGTGCTGTGGCAGAGGCGGGCGACCAGGTGACGTGCATCCGGACCTCGGAGGATCTCGACCGGGTCCTGGCCGGCGATTCCATCGGCCTGGTCCTTGCACTCGAGGGTGTCGACATCATGGATGGCGACCTGGAGCTGCTGGAGGCCGTGTGGGAGCTCGGCGTCAGGTGGTTTGGGCTGACCTGGAACTACAGCAACACCTATGCCGGCGCATTCGGCGACGGGAATGGTCGCGGGCTCTCGGACCAGGGGCGTGAGCTCGTGAAGCAGCTCCAGGAACGAGGTGGTGTCATCGACTTGGCTCATGCCTCACCTGAGACGGTGTCGGACGTCCTCGCACTGGAGCACATGATCCCGCCCGTGGTGACCCACTCCGCCTGTCAGGCAGTGTTCGACAGCCCGCGCAACATGACTGACGATCAGCTGCGTGAGATGGCCGTAGCAGGGGGGGTGCTCGGGGTCCTGTGCATGCCATTCAGCATCGACCCCGAGGCGCCGACGATGGAGCGGGTCGTCGACCACATTGACCATGCCCGGTCCATCCTCGGAATTGGCGGCGTCGGTATCGGCGGAGACTTTTACCGCCAGGTGGCCAGAAGCGGAGCCGCGGGTTCAGACCCGTCCGACACGGCCAAGTCGTTGAAGGAGATGGGGCACTCCGCGGGGGAGGAGGACCTGGTATGGCAGTGGGTCCACAAGTACCCGTCCGACTTCGCCATCGACGGACTGGCGGGACCGGAGGAGTACCAGGACTTCGTGGCGGTCATGCGGAGCCGTTCGTGGAGTGGGGATGACCTGTCGGCGGTCATGTACGACAACTTCATGCGGGTTTTGCGGACCTCGCTGAAGATCGTCGACCAGGCCTACGCCGCCCGTAGCTAGGTCTGTCACGTCGAGAGTCCGCTCCGGCGGGCAGTTCGACGCGTGATTCCAACCGCTTCGTCCGAGATTGGTCAGAACATCATGTACCAGCGTGCCTACATCGCTCGGCGCCGGCCGGGCACCACTCGCGAGGCCTTCCAGCGGCGGTGGCGTACCCACTTTGAGGTCGCGTTAGGGATGCACGGTTTCTGGCCGCCGGTCACCCGGTACGTGCAGGCCGACGTGTTTGACGAGGGACTCGAGGGCTTTCCAGACGTCACCACTGGCGTTGACGCGATCGGAGAGTCCCTCTACGCCGATCGAGCGGCGTGTGACGAGGCGATAGCCGCGCGCCTCAACGACGTCGAGGGCACGGCGGTCGCGGTCCGGGATGCCGGAGAGTTCCTCACTTGGGAGCCGTACGTGGGGATCTTCGGTGGGGAGTACACCCATCTCGGTGGGCGCGACCGTGCGCCGCTGCGGTTGTTCGCCTGCTTTGCCAGGGACAGCTCCGCCGAGTACGCGCGCTTCGCGGAGGTGATCTTGGGAGCGGTGGAGGTGGTCGGCGCCGGAACGGCGCTGACCCTGGGACGCGCCGAAGACTTCCCCGCGACGGCCGCGGGCAAGGGCAACGAGCCGTTCGAAGCGGTCTTGAGCGTGTGGTTCGCATCGGAGGCCGCGGTCCGCTCGTTCCTCGCCGGCGAGTGGTGGCGTGGGTTCACCGATCGGACGCGGATGGTGGTCGATCCCGGTCGATCCCTGTTGCTGGTATCCCGGGAAGGTCTGGTCGTCGACCGTCCGGGCGAGTTGGCGCCTGTTGGTGCTTGATGGTGTTCGTGGGTGC
>NZ_BAAIGC010000058.1:0-11016 GCF_054653495.1 Nocardioides sp. AN3
CCTGGTTGTCGGATGGCCGTGACGAGAGCCTCCACCAGGTCGTCACCGAGTTCGGTGACCGGTTGCTGGATCGTGGCGCCGCGCATCGGCGTCCACCAGTCGTCGTACTGGAAATGCAGCTCTGCGAACGGGACGGACCAGGTCGCCGTCGGCCAGGTCGGCCCGCGGAAGCAGTAGCTCGGCGAGGTGATCCCCGGTCCGAACCTCCGGCACACCTTCCGGAGCGGTAAACGGTCAGCATCAGTCAGCCGCGAGACTCGGGCGCCGCGTCCATCGCCACGGTCGCGTCGGATCGGTCGTCATCAGCGGTACGGCGGTGCCCGCGACCCTGGCCTTCTCCAGTGCCGTGTCCTCCTGACAACGGCGTCGCCTGATAGGCAGCAGACTCGGCGAGAAGTCCCTCGACATCGTCGATCCCCCACGTTGTGAGCGCAGCGATGGTGTGCTCACCGGCCTCTCGCGGTGGCGGCATCCCGATGGCGCCCGGGGTTCGCGAGAATCGCGGCGCGGGGGCTGGTTGTAGGACGCCGTCAATGTCGACGAAAACTCCGCGCGACACCAGGTGGTCGTGGTTCGGCGCCTCGTCCAGACTAAGGACGGGTGCCACGCACGCGTCCGATCCGTCGAACAGTGCTGCCCAGTGCGCAAGGGGCCTCGCAGCGATGGTCTCGGCGATCCGTTCGCGGATGAGGGGATGGTTGGTCTCGTCGTCGCGGTCAGGCATGTCGTGCAGGTCGAGGATGCGTACGAGCTCGCAATAGAACTTAGGTTCCACTGCAGCGACCGCGAGGTGCCGGTCGTCCGCCGTCGCGAACACGTCGTAGTACGGCGCTCCACCGTCCAGGAGGTTTGTCCCTCGTTGCGAGCGGAGGCGGCCGTCGATGTGGTAGCTCCACGTCATGGCGTTCAAGTGGGCCGTGCCGTCGACGATCGCCGCGTCGACGACCTGGCCTTGGCCCGTGCGGTTCGACGCCTGGAGCCCAGCGAGAAGTCCGATGACCAGGTACGTCGACCCCGCGCCGAAGTCCCCTACCAGGTTGGCCGGGAAATGCGGGCGATCAGCGTCCTGACCGAAGGTGTTGAGCGCACCGGTCACTGCAATGTAGGAAAGGTCGTGGCCAGCCGTCCGGGCCCAGGGGCCCGTCTGACCCCAGCCGGTCATGCGGCCGTAGACGAGCCGTGGATTTCGCGTCAAGCACAGGTCGGGGCCCAACCCCAGGCGCTCCATGGCTCCGGGCCTCATCCCCTCGACCAGGATGTCGGCCTGCGAAACAAGCTCGAGCACGGTCTCGACTGCCCGTGGGTGCTTCAGATCGAGGGCGACGCTTGGGCGTCCTCGGGTGAGCAGGTCAGTCGGTCCTCCCGCGAGCGGATTTCCCCCAGGTCGCTCGATTCGGATGATGTCCGCGCCAAGGTCAGCGAGAATCATGCAGGCGTGCGGTGCCGGCCCGATACCGGCGATCTCGACGACTCTGACTCCCGCGAGAGGGCCAGCCGCGCCCGGAGCTGTTGTCATGCGGGGATCGCCTTCGTGCAGGGAATGCGCACGAGCTGTGCGTCGCGTCGACCGTCATTGCCGCACGGCGCGGCAACCCCGACGCAGAGAAGTCGGCCGATCGGGATGCGGGCTCCCGAGACGATGACGGATGTGGACATGCGCTCCTCCTCGATGTGGTTGTGGCTGCGCTGGACCGTCCATCGCGACGAGTCGACTCCGCGCATGGTCATTGGTTCTCGAGGGCCTGGGCGACGCGGCGGTGGGCCTCCCAGATCTCCTCGGGCAGGCCGTCGAACTGGGCGAGGTGCTCCTCGCGGAACTTCATCTCCTGGTTCCACCGATCGGTGTCGATGCTGAGGATTGTGTCGAGGTCGGCGAGCGCTTGGTCGTCGAGGCCGTCGAGGTTGAGCTCCTCGCGGGACGGGATGATGCCGACCGGCGTCTGCACGCCGGAGACCTCGCCGTGCTTCAGCTGCATCAGCCACAGCAGCGGGCGGAGGTTCTCGCGGTAGCCGGGCCAGAGGAAGCGGCCGTCGTCGCCGCGCTGGAACCAGTTGACGTGGGCGAAGATCGGCTTGTCGGTCGCGCGGCCGATGACCTCGAGCCAGTGTGCGGCGTAGTCGGCCTCGGGGTAGGACATGAACGGCCGCATCGACATCGGGTCGTAGCGCAGCACGCCCTCGAGCCCGTCGGCGGCAGCGGTCGCCTCGGCACCCAGGGTGAGGCCGTCGTACACGCCCTCAGCGACGTCGGTGATCGCACGGATCAGCGGCTCACGGTCACGCGTGCGGCCACCGAAGATGACGCCGTGGATCTCCACACCAGCGGGGTCCTCGACGTCGGCCGCCACGTTCGGGACATTGGCCAGCGTGGTGGTGAACCGGCTGTTGGGGTGCGCCCACGGAGCGTCGGCGTCCTCGGGCGCGCGGTCGGCGATCCGCTCGCCCTTCCAGTCGAGCCAGCCGCCAAAATCTGGATCAGCGTCGGTCGGCGTCTCGCCGCGACCCTCCCACCAGACCTGCTGGGTCTTCTCGTTGTACGCGACGTTGGTGAAGATCGACCCGGTGCCGGGGACGATCGAGTCGATCGCGGTCGGGTTGGTCTTCTCGTTGGTGTCCTTGGCGACAGCGAAGACACCGCTCTCCGGGTTCAGCCCGTAGAGCTTGCCGTCCTCGCCGACCCACAGCCACGCGATGTCGTCGCCGTAGAACTCGACGTAGTAGCGGTCGCCGAGGGCATCGGGGGCCAGCGTCATCGCGAGGTTGGTCTTGCCCGAGGCGCTCGGGAAGCCGCCGCAGATGTTGTACTTCGCGCCGGTCTCCTTGTCGGTGATGCCCATCAGCATGAACTGCTCCACCAGGAAGCCGTTCTTCCAGCCGTCGTAGGAGCCCTGGCGCAGGCCGTGGGCGATCTTGCCGAGCAGCGCGTTGCCGCCGTAGGACGAGCCGAAGTGCAGTATCGTGCGCTCGTCGGCGACGGTCACGAAGTAGCGCTGGTCGTCGGGCGTGCCCTGGCCGAGGTTCTCGAGGTCGCCGGCGACGTGGACGGCCTTGACGAACGAGTCCTCGAGGTCGTTGATGTACTCGACGCCGACCCGCGCCATGCGGATCATCTGGAGGACGACGTTGCGGTTGTCGGTGAGCTCGACACCCGCCGCGAACTTGTCCAGCGGGGATCCCGGCGGCGCCATCAGGTAGGGGATGACGTACATTGTCTTGCCGGCCGAGGCGCCGGTCATCAGGTCCACCAGCAGCGGCTTCATCTCCGCCGCCGGCCGCCAGTTGTTGTAGGTGCCCTTGTCGCTCTCGTCGTTGGTGGCGACGATGGTGCGCTCCTCGGCGCGCGCGGTGTCCTTGAAGTAGGACCGCGAGTAGTAGAGACCCTCGCCGGCCGGAAGCAGCTCGCCCGCGTCCAGTGCCTCCTGCACCAACCGCGCGTCGTCGGACGCTGAGACGACCTCGACCCTCTCGGCGCCGGTCACCCCGGCCCAGTGCGCGACGTACTCACGAACAAAGGAGTTGGTCAGCCCGGCCTCATCGAGAGCCCGCGTCACGTCCACCATGCCTACCCAGCCTTTCGGATTTTGTCCACGGCGAGATTGCCTCACATGATGAAGCCGCCGCCACAGACGACGGTCTGGCCGCTGATGTAGTCGGACTCAGGTGTGCAGAGCAGGTAGACCGCACCGGCGGCCTCGGCCGAGGTGCCGCCGCGGCCGAGGGGGATCATGCGCTCCATGGTGGAGAGCAGGTCGGGATTGACACCGACCTTGATCTCCTTGCCTTCGACGTCGATGGTGCCGTCGGCGCCAGCGGGGGTCTCGGTGAGGCGGGTCTTGATGAGTCCGAACGCGACGGTGTTGACGGTGACGTTGTAGCGCCCCCATTCCTTGGATAGCGTCTTGCTGAGGCCGGTGACGCCGGCCTTGGCGGCGGCGTAGCTGGTCTGGCCAGCATTGCCGCCGAGCCCGGCGATGGAGGAGATGTTGACGACCTTGCGGCAAGGGACCGGCTCACCGGCATCCTTGGCCTTCTTCACCGCGGCGGAGATGACCGGCTGGGCGGCCCGCAGGATCCGGAACGGGGCCTTGAGGTGGACGTCGAGGATGGCATCCCACTGCTCGTCGGTCATCTTCTGAATGACCGAGTCCCAGGTGTAGCCCGCGTTGTTCACGATGATGTCCAGGCCGCCGAACGTGTCGACCGCGGTCTGCACGAACCCCTCGGCGAAGTCATCCTCGGTCACCGAGCCTATGCAGGTAGTAGCCCTCCCGCCGGCGGCCTCGATAGCGGCGACCGTCTCCTTGGCGGGATCGGCGTCGAGGTCGTTGACCACGACCGCAGCGCCCTCGGCGGCGAGCTTGAGCGCGATCTCGCGGCCGATGCCGCGGCCGGAGCCCGAGACGATCGCGACCTTGTTCTGCAGGTTTCCCATGATCTTCAATCGACCTTTCAGTCTGGTGTGTCAGGCGAGGGCGACGGTGGCGTCGCCGGTGAGGGTGACGGTGCCGTCGGCGAGGGTGACGGCGAGTTCGAGCGTGGCCTGCCCGTCTTGGACGGACACCACCCGTCCGGTGCAGGTGGGCCGGCCATGCACGGGGGTGATGGCGGCGAAACGCACCTGGAAGGAGCGGATGCGCTCCTGGGGCACCCAGCCGGTGAGCAGTCGGCCGAGGTAGGCCATGGAGAGCATGCCGTGGGCGAACACATCGTCCAGCCCGACCGAACGGGCGTTGTCGAGGTCGACGTGGATCGGGTTGTGATCGCCGGAGGCCCCGGCGTACAGCGCCAGCGTGGTGCGCGAGATCGGGGGTAGCTCCAACGGGGGCAGCTCGGTGCCGACGTCGATCATGCCTGTTTCGATCATGCCGCTACGACCACGTCGCGCACGACAGCGACTATTCGAAGGTCGGCCACCGGGGTCCCATCGGCCTGCGTCACTGCGGTCTCCTTGACGATGAACTGCAGTGCCCCGCCCTTCTTGCTGTAGACGTCGGCGATACGTGACCTGGCGATCAGTGTGTCCCCGGCGCGAGCGATCGCGTGGTAGGTGAAGGACTGTTCGCCGTGCAGGAGGTGGCGCAGGTCCACCCCCAGCTGCTTCAGCCACGCGAACGGGTCTGATTGTTCGAACTCGATGCTGTACAGGAAGGTGGGGGGCACCACGGCGTCATCGCTTGTGTAGACGTCGTCGGTCTCGCCGATCGCCTTGGCGAAGAACCGCAGCCGCCCGGCGTCGACGGTCATCCGGACCGGCGGTAGCTCCGTGTCGACGACGCTGGGGTCGACGGCCATCGGTCAGCTGACCTTCTCGTAGAGCGTCACCACGGCGGCGCCACCGACGCCGATATTGTGCTGCAGCGCCAGCTTGGCGCCGTCGACCTGACGGCCTTCTGCTTCGCCGCGCAGCTGCCACACCAGCTCGGCGCACTGTGCGAGACCGGTGGCGCCGAGCGGGTGACCCTTGGACAGCAGGCCCCCCGACGGGTTGGTGACGACACGGCCGCCGTAGGTGTTGTCGCCGTCGGCGATGAACTTCTCGGCCGTGCCCTCCGGGGTCAGCCCAAGGGCCTCGTAGGAGATCAGCTCATTGGCCGTGAAGCAATCGTGCAGCTCCGCCACGGGGATGTCCTCGGGCGACACCCCGGATGCTTCGTACACCTGTTGCGCCGCGGCCTTCGCCATGTCGTAGCCGACGACCTTGAGCATGTCCTTCTCGTCGAACGTCGACGGGAAGTCCGTGGTCATCGCCTGGGCCTTGATCGCCACATCGGTGCGCAGCCCGTGCTTGCGGGCGAAGTCCTCGCTGGCTATCACCGCCGCCGCCGCTCCGCAGGTCGGCGGGCAGCACTGCAACCGGGTCAGGGGGCCGAAGATGTGGGGAGACGTCAGCACTTCCTCGATGGTGAGCGGGTCGCGGAACACCGCGTAGGGGTTGTGCCCGGCATGCTTGCGGGACTTCACCGAGATGGCCGCGAACGTCTCCGGCCTGGTGCCGTACTTCTCCGCGTACGCCGCGCCCGCGCCTCCGAAGTACTGCGCGGCCATCGGCGCGTCCGACTTGCCCTGCACCTCGTGCGCGACCGCGTCGAACCGGTCGAACGTGCTGGGCCGGTCGTTCCAGTGCGTCGTGAGCGCGCCGCGCTGCATCTGCTCGAATCCCACCGCCAGGACGCAGTCGGCGATCCCGTGCTCCACCGCCTGCCGCGCCAGGAACAGGGCGGAGGACCCGGTCGCGCAGTTGTTGTTCACGTTCACTACCGGGACACCTGACAGGCCGACCTCGTAGAGCGCTCGCTGCCCGGAGGTCGAGTCGCCGTAGACGTAGCCCGCGTAGGCCTGCTGCACCTGGCCGTGGTCGAGGCCGGCGTCCAGCAGCGCCGCTCGAACCGCCTTCGCTCCCATCACGTCGTACGACTCCGACTTGCTCGGCGTGCGGAACGGGATCATCCCGACACCGACCACGTGCGCTCGCTGCGTCATTCCATCCTCCAGTATCGACGGTGATTCGCTGAGGTGTGGCAACTTAACGTATCTTCGGTAGAGTAGCAAGTCTGGCGAGAGGGGCGCCCGTGTGCACGCCGTGCCGTCCTCGTAAACGAGCTTGACCTCAGATCGTGGAATCACACTCTGTGTGCTAACATTATGCACGTCCAGCAAGGTCTGAATCAGCGACGCAGGTTCCTGGGCGATGTGGGATGGAGTTCTCGTGACCGATGCAGGCCAGCACGACTCAGCCGTGTCCCGCGCGTTGCGGCGGGCCGAGGAAGGTGTCGCACTCGACGTCACCGAGGCTGCGACGTTGCTGCGCGCCGAAGGCGAGCACTGGGAGCGGCTGTTGGCGGCGGCGCGCCGGGTGCGGGCGGCGCACCTGGTCGACGAAGGCCGCAGCAGTGTTGTGACCTACAGCCGCAAGGTGTTCATTCCCCTGACCCGGCTGTGCCGAGACCGGTGTCACTACTGCACGTTCGTCAGCGTCCCTGGCAAGGTTCACACGCTCTATCTGGAGCGGGACGAGGTGCTGGAGATCGCCCGTGCAGGTGCGGCCCAGGGGTGCAAGGAGGCGTTGTTCACCCTGGGCGACCGGCCGGAGGAACGTTGGCCACAGGCGCGGGAGTGGTTGGAAGCCCGGGGCTATGCGTCCACCCTGGACTACCTGCGGGCGTGTGCGATCGCGGTGCTCGAGGAGACCGGCCTGCTGCCACACCTGAACCCGGGCGTGATGTCGTGGGAGGAGTTGCAGCGGCTCAAGCCGGTCGCACCGAGCATGGGGATGATGCTCGAGACGACAGCCGAACGATTGTGGTCGGAGCCGGGGGGCCCGCACTACCGGAGTCCGGACAAGGAGCCGGCGGTCCGGCTGCGGGTGCTGGACGACGCGGGGCGGGTCGGAGTGCCGTTCACCACCGGGATCCTGGTCGGCATCGGGGAGGATCACAGCGAGCGGGCGGAGTCGCTCCTGGCCATCCGAGCCCGCGCGCGACAGTACCGCAACGTGCAGGAAGTCATCGTGCAGAACTTCCGTGCGAAGCCGGACACCGCGATGAGGGCGATGCCCGACGCGGACCTGCGTGAGCTCGCGGCCACGGTGGCGGTGGCGCGCCTGGTCCTGCCGCCCGGAGTGTCGGTGCAGGCGCCCCCGAATCTGGTCGGCGAGGAGCACGCATTACTGCTGCGCTCCGGCATCGACGACTGGGGTGGCGTCTCGCCGGTGACGCCGGATCACGTCAATCCCGAGCGACCCTGGCCAGCGATCGAGCAGCTCGCCAGATGGACCGCGGCCGCGGGTTTCGAGCTGCGCGAGCGGCTGACGGTCTATCCCCGGTTCGTACGCGCCGCGGACACGTGGATCGACGTACGGCTGCATGAGCACGTGCGGGCCCTCGCAGGGCCGGACGGTCTGGCGGCGACCGAGGCCACGCTCGTCGGCCGGCGATGGCAAGAGCCGGACGGCGGGATCGCCACCGTCGGCCGAGCCGACCTGCATGCCGCGATCGACACCACTGGCCGCGCCGCCGATCGACGCGGCGACTTCAACTCGGTGTACGGCGACTGGGACACGCTGCGCGAGCAGGCCAGGCCGGGCGCTCCGGACGTGGGGCGCGACCTGGCATCCGCGTGGGGAACCCCGGCGCCGCTCGACAGAGAGGTGCAGGCCGCACTGCGGCTAGCCGCGGAGAACCCCGCGAAGCTGCTCGAGCCCGAGCACGCCGGCGCGGCCATAAGCCTGCTGACGGCCGAGGGCGCCGCATTGGAGTCGATGGTCCGCCAGGCAGACGACCTCCGGGCCGACGTGGTGGGCGAGGAGATCACCTACGTGGTCAACCGCAACATCAACTTCTCCAACGTGTGCTACGTCGGCTGCCGGTTCTGCGCCTTCGCACAGCGGGAGCGGGATGCCGACGCCTACCGCCTGTCCACCGCAGAGGTGGCGGAACGTGCCGTCGAAGCCGCCGATGCCGGAGCGACCGAGGTGTGCATGCAGGGCGGGATCGACCCTAAGCTGCCGGTGAGCTACTACGCCGAGGTGGTCAGGGCGATCAAGGCTCGCGTGCCCTCGATGCATGTGCACGCCTTCTCCCCGATGGAGATCGTGTCGGCGGCCGCGAAGGCCGGGGTCAGCGTGGTCGACTGGCTGACCGAGCTCAAGGACGCGGGTCTGGACTCCATCCCCGGGACCGCAGCCGAGATCCTCGACGACGAGGTGCGCTGGGTGCTCACCAAGGGCAAGCTCCCCGCACAGACCTGGATCGACGTGGTCAGCACCGCGCACCGGTTGGGCATCCCGTCGAGCAGCACGATGATGTACGGCCACGTCGACCATCCGGGACATTGGCTCGGCCACCTGCGCGTCCTCGCGAGGCTGCAGGACGACACAGGCGGGTTCACCGAGTTCGTCCCGTTGCCGTTCGTGCACCACAACGCGCCCATCTATCTCGCCGGCGTCGCCCGCCCCGGACCAACCATGCGAGACAATCGCGCGGTTCACGCGTTCGCCCGCCTCGCGCTGCACGGCCGCATCGACAACGTGCAGTGCTCGTGGGTCAAGCTCGGCGATGAGGGTTCCGCCCAGCTATTGCGCGGCGGCGCCAACGATGTCGGCGGCACGCTCATGGAGGAGACCATCTCTCGCATGGCCGGTTCCGAGCACGGCTCGTCCCGCACCGGCGCGGACCTGGAGAGGCTCGCTGCTCTGGCCGGGCGCCCAGCCCGCCAACGCACCACGACGTACGGGTTCGTGCACCCTGTCGATGTCCAGCCGTCGAGCGCCTGACCACTCAGCGCGGGGCCGGCAGGTCGATGAGGGCGGCGAGCCGCGCGCGGTGGAGGCCGGCGGTGCCGAAGGCGATCTGGTCGGCCTTGGCCCGCTTGAGGTAGAGGTGGCAGGATGTTCCCAGGTCATGCCGATGCCGCCGTGCAGCTGGATCGCCTCCTCGGCCGCGGCCACGGCCCCATCGCTGCAGTAGGCCTGGGAAGGCTGGGAGCAAGCGGAAGGCTCGGAAGTCGGCGGAGCCGCCCGCCAAGCTGCCCGACCCCACGCCGGCCCCGTGGTCTCACGTATTCGACACGGCGAGTGAATGAGACCAGCCCATGACCTGTGTTTTCGCATCACGCCCGGTGATGGTGGATGCGGCGATCTGATGGGTCAGCGTGGTGACAGTTGTTTCCATGAGCAACGAGACCAGATTGCGGCTGGTCGAGCGTGCCGACGGCACATGGGCGCTGGCCGGCCACCACGCGTCGCGGTTCGTGCTGGTCGATGAGTTCCTCGCGCATCTGGTCGACCGGAACTACTCGCCCAAGACGGTGCGCGCCTACGGGTACGACTTGCTCGCGTTCTGCCGCTGGCTCCTCGACGTGGACGTCGAACTCGACCGGGTCGACGTCGAGGTCCTTTTGGGGTACCTGCGAGCCTGTCGTGAAGCCAAGGTGCCGGGGCGGCCCGGACCCAACGTGGTGGCGATGTCGGGGCGGCCACTGGACCAGTACGCCCCGGCGACGATCAACCGTCGGCTGGCAGCGACTTCGGCTCTGTTTGCGTTCGTGACGATGCGGGACCCGTCGGTGCAGAACCCGGTCCCGAAGGGCAAGGAGGCCCGGTGGTTGACCAGCGGGGAACGCAGTGGCCCGTTGGCCCACACTCGCCGACGTGCGAAGGACCGTTCCTCCCTCCGGCTACGCGAGCCACGCCGGCTCCCGACGGCGCTGTGACCCGCCGAGGCCGTCCTCGGCCCCTACTCGACCTCCGAGAGTGCCTTGTCAGCCGAACTCCTGAACCGGCTGGCACCGGGGATGCTGTGCCTGGCCGATCGCGGCTTCTACAGCTACACCACCTGGCAGGCCGCTGCCGCGACGGGGGCGGACCTGCTCTGGCGGGTCAAGGACTACCTCAGACTCGGCCCGATCGAGGACTTGCCCGACGGGTCCTTCACCGCCGACGTCTTCGACTCGGTCGCCGACCGCCGACGTCAGCGTCCACTGCGAGTGCGGGTGATCGAGTACAGCATCGCCGACGGCCGCGACCCGAGCGGTCAGCCCGCTGGCCCCTACCGGCTGCTCACCACCATCCTCGACCCCCGCCAGGCGCCGGCCATCGAGCTGGCCGCGGTCTACGCCCAGCGCTGGGAGATCGAGAGCGCCTTCGACGAGCTCAAGACCCATCAACGCGGAGCACGCGCGGTGCTGCGCTCGAAGTCGCCCGAGCTGGTCCTCCAGGAGATCTGGGGCCACCTATGCTGCCACTACGCCATCCGCAGCCTGATGTACGACGCCGCCCAGCACGCCGGACACGACCCCGACCGCGTCTCCTTCGTCGCCGCGCTGCGGATCGCCCGCAGATCGATCGCCCAACAGGGCGCTTTCCTGTCAATGGCCAAGTTGCGGTCCCCGCTGGTGGCCAACCAAAAGTCCCCACCCCTCGCTGAGTTTCAGCTGGTTTTGAGTCGTGTTTCTCCCTTCGCCCGGGCTTGCTTCATTCGGTAGGAGTCGCCGTCGGTGACGACGGTGTTGCAGTGGTGT
>NZ_BAAIGC010000059.1:0-7418 GCF_054653495.1 Nocardioides sp. AN3
AGAAGTCCTCAGTCACCGCTTTGCCCGGACTTCCCCGAGGAGTTGGAGCTCAAGTTGAGGAGTACTTCTAGTCGGGCCTTTAGCGGGACTGTGTCGATATCCGCAGGCCCTCTTGAACGGGTCCGATCCTCGATACGTCTTGGGAAAAATTCGCCCATGGTCTGGAGGCGCTCAATCCATGGAGGACGAGAGTCATGGCACCACCCAGACCGTACCCAGGCGAGCTGCGTGAGCATGGCCACCTGAATGGCGGTCGAGCTGCGTAGGACCCGGCCTCGTAGAGTGACGCGATCCACCGTGTGGCGGAGCAGCTCGGCGTGCACCCGAGGCGTTGCGCGGGCGGGTCCGGAAGGCCGAGATCGACAACGGTGCCCGGCCGGGCATCGCGAGGGCCAAGGCGCGTTGCGGCAAGCGAACCACATTCTGATGACATCTGCGGTTTCCTTCGCGGCGGAGCTCGACCGCCCCATCCCGAAGTAGTTGCCCATATCGAGGTCCACGCCTGTTCGACGGGCGCGAGGTCGAGCCGATCTGCGTTGCGCTGAGGAAGGTCGTGTCCAGATCACACCGAGCAGCTACTACGCCGTCAAGGCCGGGGCCGCTGTCGGCGAGCGCAATCCGTGACACCGAACTGGTTGAAGACATCAAGGTTGTCCAGTAGGCGATCCAGGTACTTATGGTGCGAGAAAGGTCCACGCCGAGCCAGCCGAGAGGCCATCCCGGCCGCGCTGTGCGCGGTGAAGCGGTTGATGCGCGCCGGTCGCCTGCGCGGGATCCCGCGGGAGAACACCCGGAAGACCTCGTTAGTGTCGTAACGTGCACACGACATACTTGGAGTATTTCGGTCAGCGCGCTGAGCAGCGCGCACAGACCAAGGCTCTCCTTCTGCGCGCTTCAATCGAGGTCTTCGGAGAGTTCGGCTATGCGGCGGCTACCGTGGGCCAAATCGCAGAACGCGCAGGAACGAGCCGGCCGACATTCTATACGCACTTCGACGGGAAGGCGGCTGTCGCAGTGCAGTTGGTCCACGAACTGGGCGTTCACTTCGATCGCGTCTTCACCGAGCTCTTCGAGCTCGTGCCCCTCACGCGTAATGGCGTGCGTGAATGGGTCGTGGACGCGATCCGATTATGGGACCCGATGGAACCGTTGCCGACCATCGTCGATCAAGCGACCGTACTCGAACCTGTAGTCCGCCAACTACGGGACGCCCAGATGGGGGCCAGCATCCGAGCGACCGCCGAGTTCCTCAAGCGGCATCGCACAGACCTCGCCGACGACGACGCGTTACTTCACGCCTGCCGTCTGATCTCGGCATTCCATGTCATCCGACAGACCCGACTCCTCGACTTGTCACCGCTCGCAGCCATCACAGTGGAGTCACTAACCGACGACTGGTGGAAGGTGCTCGGGAGCCGGATGCGTTGACACCAAGACGGCTGGTTGACATGATGTCGATGAGTCACTGACGCTATGTCAGGCGCGCGGCACGGCCCGCGCAGAAACACCTGCGAGGGGGAGCCAGTCGTGCCCGTTCAAACCTGTAAGGACCAGCAGTTGACCGGTTTCGTCGCCGAAGTACTAGGGACGAGAAGTGGCGCTGCTACGCCGCTGGGCAACGTTCGACGGATCGGAGGTGGGCGTTGAGTGGGCCCATCCGAAGCCTTCATCAAGGGCGCATGAACGCCGCGCCAGAGGGGCTCGAAGCTTATGCGGACCGGCTAAGGGATGAGCTGGGTGCGAGCGAAGCTGAGGCATACGCTGCGGTCAACGACGATGGTCTATTCGCGCTAGTGGAAGTATGGCCCAGCCAGGCTCAGTACGCCGAACATTGGGCGAGTGCGGTCGCTAATCCTAAAGAAGATTGGCTCCTAGGCCAGCTGCACGACGCGGCCAATGATATGTCGCCTTCGGAATTCTACATGGTGGAACCATTCGGGCCGGGCGCTGCATGGACGGCAACCGCGATCGGGGCGCAGAAGTCAGCCATCGTATGGCCGGGCCGGGGTGCCGTCAGGGTCGTGCTTCAGATCGGCTTGACGGACTCCGCGCAGCTGCGTGCCAACCTCGTTGCTGACCAAATGCTGACCAGGCGCGAGCCAGGTTGCTTGCAGTATCAGTGGTTGCGAAGTGTCGACGTCGCAGAGCACTTCCTGTTACTCGAACTTTGGGAGAACCAGTTCGTCTACGACAAGCATTGGAGTCTGCGGACCAAGACCGGTTCGGCCGGTGGCGAGATGCCCATGGTGGAACGAAAGCGGGGGACTGGTGGAATCGAGTTCTATCGCCAGCAGGAGTTTACGCACCTATATGATCGCTGGCTGCCCGCAGATGTTCGATCGTGGTCCGAGACGGTTGTGTGGGGGAGTTGACGCGTGATGGAAGTTGAGATGGCATCGCCTTTGAGCGTCGACCGACTCCACCACGTCGGTATCGTCGTCCGTGACATCGATCTGGCCACCAAACGATACGCCGAGATTTTCGGCATTAACGAGTGGTACATTCGCGACCTGGGTCCGGCCGAGATTACGAACGCGACCGTTGGCGGGCGCCGCGTGGAAGCCCCACGATTACGAATCGCTACTGCGACGAGTGTTCCCCCTGATGACTGCGGGTGGGATGGTACCGAAAATCTGAATCGTCCTGTCTCATTTGAGCTCGTTCAACCCGTGAGTGGTGAGTCCGTCTTCATGGACTTTCGATTCAAGCGGCGGCAGGGGATTTCTCATCTGAAACTCGGTCAGGTCAATTCGGACGATTTCGTACAAGTTCGTGCCCGCGCGGCCGCGCTAGGCATCGAAGTCGCCGCCTCGATGACGGTGGACGGCCGAATCCAGCGCTATTTCCTCGACACTCGCAAAGCCCTTGGCGGATATTATGTCGAGCTTGACGTGGAACCTGAGTCCTCGGGTCCTGGACCAGTTGGTTGCCGGGTCGATCACAGAGGAAGTTACTCTCGACCGGAGGGCACGGGTCCTCTGCAAATCTTCGGTATTAACCATTTCGGTATTGTCGTCGACGACGTGATGGAAACAATCCAGAATTACCGGGATGTTTTCGGCCTGAACACGTGGGAAATTCGCGAGTGGCGCACGGAAAAGGGTTCCCTGGAACGTCCATTTTATCGTAATAAGCAAGTGGATCACGCATACTTGACCGCGCTGGCGATCCCGTTTCTAGATTTCGGGCTAGAAATCATTCAGCCGACGCATGGCCCTAGCCATTACAACCGTGAATTCAGGGATCTTTGGGGCGCTGGAATTCACCACATGTTGCTGAACGTTTCTTCGGGGCCAGTCGAATGGGAGCGGACGCGAGCATGGCTCGACTCCATCGACGTGCCGATGGTGATGGGCGGCGGGCTGATGGAGGGTGCCGCCGAGTTCGGCTACTACGACACAACCGAGGCTCTGGGCGGCTACATCCTCGAGGCATTTGTCCTCAAATCACACCCCACCCAACCACGCGACGGGTCGTCGACAGACTTCGCCATCGACTTCGCTGCGCTCGCAGAGCAACTGTAGGAGGACTTTGTGGCAACGACATTCATCCCAGTGACGCCTTCATCTGCGCCTATAGGTGCGGCTCGAGCGGCTGACTTCATCGGCATCGATCTAACGGCGCCAAGTTCCTACGCGGATGGTCCGCCGTTTGACGCGTTCGACGCTTTGCGGTCCTCCGCCCCCGTTGCCTGGCACGACGAGAAGCCGCGTGACCGCAAGTACGTACCACTGGGCGGCGGGCTGAAGGACGACCCGGGATTCTGGGCGGTTACCAGTCACGAGCTGGTTAGCCATGTCTCGCGCACACCCGAGACCTTCTCGTCGTGGCTCGGCGGAGTGAGTCTCGCCAGCCTCGACGAGGATGGTCTAGCAGCGACCCGCGCCATGATGATCAATATGGATGGCTCCGCCCATGGCCGGATTCGTCAACTTGTCCGGCCGCTCTTCTCCACGCGTGCGATCCGCATCATGAGCGAGTCGATCGCTCGAATCTCTGAAGAGCTAGTAGACGACATGATCGCGGACGGCGAGGTTGAGTTTGTCTCCAAGGTAGCGGCCGAACTTCCAATCTGTGTTCTTGCTGATCTTCTAGGCATCCCCCGGGAGGAGCGGCATCTGCTCCTGAAGTGGACGAACGCTATTACGTTCGCTGACGACCCAGATCTGGGCAGCCTCGACGCCCTCGTTGAAGCCTCGACCGAGATGGCTCAGTATGGGCAGCGGATTGCCGAGGACCGTCGAAGGCATCCGCGTGGTGATCTCATCAGCCTCATTGCAACGGCCGAAATTGATGGTGAGCGCCTCAACGAGGCGGAGATGGCGGCGTTCTGGAACTTACTGGTTGTGGCTGGAAACGAAACGACGCGTAACGCCATTGCGGGCGGCATCGTTGAGATCAGCAGCAGGGGGTTGTGGTCTGATCTGCGTAGTCAGCCTGAGCTGGTTCGAACCGCCGTGGCAGAGGTGCTCCGGTTCGTGACCCCCGTGATGCAATTTCGTCGTACGGCGGTTCGCGACGTGGTCCTCGGGGATCAGCAGATTCGTGCCGGAGACAAAGTCGTCATGTTCTACGCAGCCGCTAACCGCGACCCAGACGTCTTCGTGGATCCGCATAATTTCCAGATCGATCGGTCACCGAATCTGCACCTTTCCTTTGGCGTCGGCGCTCACGCATGTCTCGGCGCCCAGCTTGCCCGCTTGGAGATGTCAACACTCTACGGGGAAATGATCAAGCGGATCCGCGACATCGAGGTGATTGGAAAGGTCGTAGGCGTCCAGTCGAACTCCCTGCGACAGATCGCGCAGGTCCCAGTCCGGGTCAACAGGGCTTGATACTGGTTAGGTCCTGAACTGGCGTGTGCTGCACTAACGGGTGACAGTCTGAGCTGACCCACCGTTTGGATTCCAGTTGCGGTGGCTAACTGACTGCGGTTGTGGTGTCGTTCTTGGAGGTTACTTCGAACTCGATTGGGGCGCGGTAGCGAGCGCGAGGTGGCGGCGTTGGCGGTTGTAGAAGATCTCGATGTACTCGAAGATCGCGTTGGCGAGTTCCACTCTGGTCGTCGATCGCCGGCGATTGAGGAGCTCGATCTGCATCGAAGACCTGAAGCTCTCCACCATCGCGTGCCGAGCCCGTCGCCGACGGTCCCGAACGAGGGCAGCAGCCCTGCCGAGCGGATCAACTCGGTCGGAGTTCCATGAGGTGAACTGGGTGGCGTGATCGGCGTGGACGATCCCGTCAGGCTCTGGCTGACGGTTCCAGATGACCATGTCGAGAGCGTTCACGACCAGGGTCGAGTCCTGCTTGGAGTCGATCGACCAGCCCACGATCCGGCGGCTGTGCGCGTCGAGGACCGCTGTGCAGTACACCCACCCTTCCCGGGTGCGATGTTGGGTGATGTCGGTGACCCACAGCTCGTTCGGGTGCAGTCGATGGAAGTTTCGGTTGACCAAATCGTCGGCAGTGACGACCCCGCGCAGCCGCTTGACCCGTGCCGGGCAGGGAAGCCCGACAATGCCCGCCTGATTCATCAGCAACCACACGGTGCACTCGCACACGGTGATCCCCATGCCCAGGGTGAGTTGGGCGTGCACGCGCCGGTATCCGTAGGTGCCGCGGGACGCGACGTGGACCTCGCGGATGACAGTGCCCCGCGGGGTGGTGGGCTTTGGGGTGATCCTCGGTGCCTATACGTCGCTGCTCTCGATGGTGGCGACCGAGTCAGTATCGCTGGTCTCGTAGAGCTTGGCCATAGACCCTTAGGACGGGTAGCGGCGGTCGCCGGCGATCCACTCGTCGTGCATGTCGATCAGCACCGCCCCGACGAGCCTGATCACCGCGGCGGCGTTGGGGAAGATCCCGACGACCCGGCTGCGGCGCTTGATCTCCTTGTTGACCCGCTCGAGCGGGTTGGTCGACCAGACCTTGCGCCAGTGCTCGCGCGGGAACGCGGTGAACGCGAGCACCTCGGCCTTCGCGTCGTCCATCAACGGACCCAACTTGGGGAACCGGGCGGCGAGCTCGTCACGGGTCTTGTTCCACGCCGCGTGGACGTCCTCAGCAGTGGGCTGGGCGAAGATCATCCGAAACGCCGCAGCAACGTAGTCGGCCCGTCCCTTGGGGACGTGCGCCAGGAGGTTGCGGGCGAAGTGGACCCGACACCGCTGGCGCGACACCCTGGAACGCCCGCTTCAACGCCTTGACCAGTCCCGAGTGCTGGTCGCTGATCACGAGCTTCACGCCGGCCAGACCGCGCTGCTTGAGGCTGAGCAGGAAACTGCGCCAGAAGACCTCGTCCTCGCTGTCGCCGACGTCCGGGCCGAGGATCTCCCGCTCACCGGTCGCGGTGACGCCGGTGGCGACGATGACGGCCATGGATACGACCTGGCCGCCCTTGCCCGGGTGGTTGCGGACGTGGAGGTAGGTCGCATCAAGGTAGATGTAGGGGACCTCGACATGGTCCAGGGTCCGGGTGCGGAACGCGCCGACGGTCTCGTCCAGGTTGTTGCAGATCCTCGAGACCTCGGACTTCGAGATACCGGAGCCGCCCATTGCTTCGACCAGGTCGTCGACGCTGCGCGTGCTGATGCCGTGGACGTAAGCCTCCATCACCACCGCGTAGAGGGCCTGGCCGATCCGTCGGCGGGGCTCGAGGATGATCGGGAAGAACGACCCCTTGCGCAGCTTGGGGATTCGCAGCTCGACGTCGCCGACGGTGGTCGTGAGCATTCGTGACCGGTGGCCGTTGCGCTCGGTGACACGCTCGTCGGTGCGCTCATAGGGCGGGGCGTCGACGCGTTCGGTCGCTTCAAGCTCGATCAGCTCCTGGAGCGCTACACGAACCGAATCGCGGACCAGATCCACGCCTCGCCGCCAGCCCTCAAGCACCACCACTCCCGGGGACTCTCCTCTCGCGGATCAACCCGGTGAGCCACTCGCGCCGCAGTTGCGTCGAAGTCGGAGTCCTGCTTCGCCTTGTAGTAGTTCTGCCGAGCAACGCCGAGAACCCGGCGGCAACGGTCCGCCGGGACCCCGGCATCGACGAGACGGTCGATCACCGGGTAGATCCTTTTGGGGCGCGGACGGTCCTCGCCCAGGAACTTCGCCTTCTGCCGGACGATCAGCTCTGTCTCGAGCTCGTGGATGCGGCGACGTGCTGCACGGAGCTCCGCGGACTCGCTCGTGTTGACGCAGGGGATCTCTCCGCGGTCGATCTTGTCTTGCTTGACCCACTTCGAGAGCGTGACGCGATGGATGTCGAGCTCGTGGGCGGTCTGGTTTGCGGTTTGCCGGCTCGAACCAGAGCGATCACTCGTGCTCGGAACTCGGGTGGGTAGGCGCGTGGCACAGGACTCAGCCTCCCGGTGAAGGCAGTCACTTAGCCACCGTCACTGGAACCTTTCTGGTGGGGCACG
>NZ_BAAIGC010000060.1:0-7352 GCF_054653495.1 Nocardioides sp. AN3
CGCCAACAAGAAGCGGGTTTCGTAACCCTGTCGACCTGCCGTAGTGTTGTCGCATCAGGGGTCCTGAGCTGCGGTCGGCGACGCAACGACGCACCCGAGCGAGGGGAGTCTTGAGATGAGCGCAGACAGCCACATCTACGACGTGGTGGTGATCGGCGGCGGCTTCGCCGGGACTCTTCGCGGCTCGGGGCCCGACCCTCGACGAGGGCACGTCATGAGGATCGGGATCGGGTTGCCCAACCATGTTCCAGGCGTTGACCGCGCATCGATCATCACCTGGGCCCGGGGTGCCGAGGAGGCAGGGTTCGCGTCTGTCGCCGCGCTCGACCGGCTCACCTGCATCGGCTACGACCCGCTCGTGGCCTTGACCGCGGCGGCGGCCGTCACCGAGCGTGTCGAGCAGGTGACGAACGTCCTGCTCGCACCGCTGCACGTCAACGCGGCGCTGCTGGCCAAGTAGGCGCGACGCTCGACCACTTCTCGAAAGGGCGCCTCGTCCTCGGCCTAGGCGGCGGCAATCCCGAGGACTTCGATGTCTCCGGAGTGGACTACCGGGCCCGGGGTCGGGCGTTCGATCATCAGCTCGGGCGAATGCGGACGTTGTGGCAAGGGGAGCGGGTCGGGTCGATCAGTGGCGAAGCCGTCGGGCCAAGCTCCTACCGCGGCCGTCGTCTGCCGGTCGCACCGGCGTTCCGCGCATCACGGGGATGTTCTACTTCGCGCTCCCGGACCCCAGCCCGGGTGGCGCCGACGACAACCTACTGCGCCTCTACAACGCCGCCAGCTCGGCATTCAGGCAGTGGTTCCTCCAGTCCGTCGCCCGTGGCGCGGCCGCCATCCGGAGCACGCTTGCTGCCTTCGAGCGGGCCGGGGCGACGACGTTCTGTGCGTGCCCGCATCCGCCGACCCTGCCGCGGTCGAACTGCTGGCCGACATCGCTCTCTGACGCAGACGGTCTCCCCGCAACCTTGCCAAGTCCGCGAGATTGCAGTAAGGTTTTGGAATGCTTTCCGCCCCAGCAATCCCTATGAAGTACGGATACAAGGCTTCTGCCGAGCAGTTCGCTCCGCGCGAGCTGATCGACTTCGGCAGGCTGGCCGAGGAGCTCGGCCTCGAGACGATCGCGGTCTCCGATCACTTCCAACCCTGGCGCCATCACGGTGGCCACACCCCTGCCGTGCTCCCGTGGTTGGGCGCACTCGGCGAGCTCACCGAGCGTGCGATGCTCGGGACGAGCGTGCTGACGCCGACGATGCGCTACCACCCGTCGGTCATCGCGCAGGCCTTCGCGACGCTCGGCTGTCTCAATCCCGGCCGTGTCTTCCTCGGCGTCGGCACCGGAGAGGCGCTCAACGAGACGCCGGCGACCGCAGGCGAGTGGCACGGCGCCAAGGAGCGCCGGATGATGTTGAGCGAGTCGATCGAGCTGATCCGGCAGCTGTGGACCGAGGAACGTGTCAGCTTCGAGGGCAAGTATTACCGGACCGACCGCGCCACGGTCTACGACCGCCCCGACGAGCTGATCCCGATCTACCTCGCCGCCTCGGGGCCGATCGCGGCGAGATTGGCCGGTCGAGTCGCGGACGGCTACATCGCCACGTCGGGCAAGGATCCACAGCTCTACCGAGACCTGCTCGGAGCCCTGGCTGAGGGCGCGGAGCAGGCAGGTCGCGACGTCAACGGCATCGATCGGTTCATCGAGATCAAGGTCTCCTACGACAAGGACGTCGACTACGCGAAGGAAGCGTGCGGCTTCTGGGCCCCGCTGGCTCTCAAGCCCGAGGAGAAGACGGGCATCGACGACGCGCTCGAGATGGAGCAGGCCGCCGACAAGATCCTCGATCGGGCGCACACTCGCTTCATCGTCTCCGACGATCCGGAGGAGGTCGTCGAGAAGATCGCGCCGTACGTCGAGGTTGGCTTCAACCATCTCGTCTTCCACGGGCCTGGCCACGACCAGGAGCGCTTCCTTCGCGGGATCTGCGCCGACGTCCTGCCCAGGCTCCACGACCGGTTCGGAAGCACCGCCACGACGATGACGCAGGGGAGTGTCGAATGAGCTTCGAAGATGCCAGGAAGTTGAACCACCGCAGGACCTTCAAGGCCGACGTGCTCCGCGGGCCGTTCGATCCGGGCGGGCAGCCGGGGCTCGAGCAGAAGCACCCGTTGCAGCTCTCACTGTTCGCGTGGAACGTCCGATCCGGTCTGGCGGCCACGAAGGCAGTGCTCTCGGACCCGAAGCGGTATCGCGACTACTGGGAGTGGCCGGCGTCGCGCGACCTGTTGCAGGCGGCCGAGCGGGTCGGCTTCGACGGCCAGCTGCAGTACGGGATGTGGAGCGGCTACGGGGGCGCCACCGACTGGAACGGCGCTAGTCTCGACTGGGCGACCGGCGCCGCCGTGTCCGCGGTGGCGACCGAGCGGATGCGCCTGGTCTCCACCGTCCATGTCGGCTTCGACATCCACCCGCTGGTGGTTGCGAAGACGACCGCTGCGATCGACCATGTGTCCGGCGGCCGGGTCGGGGTGAACCTTGTGGCAGCCGTCGACCTGGTCGACTACGCGCAGTTCGGGCTGGGCAAGGATCGTGCTCCCGAAGCGATCGCCAAAGGCGTCGGCCGTACCCCCGAGGAGCGGTACGCGATGGCCGACGAATACGCCACCTTGCTCAAGTACCTCTGGACGTCCGACGATGCCATCGATTTTGAGGGCGAGTACTTCCAGGCGTACGGCGCGCACGTCGACCCCAAGCCGACGAGCAGCCCGCGGCCGATCCTGATGAACGCCGCAGGGTCGGAGCTCGGCATCGACTTCGCGACCAGGCAGTGCGACGCGATCTTCGTCTCGCCTGGACAGGCGGGCCCCAAGGGCTGGGAGCAACAGGCCAAGGACATCAAGGCGGCCGCGGCCTCACACGGCCGCAAGGTGCGCATCTGCATGATGTGCTTCGTTGTCATGGACGAGACCGACGAGAAGGCCGCCGAGACCGTCCAGTGGCTCGGGGACGAGATCGACGCCGAAGCGGTGGTCAACCAGTTCCGCAGGCTCAGCGGTTCGGCGAGCTCCTCCTCCTGGGGGATCGACGACGTCAACGACGAGCACCTTCGCAAGTTCGGTCTTGGCCTCGGCGGCTACCAGGTGTTCGGCTCCTACAAGACCGTCGCTGACACGCTCGCGAGCATGCACAGCGCTGGAGTCGACGAGGTCGCGCTGTTCTTCTGGGATCCGGCCCGCAGCGTTGAGGCGTTCGGCAAGCACGTCATGCCGCTCCTCGAAGAGCGCGGACTGCGCTAGGCACGGGCGAGGATCGGGCAGCCGCATGGCTTCGACTTCGGGAGCACCCGCCCTGTTCCGGGGGTGTGGATCGATCCGGATCATCCGGACTACGTCGGTGCGCGACCTGTCTTCAATCAACGCGTCGACGCGCGACCGCAGATTATCGCGCGCTGCGCGGCGTCGCAGATGTGGTGTCGGCTCTGGCGTATGCGCGCGAACGCGGGCTGCGCGTCGACGTACGAAGCACCGGGACCAATCTCGGTGGGCTCGGGCAGGGAGACGGCCTAGTCATCGACCTGTCGCTGATGCGCGGTGTGCAGATCCTGCCCGATCGGCGGGTGGCCAGGATCCCCTGTGGCGTCAGCGGCGGCGTCCTGCAGGTCGAGGCGGGCGCGCACGGGCTTGCCGCCGCGACGGGTGGACTCTCGCTGACTGGCGTCGGTCTAATGCTCGGTGGCGGTATCGGCCACCTCGCCACCCGTGCCGGCTATGCGGCCGACAACATCCTCAGCCTCGAGCTGGTCACCGCGGCCGGTGAGGTCGTGACGGCGTCACCCGACGAGAACCCAGACCTGTTCTGGGCACTGCGCGGGTCGACGGGGAACTTCGGCGTGGTCACCTCGCTCGAGGTCAGGCTCCATGCGGTGCCGCCGGTCGTCCATGCGGACACGATGTGTTGGTCGCTGGACAATCTCGAAGGTCCTCTCCGTGCTCTGCGGAAGTGGGACTCGGCCTCCGACCACCTCAATTTTCTCTCCGAACTCAGCTCCGTGTCGCTCGAGGTCGCGGTGGGTTGGACATGTTCGTCTGCCACACCGGTCCGGAGGACCAGGCGCGCGACGAGATCGCACGGCTGCGGGCATTCGGCGCGCCCGACGAGGAGGAGATGAGCGTCGTGCCGTTCAGCGAGGTGACGTTCATGTTCGACGACGCGTACGCGCCGTGCCGCACCACGATCAACGACCAGCCCGTCGGCGCCCTCAGCGACGAGCTCGTCGACGCGCTGGTCGCCAAGATCCGCGAGCCTGGCGGCGGCCGGCGCTTCATCGAGATCCTCACGCGCACGGGCGCGCTCGGCCGGGCGCCCGAGCTCCCCAGCGCGGTGCGAGATGCCGCCGAGGACCCGACCTGGATGATCGTCCCCGGTGCTGGTGGGACGACCCGACCGAGGACGACGGCCACGAGCAGTGGGTCGCGGAGGTCATGGACCTCACTCGGAAGATCGGGCCGGCCCGCAGTGGCCATCATCCGAACACGGCGGGGGTCCCGCTGGACCTCGACGGTGTGCGGGATATGTACGCCGACCGGTTGGACCGCCTGCGCGAGCTCAAGCGCGAGTGGGATCCCGACAACACCTTCTCCGGCAACCACAACGTGCTCCCGGCCGAATTGGCAAGGGTGAAGGGGTTTACCAACCACGTTGAAGTGCAGTAATGTTTGTCGTAGTTGATTTGCTGTTGGATCGCCGTCGGCAATCGGATCGCAGCAACCGATCGAGGAGAGGTTTCGCATGAGTCAGGACGACAACCGATACGACGCGATTGTGATCGGTGCCGGTTTCGCGGGGTTGATCGCCGCGCGTGATCTGACGGATCAGGGCAACTCGGTGCTTGTCCTCGAGGCTCGCGACCGGTTGGGAGGCCGGACGTGGTCGACTAAGTATCCGGGCACGGATCTCGATGTCGAGCTCGGCGGTCAGTACGTGTTGCCGGAGAAGTGGCCGCTGATGAGCGCAGAGATGGAGCGCTACGGCGTCGAGGTGCACTACGCGGAGGAGGTGGATGCCTATCCGACCCTGGTCAACGGCAAGCATCTCCCGGGCCCGTCACCCGTGCCGATCGAGCAGATCTTCGACCTCGAGCGGGCGGCGGTCCATTGCATCCGCGCGGCTGCGCGGATCACTCCTGGGATGCCCTTGGACCAACAGAACCTCGCGGACCTCGACATTCCACTCGCCGACTTCCTTGCCCCGCTCGACCTTCCCGCCGAGACCTACGACTACGTCACCACCGTGGGTGGACTGCTGTCCTTCAGGTACGCCGAGGAGGGCTCGGCGCTTCACATCCTCAACGCGCTCGCCGGAATGGACCTCTCCCCCCTGTCCCTGTGGGGTGCTACGTCCATGTACATCCGCACCGAGTCCTTCCTGGAGCGGGTCGCCGCCGATGTCGGGGAGGTCCGGCTCGAGTGCCCGGTGACCAGCGTCGACCAGACCGGGGAGGACGTGGTGGTCACGACGGCGGCCGGTGAGACCATTCGCGCCTTGGCCGTCGTCATCGCCGTCCCCATGAACGTCTGGAACGACATCGAGTTCACACCGCAGCTGAGCCAGGTCAAGCGGGATACTTCCGCAGAGCGCCACGGAGCGGATCGCTCGGCCAAGGCGTTGATGCGCGTGCGCAACGCTCCGAAGGTTGCCAAGTTCACGGCGCCGCGGTCGGCGGAGGGCGGGCTCATGGTGTATTCGGATCACCAGTTGGGCGACGGTGTCCAACTCATGGTCATGTACGCACTCGCCTCGATGGAGGGTGACGACTACCACTTCAACGTCACCGAGCGCGAGTCTGTGGCGCGCACGCTTGAGGCGATGCTGCCGGGGGCCGAACTAGTCGACTTCCACTCCCACGACTTCAACAGAGACCCGTACTCGAAGGGGGACTGGGTCAGTTGGAAGCCGGGCCGGGTGAGCAGGTCCCACTCGCAGCTCGCCGCACCAGAAGGCCGGCTGGCCTTCGCGACCGCCGACATCGCGCCCAAGAACCTGATGCTGTTCGAGGGGGCGGTGGAGTCCGCGCACGCCGCAGCCCACCGGACCCAGGACCAGTTGCTGCGTGCGCGTAACGCTCGGCCGGCATCCTGAGCGCGCTTGGCTACTGATCGAGCGCAGGCGATCGTCGTCGGCGGAGGGCTCGCTGGCATCACGGCGGCTCGCGACCTGGCACGTTCCGAGATGCCCCCGGAGGAGGTCGACAAGCCCATCGGCCGGCTCCTCTTCGCGGGCGGTGACTTTGCACCACAGTTCTCCGGTCTGCTGACCGGTGCTATCGAAAGCGGCGCGCGCGGCCCAGCGTGCTAGGCGCGTCCTCGCGTCGAGCTAGACGGAAGGTGCCAGACGTGTTTCGTGGAGAGTGGATCACACCCGGGCAACCGGCGTATGAGGTGGCACGCCCCTGGTTCAACCGGCGAGCCGAAGCACGGCCGGCTGTCATCGCGCGCTGTGTGGGACTCGCGGATGCGGTGACAGCAGTCGACTATGCGCGCGAGCGGGGGCTCCCGATCGACGTGAGGTCCGGAGGGTTCGCGGTCGGCGCCCCGTGCGCCGACGGTGGGGTGCTCGTCGACCTGGGGTTGATGCGCGGGGTGCAGATATTTCCCGAGAAGCGAATCGCGTGGATCCAGGGCGGCGTCCGTGGTGGTGACCTGCAGGTCGAGGCCGCGAGGTTCGGCTTGGCCGGCGTCACCGGAGCGCTCTCCGGTGCGGGAGTGGGCCTGATGCTCGGCGCCGGGATCGGTCACCTGTCGCCCCGGGCCGGATATGCCGCGGACAACATCCTCAGCCTGGAGGTCGTCACGGCGAGCGGCGAGGTCGTCGTCGCCTCACCCGACGACAACGCGGACCTGTTCTGGGCGATGCGCGGCAGCCAGGGGAACTTCGGAGTCGTCACCGCGCTGGAGGTACAGCTGCACGACGTCCCGCCGCTCGTGCAGGCCGGAGCATTGGGCTGGTCGCTCGACCACCTGGACCGCGCCGTCGACGTGCTCCGAGCATCGTGGGAGTGGAGCGATCATCTGAGCCTGATCCCGTTCATCGGCGGTACGTCGTTCGAGGGACGAGGCGGCCTGGAGGTGGTGGTGTGCCACACCGGAACCCCGGCCCAGGCTCGCGCCGACATCGAGCGACTGATGGCCATCGCGCCACCTGATGAGCAATCCGTCAGCTCCGTCCCGTTCGCAGAGCTGCATTTCCAGTACGACGACTGGTGGACGCCGATGCGCGGCGCCACGATCCAGCAACCGGTCACCGAACTCGGTGACGACCTGGTGGAGGCTCTCGTCACGGCTATCCGACAACCAGC
>NZ_BAAIGC010000061.1:0-5587 GCF_054653495.1 Nocardioides sp. AN3
CGAGCGCGGTGTGAACGTCCGGTTCGGGATCCACCCTGTGGCCGGTCGTCTGCCCGGGCACATGAACGTGCTGCTGGCCGAGGCCAAGGTGCCCTACGACATCGTGCTGGAGATGGACGAGATCAACGACGACCTCGCCACCACCGACGTCGTGCTGGTCATCGGGGCCAACGACACCGTCAACCCCGCCGCCGCCGAAGATCCCACCAGCCCCATCGCCGGCATGCCCGTGCTGCGGGTCTGGGAGGCCCACAACGTGATCGTGTTCAAGCGGTCCATGGCCGCCGGCTACGCCGGTGTCCAGAACCCGCTGTTCTTCCGCGAGAACACCCAGATGCTCTTCGGCGACGCCAAAGACCGCGTCGACGACATCCTCACCGCACTGGCTCGTGTCCCCGCCTGAGGCGCGGCTCCGGCGGTCAGGTGACGGTCGCTGTTGCGGTGCGCACTGAACAGAACCGGGACCGGGTGAGAAGGGGAGCCTTCTCGCCCGTTACTCGGTCGTCGGGGAACAACGACCGGTCGGTCACTTAGCATGATCGGTCTTCACTCGGATGCAGCAGGTCGGTGGGCTTCAACTGAGTGAGTTGCGCGGCCCCAGCCCGAGGACGTAGCTCAATTCGTTGTTGCGTACACGGCGCAAACTCGAGGTGCTCGGCGAGTCGGCCCTGCACCGCGGTCGCGTGCCACGTCATGGCAGGGACTCACGGGCCAAAGAGCTCTTGCAGGCGGCCGATACCTTCCACGAGCTCGTCGTCGCCAAGCGCGTATGACAGCCGAAGGTATCCAGGCGCACCGAACGCCTCACCCGGCACGACGGCGACCTCAGCCCGGTCGAGGATGTACTCGGCCAGCTCGGCCGATGTGTTGATCACTCGGCCGTCGTACTCGCGGCCGAGCAGGCCCTTGACCGACGGGAATGCGTAGAATGCTCCCACGGGTGTCGGGCACAAGACACCTTCGATCTGATTGAGCATTGCGACGATCGTCTTGCGGCGTCGGTCGAAGGCGATGCGCATCTCGTCGACAGCGGACAGGCCGCCCTCGAGTGCGGCGATGGCGGCACGCTGGGAGACGTTGGCGACGTTGGAGGTGGCGTGCGACTGCAGATTGGTGGCGGCCTTGACGACGTCGGTCGGGCCGATCATCCAGCCCACCCGCCAGCCAGTCATGGCGTAGGTCTTGGCGACGCCGTTAAGCACGACGGTGTAGGGGGCGATGTCGGGGCACAACGTCGCGATTGAGCCCGTCTCGACGCCGTCATAAATGAGGTGCTCGTAGATCTCGTCGGTGACGACCCACAGGCCGTGCTCGGCGACCCAGGCGCCGATCGAGCGGATCTCGTCTGTACTGTAGACCGAACCGGTCGGGTTGGATGGCGAGACGAACAGCAGGATCTTGGTCCGCTCAGTGCGCGCCGCCTCAAGTTGTTCGACCGCGATCTTGTAGCCCTGTGTTTCGTCCGCGAAGACCTCGACGGGTATGCCGCCGGCGAGCTGGATGCACTCCGGGTAGGTCGTCCAGAACGGCGCCGGGAGCAGCACCTCGTCGCCCGGGTCGATCATCGCGGCGAAGGCCTCGTAGACGGCCTGTTTGCCACCGTTTGTCACCAACACCTCCGCTGGGGACACCGTGAGGCCAGAGTCGCGCTTCGTCTTCGCGATGATGGCCGCCTTGAGTTCTGGCAGGCCGCCGGCCGGGGTATAGCAGTGGTTCTTGGGGTCGCGGGCGGCCGCGATGGCGGCGTCGACGATGTAAGCGGGCGTCGGGACGTCGGGCTCACCGGCGCCGAAGCCGATGACCGGTCGGCCCTCGGCCTTCAGCGCCTTTGCCTTCGCGTCCACCTTGAGGGTCGCTGATTCTGCGATGGCATCGATCCGCCGGGAGACACGACGATCACGAGGCGAGGAAGTCATGCGGCACCTTTTGTCAGAGTGCGGGCCGGTCAGGCGTCTATTCGCCCTTCCCTGAAGACCCTTGAATAGTACGAGGTCACGCACCCCCGCCAGGGGCACGTCCGCTGATTGACATACGCGCGGCTGAGTGGGCGTTCAAAACAGCTGGCTGACCTCGCGACGGCGCAGACCAGGCTGATCGCGCATTACTAGCGCGAGGGCCCAACCTGCTGAGCGAGCGAGCACCCCGTCATGCCTACCCGACGTCATCACTTGCAAGCGTTGGGGAGCCGGGAGCCGGGCAGCCGTCGTCGTCCAGTTGGCTGCTGCAACCCGACCCAGCGAGGAGTATGAGTATCGGGCAAACAAACGCGATTAGCGACCATCAGGAGGAAGGTAACACAACGGCGCACGGCAAGGGTGCCCGCCTCGGACAAGTCGGAATCGCGGTCGCTGACATCGAGAGCGCTGTCGATTTCTATACCGGCGTGCTCGGTATGTGGCTGACCGAGACGTTCGACACGACGACGAGCTCGGTCAGGCGCGGCTGTTCTGGCAAGGTCCTTTGTCAGTGGTGATGCGGACACCATCCATCACAGATCCTCGATCTTTACCCTGCGCAATCCGTTGGGTTCCGACGGATCGGCCCGCAACTCCACCACTCGTCAGAGTGGCAACGCTGGATCGATGCTGTCATCACCAGCGCCGCTTACCACGACCGGTACCAGCTCGCGTCCCAAACACCTGCTCGGCGACGGTGCGTCAGCCGGCGCGAAGCAGGCAGACCGACGCAGAGCCCGCCACGCGACCGTGACGCATCTGCCGGGCCAGCAGAGAGCCAATCGTCCAGCGTCGCTGGGCTCGGACCGCTTGCGCCGACCTATGTCGGGACGGTGCGCCCGCCACTGTGATGCCACGCGCCTGATGCATCGAGAGCAACGCCTAGGTGGCCAGATCCGCGATCGCACGGATCGAGGCGACGTCCAGGGTTCCCTTCTGCCCGGTGAGGTGCTGCAGATCGTGACCTGTCGCCCGGAACTTGCCTTCGGAGATCGGTCGGTGGAAGACGTCGACCATCATCGTGGCGAACTCATCGGTCGCTCCCCCCGCTTGGAGAGCCTGTTTGGCGTCGTCTCGGGGTGCTTGGCTGTGAGTGATGCTTCGACCGGTGAATGCCGAGATCGCATCAGCGAGGTCGTCGTAGGTGAAGGTCTCTGCGGCAACGAGTTCGTAGGTCTGGTTGAGGTTGTTGTCGTTCAGCAGCGCCTCGACCGCCGCCTCTGCCAGGCTGCTTCGCGGCACCCAGTTCAAGGGGCCGTTGCCGCTTGCGGAAACCAGTTCGCCTGTGGTGATGGCGATGTTGATCTCCGGCCCCAGCTCGTCGAAGTAGACGCTGTTCCGTAGGAAGGTATAGGGAAGCCCGACGGCTCGGATCGCGTGCTCGACGGCCAGCTCGACGTCCTCCAACTTGAACACGCGAAGTTCCGGCGCGGCGAGTCCGACGTAGGCGAGATGCTTGATGCCCGCTCCCTGGGCGGCGAAGACAGCCCCGAGTAACAGCCGGAGTCGATCGACGCTGTTCCCCCTGTCGCCGGGTGGGGAGATCAGGACCATGGTGTCGATGCCCACAAGCGACGCCTGCAGGTGCAGAGGGTCGTCGTACGACGTGACGCGCGGCCGTAGCCCGAGCTCTCGGAATCGAGCGGTCTGGCGCTCCGTGCGGACCAGCGGCACGATGTTTGAGGTTGATACCCGACGCGCCAACAGACCCTGCACGATCAGGCCACCGAGGTGTCCAGTTGCACCGGTCACGGCAATCTTGCTCAAGGTCTCCCTCTCAGGACGGCAATCCGGGATGCAACTGGACTGCCCCTCCGGGGATGGGGTCGTCGCTGGACGTCGGGCTGGCCCGAGCCCGCCCGGTCGCCACGCCACGGGAGAGTCGTCAGGTGCTGATAATCGATCCCTATGAGTCTATATGCACAGATGGTAGCAGACTGGCCATCGCGCGCCGACAGGTGCGAATCATTCGACAGGCTTCCCGTGCGCCGGGACCGTTGGCCCGTCGGCGCAACAGACTCTCACGCGGTGGGCCGAGATCAGCCCGCAGATCGCCCTAGCGCATTGAGCATTTATCGGGCATGCTGCACCGAATAGATGAGACGGAGCGCGCTGGAGAGGTCGGGGTCGTACGCCGAGAACGGCTTGGTGGCGGCATCCAGTTGGTGCCTGGTCCCGGAATGACCACCTCGACGAAAGGAACGGTCCGTGGTCGCAAGGAGAGTGAGTTCGGTGTCGGATGGCCAGAGGGTTGATCGGTCGGTGTCGACGCACAAGCGGCGCCGCCGGTTCGCTGTTGCAGTGGCGGCCGCGACCGCCTTGGGCCTGGCGCTGGCTGGGTGCACTGGTAATGGCGGATCGCGGCCAGGCGACCGCGCTGCGGCCGAGCCTAAGGACGGCGGGACCATTACGGTGGGGGTCGATGCCACATCTGCAGAGACGACGATCGACCCGCACGTCGCGACGGGCTTGTGGGATATCTATGCCATGAACGTCCTCTACGAGCCCCTGATCGCCTATGACCAGGACATGAACCTGGTGAATGTGCTCGCGAAGTCATTTGAGCCCGACCCGACGGCCACGACATGGACTGTCGTTCTCCGAGACGATGTCACCTTCTCCGACGGTCGGCCGGTGACCGCAGATGACGTCGTATTTTCTATGCACCGGATCAGAGATCCTAAGACGATTGCGCTGAACATCAATGTGTTCAACAACGTCGACACGGTGGAGGCGACGGATCAGAAGACCGTCGTCTTCAAGCTCGGTCATCCTGACATCGGCTTCGCGAAACTGATGGGGGACAGCGGGCCCATGGGGATCGTGCCGAGCGACTTCGACCCGGAGAAGCCGATCGCCACTGGGCCGTGGAAGCTTGAGAGCTACACGCCCGGCTCTGAGGCGGTCTACGCGCGCAACGAGAACTATTGGGGCGAGAAGGCCCACGCGGACAAGCTCGTGCTGAAGGTGATCGTGGACCCCGATGCACGAGTCAACGCGCTCCTCGCCGGCCAGGTCGACGCCATCGTGAATCCGGGCGCGCAGGTAGCTTCTTTGAAGGGCAACCCCGCGGTCGACATCCTTCCGCTTGCCTCGGCCAATGGCGGGGACATCTACATGAACACGGCCACCGGCCCCACGAAGGACCCGCGTGTGCGTGAGGCAATCCGGCTCGCTGTGGACCGCAAGCAGATCCTCGACACCGTCGGCGGAGGCTACGGCACCATCGGCAACGACCTCTATAGCCCGTGGGATGAGGACTTCGCGAGTGACCTGAAGCGCAGCCAGGACCTCGACAAGGCCAAGAAGCTCATTGCTGAGGCGGGCGCCGAGGGGGCGAAGATTGCGATCACGACTGTCCCGCAGCTGAAGGAGTTCGCAGCGATTGTGGCGGAGAACGCGAAGGAGATCGGTCTCGACATCACGGTTAATGCGATGGACGAGACGCAGGTCTACGCCCGAGCCGGGGAATGGCAGATGAGCACCGAGAACATGACCTCGCGTGGGATCATCAACTTCTCCCAGACGGTCGACGGCCCGGGGGCGGCCTACAACTACGCCCATTGGAACGACCCGGAGTACACCGAGGAATACACCAAGGCGATCAGTTCCACCACGATGGATGAGCGCAG
>NZ_BAAIGC010000062.1:0-5533 GCF_054653495.1 Nocardioides sp. AN3
CGCAGATGTTTGTCCGGCGGCGTCCTACTCTCCCACAACCTCGCGGTTGCAGTACCATCGGCGCTGAAGGGCTTAACTTCCGGGTTCGGGATGGGACCGGGTGTTTCCCCTTCGCCATGGCCGCCGTAACTCTATGTCAACCACCCCACCCCCACCCGTCAAAAACGCGGGGGTGTGTGGTTGAAGTCTTGGTTGTCTAGTGGACGCGAGACATACGTAGAACACATATCACTCATGTGTCGTGTACTTGTTGGTTTTGTTGAGGGCTTGTGTGACAAGCCCTCGGCCTATTAGTACCGGTCGGCTAGGCATCACTGCTGTACACCTCCGGCCTATCAACCCCATGGTCTGTAGGGGGCCTTACCCCATCAAGTGGGTGGGAAACCTCATCTTGAAACGTGCTTCCCGCTTAGATGCGTTCAGCGGTTATCACTTCCGAACGTAGCCAACCAGCCATGCACCTGGCGGTACAACTGGCACACCAGAGGTTCGTCCATCCCGGTCCTCTCGTACTAGGGACAGCCTTTCTCAAGTTTCCTACGCGCGCGGCGGATAGGGACCGAACTGTCTCACGACGTTCTAAACCCAGCTCGCGTGCCGCTTTAATGGGCGAACAGCCCAACCCTTGGGACCTACTCCAGCCCCAGGATGCGACGAGCCGACATCGAGGTGCCAAACCATCCCGTCGATATGGACTCTTGGGGAAGATCAGCCTGTTATCCCCGGGGTACCTTTTATCCGTTGAGCGACCACGCTTCCACATGCCGTGGCCGGATCACTAGTTCCGACTTTCGTCCCTGCTCGACATGTCTGTCTCACAGTCAAGCTCCCTTGTGCACTTACACTCAACACCTGATTGCCAACCAGGCTGAGGGAACCTTTGAGCGCCTCCGTTACCCTTTAGGAGGCAACCGCCCCAGTTAAACTACCCATCAGGCACTGTCCCTGAACCGGATCACGGTCCAAAGTTAGACATCTAGTACGACCAGAGTGGTATTTCAACGACGCCTCCACACACACTGGCGTGCATGCTTCACCGGCTCCCACCTATCCTACACAAGCCGAACCAAACACCAATACCAAACTATAGTAAAGGTCCCGGGGTCTTTCCGTCCTGCCGCGCGTAACGAGCATCTTTACTCGTAGTGCAATTTCGCCGAGTCCACGGTTGAGACAGCGCCCAAGTCGTTACTCCATTCGTGCAGGTCGGAACTTACCCGACAAGGAATTTCGCTACCTTAGGATGGTTATAGTTACCACCGCCGTTTACTGGGGCTTAAATTCTGAGCTTCACCCCACAAGGGGGCTGACCCGTCCTCTTAACCTTCCAGCACCGGGCAGGAGTCAGTCCGTATACATCGTCTTACAACTTCGCACGGACCTGTGTTTTTAGTAAACAGTCGCTTGGGCCTGGTCTCTGCGGCCATCACCGCTTCCCCCAGCTAAGTGGGTTCACGGATCCGGCCCCCCTTCTCCCGAAGTTACGGGGGCATTTTGCCGAGTTCCTTAACCATGGTTCACTCGATCGCCTCGGTATTCTCTACCTGATCACCTGAGTCGGTTTCGGGTACGGGCGGCGCATAGCTCGCTAGAGGTTTTTCTCGACAGCATAGGATCATCGGCTTCCCCAAAACGGGTCCCCATCACATCTCAGGCACGACATCAAAGTCAGCCTCCCGGATTTGCCTAGGAGACACCCTACCTGCTTAGCCGGCGACAACCATCGCGCCGGTCCGACTACCTTCCTGCGTCACCCCATCGCTTGCCTACTACCAGCTCGGGTCCCGTGTTCCACACACACCCCTCACCCCGAAGGGATCAGTCGCATGCGCTTCAGACGGTTAGCATCACCAGGTTCAGCATGGGCGCTACTTTGCCGGTACGGGAATATCAACCCGTTGTCCATCGACTACGCCTGTCGGCCTCGCCTTAGGTCCCGACTTACCCAGGGCAGATTAGCTTGACCCTGGAACCCTTGATCAATCGGCGCAAGAGTTTCTCACTCTTGATTCGCTACTCATGCCTGCATTCTCACTCGCCACACCTCCACCCCTGGATCACTCCGAGGCTTCACCGGTGAGGCGACGCTCCCCTACCCATCCCAACACCCACAAGGAATACTGGAATGCCATAGCTTCGGCGGATGACTTGAGCCCCGCTACATTGTCGGCGCGGAATCACTTGACCAGTGAGCTATTACGCACTCTTTCAAGGGTGGCTGCTTCCAAGCCAACCTCCTGGTTGTCACTGCGACTCCACATCCTTTTCCACTTAGTCACCGCTTAGGGGCCTTAGCTGATGGTCTGGGCTGTTTCCCTCTCGACTACGGAGCTTATCCCCCGCAGTCTCACTGCTGCGCTCTCACTTACCCCCATTCGGAGTTTGGCTAACGTCAGTAACCTGGTCGGGCCCATCGGCTATCCAGTGCTCTACCTGAGGCAAGAAACACACAACGCTGCACCTAAATGCATTTCGGGGAGAACCAGCTATCACGGAGTTTGATTGGCCTTTCACCCCTATCCACAGGTCATCCCCTCCATTTTCAACTGAAGTGGGTTCGGTCCTCCACGACGTCTTACCGTCGCTTCAACCTGCCCATGGATAGATCACTCCGCTTCGGGTCTAGAGCGTGCGACTAATTCACCCTATTCGGATTCGCTTTCGCTACGGCTACCCCACACGGGTTAACCTCGCCACACACCACTAACTCGCAGGCTCATTCTTCAAAAGGCACGCCATCACCCCAACACCCCAAAGAGGCAGCCGGGCTCTGACGGATTGTAGGCACACGGTTTCAGGTACTATTTCACTCCCCGCCAGGGGTACTTTTCACCTTTCCCTCACGGTACTTGTCCGCTATCGGTCATCAAGGAGTATTTAGGCTTAGCAGGTGGTCCTGCCAGATTCACACGGCATTCCAGGAGTGCCGTGTTACTTGGGAAAACTCTCCAGAGTCAGCGTCATACGCCTACGGGACTATCACCCTCTACGGCCCGGGTCTCCAACCGGTTCAACTTCCACACTGATTGATCACTCTGCAACCCACCGGCAGATGGATTAGAAAGCTCCCACAACCCCGATCCCGCAACCCCTGCCGGGTATCACACAAGACCGGTTTAGCCTCATCCGATTTCGCTCGCCACTACTCTCGGAATCACTATTGTTTTCTCTTCCTGTCGGTACTGAGATGTTTCACTTCCCGACGTTCCCTCCACACGCCCTATACATTCAGGCGCAGGTAACACCACATGACTGGTGCTGGGTTCCCCCATTCGGACACCCCCGGATCAACGCTCCGTTGCCAACTCCCCAGGGCTTATCGCAGGCTCGTACGTCCTTCATCGGCTCTTGATGCCAAGGCATCCACCATGTGCCCTTTGTAGCTTGTCACACAAACACTCAACAAAAACAACAAGCACTCAGCTCATCGCTCATCAAGCAGCGCAACACAACACAAAAGACCAGACAACACACACCCCACCCCAAACAAAGGGCAAGGCACGCGCATCAATTGCTCTACATTGCTTCAAACGAACCAACCCACAAAGGCCGGCCCGTCAGATGCTCGCGTCCACTATTCAACAACCAAACACCACACCCACCAACACCCCCACCCCACACACCCCGCGCAAGCGGCATGCCACACGTGAGACTTCAGCGAAGGAGGCCCATCGACAGAGAAGAACACCACGACCCGCAGACCAACGATCCACAGACCCATGTGTGATCCCTCAGGACCCAACAGTGTGCCACCACCACCCCCAACCAGAGGCCGACCAGGTTCCACACCCCCACCACCACCCACCAAAGCAGGCGACAGCACGAGCAGTACTGAGGACGACCACCCACCAGGGATGATCCTTCATCGACGATTCCACTAGCGAACACCACCATACGTGGCCAGACACTCGCTGACCATCAGTGATGAGTGCTCCTTAGAAAGGAGGTGATCCAGCCGCACCTTCCGGTACGGCTACCTTGTTACGACTTCGTCCCAATCGCCAACCCCACCTTCGACGGCTCCCTCCCACAAGGGGTTAGGCCACCGGCTTCGGGTGTTGCCGACTTTCGTGACGTGACGGGCGGTGTGTACAAGGCCCGGGAACGTATTCACCGCAGCGTTGCTGATCTGCGATTACTAGCGACTCCGACTTCATGGGGTCGAGTTGCAGACCCCAATCCGAACTGAGACCGGCTTTTTGGGATTCGCTCCCCCTCACGGGATCGCAGCCCTTTGTACCGGCCATTGTAGCATGCGTGAAGCCCTGGACATAAGGGGCATGATGACTTGACGTCATCCCCACCTTCCTCCGAGTTGACCCCGGCAGTCTCCTATGAGTCCCCACCATCACGTGCTGGCAACATAGGACGAGGGTTGCGCTCGTTGCGGGACTTAACCCAACATCTCACGACACGAGCTGACGACAGCCATGCACCACCTGTACACCGACAAAAAGGGGCCACATCTCTGCAGCTTTCCGGTGTATGTCAAACCCAGGTAAGGTTCTTCGCGTTGCATCGAATTAATCCGCATGCTCCGCCGCTTGTGCGGGCCCCCGTCAATTCCTTTGAGTTTTAGCCTTGCGGCCGTACTCCCCAGGCGGGGCGCTTAATGCGTTAGCTGCGGCACGGAACCCGTGGAATGGATCCCACACCTAGCGCCCAACGTTTACGGTGTGGACTACCAGGGTATCTAATCCTGTTCGCTCCCCACACTTTCGCTCCTCAGCGTCAGAACATGCCCAGAGAACCGCCTTCGCCACCGGTGTTCCTCCTGATATCTGCGCATTTCACCGCTACACCAGGAATTCCGTTCTCCCCTGCATGCCTCAAGTCTGCCCGTATCGAAAGCAAGCACCGAGTTAAGCCCGGTGTTTTCACTCCCGACGCGACAAACCGCCTACGAGCCCTTTACGCCCAATAATTCCGGACAACGCTCGGACCCTACGTATTACCGCGGCTGCTGGCACGTAGTTGGCCGGTCCTTCTTCTGCACATACCGTCACTCTCGCTTCGTCTGTGCTGAAAGAGGTTTACAACCCGAAGGCCGTCATCCCTCACGCGGCGTTGCTGGATCAGGCTTCCGCCCATTGTCCAATATTCCCCACTGCTGCCTCCCGTAGGAGTCTGGGCCGTGTCTCAGTCCCAGTGTGGCCGGTCACCCTCTCAGGCCGGCTACCCGTCGAAGCCTTGGTAGGCCATTACCCCACCAACAAGCTGATAGGCCGCGAGCACATCCCACGCCGAAAAAACTTTCCACACCCACCCATGCAGGCAGGCGTCATATCCGGTATTAATCAGCCTTTCGGCTGGCTATCCCGAAGCATGGGGCAGATTACTCACGTGTTACTCACCCGTTCGCCGCTCGAGTACCACCGAAGTGGCCTTTCCGCTCGACTTGCATGTGTTAAGCACGCCGCCAGCGTTCGTCCTGAGCCAGGATCAAACTCTCCGTTGAAAACAACAACCCCACACCCCAAACAAGGAGCACGAGGAAAAAGAGATGCCCTGACAGGAGACACTGACAAAAAAA
>NZ_BAAIGC010000063.1:0-4995 GCF_054653495.1 Nocardioides sp. AN3
CTAGTCTGCGTATTGCATCGGATGAATCAATCGCGGGCGGCTGACTCACTGCCCCGCTGGCCGTACTTAACCCAGCTCTGACCAGCGGAAACGCAGCACCGAACGTCGTCGTAACGGCGTCAAACCGTGTGTGGCGGCGGAACGATCAGGCGTTGCGCGGCCACCGCGACACGCCGTTGACCTGCGCAAACACAGATGGCGTCTCATCAGATGCATCATGGAATCACTGGATGAAACCGGATTCTCGGGAGGATTTGATGCAGGTTGATGGCTCCGGACGGGTCCGCCTGGTCGAGTCGGTGCCGGTCCTCCGGCCCGACGAGCAGGTGCTCCAGAAGATGCTCGAGGGCTGGCGGAACCAGCAGCTGTCACGCAACCTGCAGTTCGCGACCATCGACCAACGGCTCCGGATGGTCGAGCGCTTCATCAGCCACGTCAACGAAGACCCGTGGAACTGGACGCCCGCGCTTGTCGAGGAGTTCTCGGCGGACCTACGCACCCAGAAGCACGTTGCCCACTCGACGCTGCGCGGCTACCACTCCGCGTTGCGTGCCTTCACTAGCTACATCAGCAATCCCGACTACGGGTTCGACGTCGTGTGCGAGCGGTTCTTTGGCACCCACCCGGCGCAGGTGTTCTTCGACTGGAACACCGCTCCCCACGTCCAGGAGTACGACGGACGCCCGAAGAAACGTCCGTACACCCGTGATGAGATCAGTCAACTCTTCGACCACGCCGACGACGAGGTTGAACGGATCGGCAAGTCGGGCCGCAAGGGCTGGCAGGCCGCCTACCGGGACGCGGTCATGATGAAGATCGCGTACGGCTACGGGCTCCGGTTCAACGAGTTGAGGCACCTGCAAACGGTCGACTTCGCCCGCAACCCACACGCCCGAGAGTTCGGCGCGTTCGGCGTCTGCAAGGTCCGCTACGGCAAGGCAAAGCGGTCCTCGCCGCACAAGCCGCGCAGCGTTCTCACTGTCTGGCGGTGGACGCCCGGCATCATCGAGGACTGGCTCGCCAACGGCCGCGGTGATCCGGGCACCCTGGATCTCTTCCCCAGCGAACGCGGCGGACTGGTCGTCGAATCGACTCTGATCCGACGGGTCCGGCGCTACTGCGAGGAGTTGGGATTCTCCGATGGGCTCGATCTCCACTCGTTCCGTCGTTCGTACGCCACTCACCTGCTCGAAGCTGGATGGGACCCGCGGTTCGTGCAGGACCAGATGGGCCATGAGCACGGGGCGACAACCGGCATCTATCACTTCGTGTCCGACGAGTTCAGGCGCTCCACGCTCAGGAGCGCCTTGGACCGTACGGTGAAGGAAGCCATGGCCCGCAAGACCGAGGACGGAACATCATGAAGCGCAAGGTCGACTACACGTGGCGCCTGGCCGAGCTGATGGCCGCCCGAGGCCTGCACAACACCACGGATCTCATTCCCCTGCTGGCCGAGCGCGACATCAATCTGTCTCGACCGCAGGTGTACCGGCTGGTGAACCAGCGGCCGGAGCGCGTCTCCCTGATGTTGATCGCGGCGCTGTGCGACATCTTCGAGTGCGAGTCGACGGACCTGTTCACGACGACGGCGACGGATGTACGCGTGCGCAAGACGGGCACCGCTTCCCCGCCGAACGTTGTCTCGCTCGACCGCAGCGTGCGGCCGCGGCGCGCAAACATCCTCGACGAGTAGCGCCAGGAGCATCGATGGATCCGAAGCCGGCGGGCCTCTCCCCTCGCTCGACCGTCCAGGGTCGTCCGCGCGCGACGAGCACTCGCGACGATCCGTGTGCTCGCTGCGGCCGGAACATCCCCAGGCTCGCAGCCAACTGGCCAGAAGGCCGACTCTGCAACATCTGCTACTACGACGCCGTGCACACCCGCGGAACCTGCCCAGAGTGCCTCCAGGATCGGCTCCTGCCGGGCCTGCGCGCCACCGATCGCCAGCCGATCTGCTCGACATGCGCTGAGATCCCCGTCGACTTCCACTGCGAGCGCTGCGACGTCGAAGCAGCGCGACATCGCGGACGGCTCTGCGTCCGCTGCGCACTCCGCGACGACCTCCACGCGCTGCTCGGCGGCGCGCCAAGCGATCCCGCACTCCTCGGCCTTGTCGATGCTCTCTGCGCGTCAGACAGGCCCGAGTCCATCCTCGTTTGGAAGCGGTCGGCCAAGGTCCAGGAACTGCTTCGCGGGCTCGGTAACGGCGCCATCGCCGCGTCGCACGAGGGTCTCGACTCCGTGCCCGGCAAGCCCGCCGAGCATCTCCGGGCACTGATGCAGCACCACGGTCTACTCCCCCCTCGCGACCCCTACCTGCCGCGCTTCGAGCAATGGATCGACGCCAAGCTCGACGGACTCCCCGACGAGGTACGGCAGCCAGTTCAGCACTTCGCCACGTGGCACCACCTGCGGCGCATCCGCGCCAAGACCGGGGCTGGCGCACCCACTCGCGGGCCAATTCACTCCGCGAAGCAGGAGATCACCGAAACGGTGAAGTTCCTCGTGTGGCTCCACGAGACGTATCAGCGCACCGCGGCCACCTGCACTCAGCAGGACGTCGACGAGTGGCTCGCGGCCGGACCGACGACGCGCAGTGCGATCAGGACGTTCTTCGTGGTCGCGAAGCAGGCGCGTCTCAACACGGCGGTGACTGTTCAGCACCGATCCGCGAAGAGCAGCCCATCTCTCAGTCAGGACCAACGGCTCGCCTGGATCCACGAGCTCCTCACGGGCACCAGCGAGTCACTCCCCTACCGCGTCGCCGGGATGCTCCTGTTGCTCTACGCCCAGCCGCTGGTCAAGGTCGTCACCTTCCCGACCAGCATCGTCGACGACGCCGACTCTGGGATGAGCATCGTTCTCGGCACGCATCCGACCGATGTTCCCGAGCCGTTCGCCTCGCTCATCAGGGAGCACCTTGCCGCACGGCCGAACCTACGCACCGGCGCCGGATCCGACAGCCCGTGGCTGTTCCCGAGCACGCTTGCCGGCCGCCACCTACACCCCAACACTGTCATGGACCGCCTCCGCGACGTGGGCATCAACCTCCTCGGTGCCCGCAACCGTGCCATCGGTGAGCTCGTCCTTGAATGCCCGCCCTCCCTGGTGGCAGAGGCGCTCGGTTACAGCGCCCAGGTCGCGTTCCTCCACGCCGACAAGGCGGGCGAGCCGTGGGCCCGGTACGCCGGCCGATCCATCAAGGCCACTTGACCGTTGGCACACGCCGCTCTTTGCCGCCGTCACCCGGAATGCGAGGATCCTCGTCGTGTCTAGCGAATCGCCCGACCACTGGGTCTATGTCGTCACGGACATCGAGGTCGACGGACCGTGGCCAGGGCCGAACTCGATGCGATCGTTCGCGTCCGTCGCCATCACCCTCGACGGCACGGAGCACGGGCGCTTCGAAGCCGTTCTCGAAGAACTGCCCGGAGCCGCACCGAACCAGCAGACCCTCGCGTGGTTCCAGTCGATTCCCGACGTGTGGGAGGCCGCCACGACCGATCCGGAACCAGCGCCCGATGTGATGGCCAGATACGCGAGTTGGGTGAAATCACTGCCCGGCCAGAAGTGCTTCGCTGCCTCGCCCTTGGCCTTCGACGGCCTGTGGATCGACTTCTACCTTCGCCGGTTCACTCGCTACGGCATCATCCAGGGCCCATACGAGGACGACCGTGTCTTCGATGGCACTGGCCTCTGCCTTCGGAGCTACGCAGCAGCCGTGACCGGTCGCCCTGCGTCGGAGATCTCGCCAGCGAGCTTGCCGACCGAGTGGTTCGGCGACGTACCGCACACGCACCGCGCGATCGACGATGCTCTCGGATACGCCAACCTCCTCGTCACCCTGGGACGGATGGCGCAGTCGGGAGAGCGCGATGCCTGAAGACACGCGAGTCGCAGTTCGGATCGTCCTCCTGGACCAGTCCAGCCGCGTGCTCCTCTTCGAAGGCCGGGACCTCTCCGACACCGGTGACACGGTCCGATTCTGGTTCACGGCCGGCGGCGGAGTGGACACGGGCGAGTCGCTCGCGGAAGCCGCGGAGCGCGAGTTGCTCGAGGAGACCGGCCAGGCAGGACTGACTCTGATCGGGCCCTTCCATCGCCGGGAATTCGACTTTCTAAACCACGGTCAGCCACAGCATCAGATCGAGCACTTCTTCGCCGCAAGGACGAACAACAGCGCGCTGAGCGCCCACGGATGGACCGAGCTGGAACAGCGAGCCGTGACCACGTGGCGATGGTGGTCGACCGACGACCTCACAAGCGCGGACGTACAGGTCTTCCCCGACAACCTGGTCGATCTCGTCCGACAGGCGTCTGAGCTCGTTCGCACTGAGGCGGCCAGCCCGCCTGGCGAGCTGTAGTCGGGTCAGGCGGCAGGGTCGTTGAGGCGCAAGATCTGAAGGCACTCGTCGGAGGTGAGGTCGGACTCCGCGAGGACCTTCTGGAGAACCGCAGACTTTCGAGCGATGTAGGTATCGATGTCCATGTCGGGCTCCGCTGCAAGCGCCAGCTTCACGGCTCCGTACTCGTCACGCAGATCTTCCCGCACACGAAGGACGTCGCGAACCGCGAGGTGGTTGCGGACGTTCAACGTGCCCGCCCGGCAGACATAGACGTTCCGCCGCGGGTTCGCATCAGGAGCATGGAAGGCCTCCCGATCGACAACTCCCAGATCGCCGCGGTGAACGTACCCGGCCGAACCCAGGGCGGCGACCGCTGCCGACATCTCCGCTCCGTCGACGATGACGTCGATATCGAGGATGGGCTTGGCCGCCAGCCCTGGCACTGAGGTTGAGCCCACATGCTCGACTCGCGCGGTCGCCAGTCCAGCGAGAGCCTGCTTCAGGTCGCCTGCGACCAGCGCAAACTGCGCAGGCCACGATGGCGAGGACGCGACCACTTCGATAGGCACTGGGCGATGCTAGCCGCCGGTCTCACCGGGTCTCATACCCGCCGAATACGCGCGGACTTGATACGCAGCCTGTCCACTAA
>NZ_BAAIGC010000064.1:0-4546 GCF_054653495.1 Nocardioides sp. AN3
TCCACTGCCGCTCATCGCCGGGCCCACGGTGTCTTGGACCTGCGTCAGCCGGCCGGCGTTGTCGTAGATGAACGCCTGCGATGAGGCGGCTTGTCCTCCAACTGTGCTGGATTGGGCGGTTATGCGTTCGCCGGTTCCGTTGGTCTGTGTGAACGACATCCACGTCGTCCCAGCCTTGGCATACGACAAGCTCTTGGTGTTACCCGCGTTGTCGTAGGCGGTCGAGGCATCGAGCCCGTTGGGGTAGCTCTGTACGGCTTCAGCACCGCTCGCATCGTAGGCGGCCGTGAAGCCGAACTCTCCGGTCGCGGAGGTGATATCAAGGTTGCCGTCGGCGTCCTTGGCGCCGGTACTCCCGAGGCTTTCGGTCGAGACGGGTGAGGGGGCGTGCTTCACCGCGGTGACGAGACTGCGGTGCTCGCTGCTGCTGTCGTACGTCCACGTAGTTGCGCCCTTCAGGTCAACCTTGGAGACGGCGCGGCCGTCGATGTCGTAGCCCGTGTAGGTGGTCTCCGGGTTGCTGTTGGCGACCCCAGTTGAGTAGGTGTACGAGGAGACTTGGCCCGCAGCGTCGTAACTGGTGGTGAGCGTCTTCTTCGCCCCGCCAGTGCCGGTGCTTTGGCTGATCTGGCGACCGGTAGTGTCGCTGTAGCCGTAGGACACAGCAGGCACGGGGTGGTTGCCCGTCACGTTCGCGGTCGTCACGGCCGTCTGGGTGACTCGCCCGGCGGAGTCGTAATCGGTGGTCGTAGTCCGGGTCGGCACACCGGTCCCGCCGGAACCGGACGCAGAGTAGATCTCTGTTGTGACAGTCGGGTTGCCGTACTGGTCATAGATGACACTCGTCGTCGGAAGCGGTTTGCTTGTTCCGCCAGGCTGGCCGCCGGGTCCGGTCTTGCACACAAGCCCCGCGGACAGCGCGGACACACAGTCACCAAAGCCGGATGCGACGTAGTAGGTGGTCTTAGTGCTCCGAGGGCTGGTGCCGTCTGCGTCGCCTGTGGCGTCGCCGGACAATCGCTCCTCGATGACTCGTCCATCATTGTCGTACACGGTCGTGGTGACGAGGTCTGCCGCGGACGTCACGGTTGGGTCAGCACCCATCCGAACCGTTGAAGTCGTCGGTACCTCAAGTTCCCATCCTGTCTTCGACATACCCCCCACCGCCGCGTATCCGCTCGTCTCGACAGACTTGTCCGCCGCCGTCGTGACGTCTGCCTGGGTTTCGACGTCGAACACGGTGCTGGTCTCTGTGGTCGGCAAGCGGTATGCAGCATTCGTCGCCGGGTTCGTCCCGGTGTACGGTGCGCCCTCGTCATAGTCGGTGTGGACGTGTACTCGGCCATGCACCAAAGTCCCGCTTGCGAGTGTGACCGGGTGAGTCGGCCCGAAGGTGTCCGTGACCTTGGCTGGATCGAGCGGATCATAGACCGTGATTGAGGCGAGCAAATCTGCCCGTTCGGCCGAGGCGGTGGTGCCCGCCACCGCTGTGTCAGTGTTTGCGCTCGGGGCTAAGGCCTGGGATCGGTTCCCCGCCGAAAGTTGCCACACAAGCGCGCCGTTAGCATCAAACTGGGTCGAGGCGATCTGCCAGTGCCCCGTGCCGTCGCTGGCATCAGCCTGCCCGAACCCAGCATTGTCTATCTCGCGACCATTTACATCCAGATAATGCAACTAAGCGTATTTCCAGTCGCTCGCGGAAACTGTCGCGACGTCGGTACTGGCAGGGACGTGGTCCGGGCCGTACACGGCAGTGCCCGACCCGTCGCTCGGCAGGCTACGGGTCTGCCCCCAAGCCGCTGCTGCGGATGCGGAGAGGTCCGGCAGTCCGGTGCCGCTGTTCGGAACGCCGTAGACGATGGTCGTCGTAGCAGTTTTGTCGGCGACACCAGAGATCGGGTTCCCGACCGGAACATTGCGCAGCACCTGAACTACGCGATTGTTGCTGTCATAGACGAAAGAGGTCGTCCGCTCAGGGCCGGGCGGAGTGATTGACGCCAGTCGGCCCAACCCGTTGCCTGACGTGACATATGTGTACGTCGTCTTGAGCGTGGTGTCTACGCCGTCCCCGGGGTTCAGATCGGTGCGTGGGTCCCATGCAGTCGTGAGTCGACCGGTCGAGTCGTATCCGTACTGCGCGACGGTCTTGAAGTTGGTCGTACCGGAGGTCTGTGGGATGGAGACCTTAACGTCAAGGAGGCGGACGGTGCCTGCCGGGGATCCGTCTGGCGTGCCGTAGTGAGGGACGAGGGAGCGGCAGCCCGGAGTAGTGTCTGCGAGCGCCCCTGTGCATGTCACACCCGGGGGCACAGGAGCAAGGATCCGGGTCACTCGCCCGGTCTCGGGGCCACTGGTGCCGTACGTATAACTACTGGTCGTAGCCGATCCTGGCTCGACGATCGACAATGTCTGCCACGTGGTTCCGACCTTGACGTAGGTCGTCACCGTTCCGTCGCGATCCACCATCGTGATTGACGTGGCATCCGTCGACATCGTCACCACCACGCCGTCCCCCGCGGCATCACCGACCCCGACGTAGGTATTCGGCTTAGTGGGGTCCGTAGACGCTTGGTATACATATGTTGCGCCGTCGGTATCGGTGAAGGTCAGGTACCCATAGGTATGGTGGTCCGCCACCGTCAACGCGCCCTCACCAGCGTCGGGGCCGTCGAGATCTGCGGTCCAGGCCGGACCAAAGACGCCGACCGCCGTCCCAAGTGGTGCGGCCGTCGGGTCCTTCAGAGTTGTCAGCGTGCGCCCAATGGAAAGTCCACCCAGGGACGAAACTGCCGTTGCATCACTGCTGGAGACCGCTAGGTCCCCCGTCAGCAACGACAACGTGCCCGGCCCAATATTTGCAGTCGCCGAAGCGTACCCGAACGATGCCGGGGCGTAGGTGACGTTCCAGGCGGTCGCGCAAAGGGGGGAAGGATCGCTCGATCCTGTGGAATAGCAGGCGACGACCTGCAAACTCAGTCCGCTCTGATAGTCGGGACCCAGCGTTCCGGACACGTCCCACGTATAGGGCGCGAACTCAGCAGCGGTCCCAGTTCCAACCGCGCCAATTGGCCATGCCGTCGGGTGATTTCCGCTTGCGTCGTCTTTCACGTTTCCGAGGGGAATCGCGGTCCACGCGCCGCTAGTACCTTGGCGGTACTTATAGGTGACCCACGGACGAGAAGCCGCTACACCGACGCTGGAAGCCTTCAACCCTACTTTCTGTTGAGTGATCGACTGGCCACCGACAACCACCGCATCAGATGCGGCGAACCACCCTTGCAGTTGGATGAAGATCGAGATCGGTTGCGACGAGTTGTTGTAGACGTTGATCTTGCCCTCGGCGCCGACACCAATAGTGGTCGAGGTCGACCGATACGAGGTCTCAGGGAAGACGAGAGAGGTCACATTCGGAAGGGGGAATCCGTCCGGCCACATCGAGACGTTGCCGGACCCGCCGACATTGGCCTGATGCACAACGACGCTTGCCGCAACAGCGTTCACCCCCGAGCCGTTCACCGGCACCCCACCGACACCCGCGATGCTGTAGGTGGCGGTGGTGTGGGCAGCGATCGTCTTGTTGTTGACCAGCCACGAGTCAGCGGGGGTGAAGGTTCCGGCGGCGTAGTCGTTGTCAGTTGCCGTGTAGAACCCAACGATATCGGCCACCATGTCCGCCGTGCCTGTCGTAGGCGTGAAAGTGAGGGTGACCTTCATCTTCCCGTCGGCAGACAATGGGACTACCGCTCCCAACGTCGTGTTGGCCGAAGCCATGAAGTTCAGGCCACCGCCGGCGCCGGAAGCGTCTGCTGCGTTTCCGTGGATCTGTCCCGAGGCCGTAGAGCCGTTAATGACGGTGAAGTTGACGAACACAGCCGATGCACCCATCGGAACCCCGCTGGCTGGCACTCCGTTCGAGCCGCTTGCGACTTGGACGGTGACGGGCACGTTGTTCGTCAACTTCGCCTGCGGCACCCCGTTCCCATAGCGCGAGTCAGCCACGCGGAAGGGCGTCAGGGACGGTACGAAGCCGCCGGGTGCTGTCGATCCGGCAGTGAAGTAGCCCTGGGCGCCGATGATGACATCAATGCCCCAGTCCGCCTGAATGTCGAACTTGCCGGACCCGGAGAGTTTGATGACGACGGTGTTTGACATCCAGCCGGGCTTGTTGAACAGCATGGCGGTCCAGCCAGCCTGGCCGCTTCCCGTGGGCCGTACGTAGATGTGCCCGTCGACTGTGACCAAGGGAACGATCATGACGACCTGGACTGCTGAGACTCCCGTCGCGGGGATCCCGCCGACCCCCTCCACTGAGACCGTCCGCCAAGTACCGGCCACTAAGGAACCGCCCGACCCCGCGGACCGCGTGTCGAGCAGTTGCGTCTGGTACGGCACGAACACGCCGCCCGAGCCCGGGTCCGTATCCGCCGCCGCAGGCGGTATGAGCGATGGCGCAGCCAGGGTCACGATCTGGAGACCGGCCGCGATCAACACTGCAATCACGGCGGAGATGAACACACGAGCACGCCTCGACACGACCATTCGGGGG
>NZ_BAAIGC010000065.1:0-3753 GCF_054653495.1 Nocardioides sp. AN3
GCCCTCGGGCGGTCTCGGCGGACCAGTCACTCTTCCGAGACCGTTCCCCGTTGGGTGGGGTCTGGACGTGACAAGAGGCCCGAACTGCCAGTCACAACGGCTCGGACCTCTACGTCGGGATCCATACTACCGCGTCGGCGGTTCGCCACATAGCTTCCGATACGGAACCTGCTCGGCCTCACGCTCGTCAGGCCGGCGGTCCAGTCCCCCGTGGGCGACGGGAAGGTGCGCGGTTCCTTGGTCGAGGTGAGGCGCCCAATGGTGCATGAGCGTCGATCATCTTCTCGAAGCCGAACCCGGTCAATTGTGGCGACAACGTGGCCACAATCTCTTGGTCCCAGCCTGCCCTGCCCTTTGCGCAGAACCTCCACGTCTCAGATTGTCGTGACAGCGTCACGACAATCTGGGTGCCGCCCGGTCCCGTTCGAGCACCTCGGAGTCGATCAGCGCACCGTCCGAACACTCCAAGGCCTAACCGGTGGACGGCGGCGTCCAGTCAGGGGTGACTGTGAGTGAGCGGGGTTCCTTGGTCGAGGCCAGCGCGCCACGACGGTGCAGTGCGTCGACCATCGCTGATGCGAGCGAGCTCTTGACGCCGAGCGCTGCCGCTAGTTCGCGCCAGGTCGGCCCCTCCCCCGTCTCAGCCCACACCCGAGCGACCTCGGCACGCGCGGCCACGGCGTGCTCGTCGGCCAACTTGGTGGCCTGGTCGCGAACGCGTACAGCCCGAGCCCGCCGTACCTCGCGTCGGCGCTTCGCCTCGGCGTAGATCTCGCGCACATGCGGCACCTCGGGAGCACCCTTCGCCGCGTTCAGGACAGAAACCGCCGCCTTCCACCGCGGTAGGCCGGGCTTCCCGGCATGGGTTGCGAACCGGCGATGCTGCTCGAGGACCTCCGCCGTGACGGACGCGTTGTACCCGGCGGCCGCGAGCAGTTCCTCTACCCGTTCGTCGGTGGCCTTCGGTCGCGTCGGGCGGGCTGATGCTCGCCGATCGCTACTTGGCCGGGTATCAGCGGCGGTCGCCGTGACGTCGTGCTCCTCGGCTGGCTCGGCTCCGGCCCTCGCGTGTGGGCTCTGGTGTGGCGTTGTGGTCCGCCGGCCTGCGGCTGCATGGCCGCACGACTCGCACACCGCATAGGGCCACTCCCCCGCTTCGCTGCCGTGTTCGTTGCGCCACTCGACCCAGGTTCGTGTCGAGCCGCACAACGTGCACGGACGGCCCAGCACCTGCCGCGGCTGTGGCAGGTGTCGCCGCGGCCTCGCAAGGTTCTGGCCGACGTAAGTAGACATCCTCAGGCCCTTCCTCAGACGCCGAGCGACCTACGCAGCTCGTCCTCCGTGAACCCACCCAACTCGTCGGTCTGGTTCATCAGCAAGTCGATCGCCACCCGGACCAGCGTGTTCTCGGTGATCCGCTCGCCCCGGCCGCGCCGCTGCTTGTTCAAGCGCCGCGACAGGTTCGTCAACGAATCGAGTTGGTCAAAGCGCATCCGAACGTCCTTGCGCTCGAGCTGCAGATACCTCGGCAACTCGGCTGCGTCGACCAGGTCGTCCTCGACAGTCGCCGGCGCGGCCTTCTTCGCTACGGGCGCCTTCTTCCGCGATGACGAGGACTTCTTCGCCCTGCTGGCCGCGACGGTGGCCGCCGTGGCCACTTCTTGAACCGGATCCGGGGCGGCTGCGACTGCCTCATGCGCGGCGGCCTCGACGGCCGGCGGGGTGACCACACTTAGGTGCGTGTCCGCCGGCCCCTCCCCCGGCTTCGTCTCCTGGTCGTCATTGACGGACGGAATCAGGTTGGCCAGTCCGCCCTTCACGCGCGCCATCAGTTCACCGCCCGCATCGCCACCGAGGCTTGCTCGGAGCCCTGATTCGCCCACAGCGAGTTCAGCTCCAGCGCGAGATTCGTGTAGTCCGCAGTGGCCGCCTTGGAGACCTTGTCGCCGCCGTACTGGGTGGCGACCTTGCCCTCCACCGGCGCGTCGGCGTGCATCTTGTACCGCTTGATGTACGACGTGAAGTGCTTCAGACCTGCCTGCTTCAGGAAGCTGACGGTGTCGTAGTAGGCGGCCGACTGCGTCTTCCCACCGGTCTCCGCGCCGCTGATGACCCCGTCGCGCATATCCGCCTTGTTGACCAGGACCCGGTAGTCCACGCCAGCGGGCTCGACGAGCTGCCGGATGGTCTTCACCAGCGGCGGCACGGCCAGTGCCCCACCAGCCTCGGTCGGAAGGATCACGAAGTCCGCCTCCCGCAGGACCGTCTCCAGAACATCCCTCGCAGTCAGGTTGCCAGGCGTGTCCACGAGCACGATGTCGTACGGCAACTGCCTCAACTGGGCCAGGTTGTGAGGGTTGGTGTCGTCGGCCACATCGAACGGCAATGCGTCGCCAGCTTGGTCTGCCCAGAACGACGCCGACCCTTGCGGGTCGACGTCAACAACGAGGATGCGTGCGTGCTCACTGAGCACAGCAGCGAGATTCATCACGGTCGTCGACTTGCCGGTACCGCCCTTTTCGTGGGCGACAACCACAATCCGCATCGCGATCTCCTTAAGAACGAGGGGGAAGTGCGTAAGTTCGAACGCTTGGATGTTCCGAAGTTCGGAACTTCCGCAGTGCCGGACACCGCGGGTGTGGCAGTTCGGTAGTGCGAGGCTACGGAACTGCCGGGCTCCCCACCGTGAGGACACGCCGACAACCTCGCAAGTTCCCAAGTGCCGGACCACGAAACTGCGGAACCACGTAGGCCCGACAGTCACGTAGTGCGGAGCGTACGGACTACCGAACCCCCGCAGGCCCGGACTCCGGGACAGCCGTTCTACCGGAGTCCGCAACTCCCGGGGTGCCGACCTACGAACCTTCGGCAGCGCGTGACTACGGAACTACGGAAGTCCGGCACGGTGGAAGCGCGGGACTGCGTGAGTTTGACGCTTCGTCGAGACCAAACGGGGGCAAACCTCGGAGGGTCGGAAGTGCCGGGCTGCCGCAGTCCGCTACTGCGCCAGTACGCCAGTACGCAACTGCGCGAGTGCCGGACCGCGTAACCTACGCGCTACCGATCTACGCATCTCCCGAACTACCGAAGTCCGTAAGTGCCGAACGCGAGGACGTCGAGCGGCCGCCGATCACCGCTCCCAGCCAAGCGCCCGCTGCGACTCTGGCCTCGTGAGGCGTGGTTCCGTCCACCGAGGCCCTCCGAGGCCGCGAGAGCGGCGTTCTGAGGCTCCTGGGATGGGTGTTTGACCGGAGCCAAGGAGCCCGTGAATCACAGCGAGGTGATCTGTGTCAGAAGCCGATCGAGCCCAGGCGCCGGGGAGTGATGCCCCGTGGGGCTGAGTCGGTCCGGGTATCGGCTTCGGACTGGCGGAGTGCACCGTCTGGAGGAGGTCGAGAAATCCACGGGGGAGTCGGAATCGGTCGGGCGCCGGCGTCGCCTCATCCGATCCTGGAGACAAACCAGCGCCTGCTCGGTGTGCTTCGCGACCCCGCAAATAGTGTGTTGGTGCATCATCTCTACCCGGGGACCGACGGAACGAAGCACACGCGGATCAAGCGGAACGCCTTGCGTTCACAGACCAAGCGGAATGTCCACGCACGCCGTCGGCGTCTGGTCGCGGAGATGGACCGCGGCCCCGAGCTGGCTGGCGTGACGGAGGTCGACGTTCCATCCGACGAGTGCGGAGGGATGCGAGGCGGCTACCTGACGTCCGTTCGCGCGAGGCAGACCGAACTTCACGCGGCCCTTGAT
>NZ_BAAIGC010000066.1:0-3606 GCF_054653495.1 Nocardioides sp. AN3
ATTAGAAGTACTAGTCGCTCGTGGCCGGATCTGCACAGCCGACGACATTCGTCAGGGAGTAGAAGCCCGCGTTGCCGAGTCCGGCTGACTCCGCCGCCGCCAGGCTCTCGACGACGCCCTCGAACACCCGGACCCGGTGGCCCGCAGTCTGGAGGGCATCGAGGCAGTATCGACCCATGTCGGCGCACAGCTCGATCCTCGCCTGGTCGGTCGAGTGGTCGCCGCTCACGATCGTTGCGACCGTCTCCTCCGTCACCTCGGGAAGCAGTGCGATCGCGGGCCGGGTGATCTCACCGAGCAGCTCGGTGGACACGCCCTGACCGAGGAGGTAGGTCGCCGCCTCGACGTAGGCGCTCATGGCACCGAACAGGAACACGGACATCCCGATGTACAGCACGTTGGGGATGTCCACCCGCTCCGAGACGTGCCGCGACGCGCCGCCGAGCATCATCAGGGCCTGCTCGTGCGAGGACCAGACCTCGGAGGGGCCCCCGAAGCAGATGGTCGCATCGGCCGAGCCGATCTCGCGGGGATAGCAGAAGATGCTGCCGTCCAGATACGCCGCACCGCGCCCAGTGGCCCAGCGCTCGAGGTCCGTAGCGTCTTGCGGCGTGCCGCCGACGAGATTGACCAGCGTCGCCCCGTCCCAACTGTCGACGGGGGCGAGCGCGGCGAGCAGGGTCTCATAGGTCGACGTGCAGGCGGCGACCAGCGCCGAGGCGCGTACGGCGTCGACGACGGAGGGGATCGGCGTGACGCCGTCGCCGGTGAGAGCCTCGGCTCGCTCGGGCGTCCGGTTCCAGGCCGCCACGCTAAGTCCGCTTGTCGCGAACTGCCGCGCGAGCGCGGAGCCCATCAGGCCGCACCCGATGACGGCGACGTCGTGGGAACGGGCGGGCGGGACCGACTCAGACATGTACAGATCTCCTTTTGGGTGTCCTGTGCTCTAGCTTCGCTCGGCGATCTCGCCGTCGTCACACTCGGAGCTGGTGAACCACGCGGCCACCGCAGCGCGCTGCGGCTTCCCCAAAGGCGCTCGGGGCATCTCGCGCACCGCGCGGATGTCGCGCGGGACCTTGAATGTGGGCAGCTCGCGAGCGAGCGCCTCAGCTACCGCCTCTCGGACGTCGGCGATCTCCCGGCCGGCGCCGACCTCGATGGCCAGCGCGACATCCTCGCCAAGAACGGGATGCGGGATCGCGCACGCCACCGCCCCGGTCACGCCGGTGACTGTGGTCGCGACCTCCTCGACCTCGATCGGGTCGAACTTGTAGCCGCCGCGGTTGATCCGGTCGCCGACCCGTCCGCGGATGTAGTACACGTCGCCTTTGCGTTCGACGATGTCGCCGGTGCGGAACCAGCCGTCACGCAGCTTCTCCGCCGTCAGATCCGGGCGGTCGAGGTAGCCCTCCATCATCCCGAAGCAGGACATGACGAGCTCACCCTCGGTGTCGACCTCCTCGCCGTCGGGTCCGACCAGCCGTAGGTCGAGCGGCCCGACCGGTCGCCCGATCACCCCGGTGTCGCGGATGTTCTCCTCGTCGACCGCGACCAGCATGCCCGCGCAGCTCTCCGTCAGTCCGTAGGCGTTGACCAGATGCGCACTGCCACGTCGCTCGACGAACCAGGACGCGTCCGTGCGCGAGAGGGTCTGGCCGATCACGACGTAGGCGCGCGCGACCGGGGTCGCATCCGGCTCGGCCTGGCGCCAGAGCGCGAGATGCGCCGGACCGCCGTAGAACAGGATGGCTTGAACGTCCTGCATGACCTGGGTGAAGGTTCCCGGGTCGAACTTCGAGAGGAAGTGCATCCGTGCACCCACGGCCAACCCGACGTTCAGGAACCCGTTGGCGGTCGCCGCGCTCCCTGCCTGGAAGGCAGAGACGAGGGTGTCGTCCGCACCGAGCGGTTCGCCGGCCTGATCGAAGGAGGTCCTGCCGACGAACGCGAGCTCGCTCACGAGGACGCCCGCCCAGGCGAGTGCACGGTGGCTCAGAAGGATGCCCTTGGGATCACCGGTCGTGCCGGACGAGTAGGAGATGTCGGCGATCGTCTCGCCCCACCGGTCGAGCAGCGGCTCGTGTCGCGGCTCCGCGGCCGCCGCGATGTCGTCGCGGCCGCTGCTGAGCACCGTGCCCGCGCCGGCGAGGTCGATCTGCGCCTGCAGCGCCTGCGCGGGCAGCCGGTAGTTCAGCACCAGTGCCGGCCGCTCGGCGCCCTGCGCGGCGATGTAGCTGACCACGAAGTCGATCGCGTCCGCGGCGTCGTACACGAGGGCGACCGGCGAGACGCCCCCGCTTCTCATCGACGAGGCCCGCTCCTGGACGCGCTCGTGCCATTCGGCAAAGGTGATCCATCGGCGGTCGCAGCCGAGGCCGAGCTCGTCTGGATGGACGGCGGCCCAGTGTGCGACCTGGTCGCACGTCCTGATCCCGCGCACGTCCTCGGGTGTCAGTCTCACCATTCGCTCGGCGTCCCATCGCCCTTCCTCGATCCACACGCCACGGAAGAAGGCCGGGCCAGTCAAGTTCGTTGTCATGGTGCTCATCTCGTTCGCCGCGGCGATCCGCGGTCGATCACGGACGGGTCGGGGAGCGTGGATCTCACACCAACGGCTCGACCGTCCTGACGTCCGACGACACCTCCAGTGCTCGCCATATCGACACCAGCGCCCGACCGGTATGGCTCGCGGCGCGCCGCACGCTCTCCGCGACCAGTTCACCCGGCGTGGCGACGACGACGGCAGCGGCGGTGATGGTCTCGCCGTTGGCGAACGTGGCGACCACGTCGTCGCCGGTCTGGTCGACACGCGCGACGGGCTCTCGAGCCGGGCCTGGGTGACGTCCTGCGCAATGCGCGTCGCCAACGCGCCGGTGCGAGTGCGCGTGGTGATGCCCATCAGCCAGGTAACCAGGCTCTGCCCGAAGACTGCGACGAAGCTCAGCTCCGTGAGCGCCGACTGCTCCTGCGGGTACATGAAGGTGTACCCCGAGCAGCTGTTCGCGACGAAGTCGTAGGTCTCTGGTGGGTGATCGAGCGGCGCGAGGAACTCCTCGAGCGAGACGTCGAGATCCGCGAGGTCCTGGTGGTCCAGCGGCATCCCGGGGCGGATGCGCAGGGACGACTTGATGAGGTGAAGTGCGGCGCGCTCGATGTCGTGGAGCTGATCGAGCGGCGCGAACGTGCCCGGCAGGCGCTTGCCGCCGAGGATGGTCTCGATGTTCTCCGGCTCCGGCAGCTCGCCCGTCTCGAACCCGTACCTCTCGAGCTCGCGGTTGGTGTGCACGACGGCGGGGAGGACGAACTGGCCGCCCAGCTCGATGTCCACGTCGGTGCCCGGGAACTTCGAGGAGTAGGTCCGGCCACCCAGTCTGTCGCGAGCCTCGAGCAGCAGCACCCGGTTGCCCTGCTCAGTCAGGTCGCGCGGCCGTGGCGCCGGCGAAGCCGCCGCCGATCACCACCACGTCGTAGATGTGGCTGTCTGCGCTCATCTCAAGACTCCCCTCGCTCGGATGCGTCGTTGCGTCGCCGACCGCAGCTCAGGACCCCTGATGCGACAACACTACGGCAGGTCGACAGGGTTACGAAACCCGTTTCTTGTTGGCA
>NZ_BAAIGC010000067.1:0-3182 GCF_054653495.1 Nocardioides sp. AN3
GGTTTTCGCCCACGTACGAAGCGACCATCCGCCGCAGCCGGCCGGCGCCGAGCAGCATTCCCAGGCCCCACTCGTCGATGCCCGCGTTGTTGGATACGGCCTCAAGGTCGGAGGTGCCCGCATCCAGCAGCGCCGTGATGAGGACTGAGGGTATTCCGCAGAGCCCGAACCCGCCGACCGAGATGGTCGCGCCGTCCGGGATGTCGGCGACCGCATCGCTCGCCGATGGAATCACCTTGTTCACTCATGCCTCGCAAGTAGGTTGGGATGGATTGTTCGATGACGATGGCGCGTCATGCCGAGGGGCCCAGAGCACGTCAGTCCGTGGGCGGGATCTATTTCGCTGAGGCCGGGGCGTCGCCAGAATCGAGCGCGACTCGTTGCCCGGCGTTTACTAGGTGGTACATCACGACGACGAGGATTGTCCCGAGCGAAATACCACCGAGAACGAAATCGCCGTGCACTGGGAGAGTGACGTCGCCGATGCCTGCGATGAGCCCGGCCGCGAGCGGAACGATGGTTCCGGGGGCAGCGAGGTCCACGTCGTTGTCGTGCCAGATCTTCGCCCCGATCAGGCCCACCATTCCGTAGAGGATGAGGCTGATCCCACCAACGACTCCCCCTGGGACCGCGTAGACCAAGACACCGAACTTTGGACAGAGACCAAGCAAGATCGCGAAGATTCCGGCGATGTAGTAGGCCGCCGTGGAATACACCCGCGTGGCAGCCATCACGCCAATGTTGTCGGCATATGTGGTTGCCGGGGACGATCCGAAAAGACCAGCAAGAGCTGTTACTGCGCCGTCGGCGCCGATCGCGCGCCCGACGTACGGGTCGAGGTCCTGGTTGGTCATCTCGGCGACTGCCTTGACGTGACCTGTGTTTTCCGCGATCAGAGCGATGACTCCGGGAATGAGCAGCAGGATGAACGCGAGCTCGAACGTCGGACCGTGGACGACTGCCACTCCATCAGCCAGGGTGCCGTTGGGGAACCCGATCCACGCGGCGTCGCTCAGTCCGCTGAGATTGACGCGATCGTGGGACTGCACTGTTCCGGTGGCGGGATCGAGAGAGGTGATCGGCCCAGCTGAAAGGTCGGCCACCCACGACAACGCGAACCCGAACACCAGGCCGAGGAACACCGCGATACGCGCCCAGAAGCCCTTGAATCGGACTGCGGCAATCGCCACGAAGAACGCTGTGGCGAGTCCGACCCAGTGGTCCTGAACGAAGTAGGCATCTGCAACCAACGGCGCGAGGTTGAAGCCGATGAGCATGACAACCGCGCCTGTCACCGCCGGCGGAAGCAGGCGGCGCAGCAGATCCGTGCCGCTGAAGTGGATGAATACTCCAACGGCAGTAAGAACGAGACCAGCAACCAGAATCGCGCCGGTGACGTCGGCCGAGTCACCACCCTGGCTTCGGATGGCAGCGACGCCAGCCACGAACGAGGCGCTGGTGCCTAGATAACTCGGCACTCGGTTGCTGGTCACCAGGAGAAACAGGATCGTGCAGATCCCGGAGAACATGATGGCCAGGTTTGCGTCCAACCCCATGAAGACGGGAAGTACGAACGTTCCGGCAAACATGGCGATGACGTGCTGGACGCCGACGCCGACCGTTCTGAGCCAGCTCATACGCTCCATCGGGCCAACGGCCTGTCCCGGCGGCGGGGCCTTGCCTCCGTGAACAACTTCCCAATTCCACATTCCGTACGGCCTTCCTTGGTGAACTCCCGAGAAATGCGGTCAATCGAGGTGGTCGCTCGATGGGGGCGACTTCTGAAGTCGGCGGCAGCTCAGCCCGCCTGGCTACGGATGAAGCCCTGTTCGTAGTCGACCGTGAGGGTCTCGCCCGCGATGAGGCGGAGCACGTCGTCAGTGGGAAGGACCTTGCCGAAGAATCGATCGATCATCCACAAGCTGGCCTCGTGCGGCTCGATGGTGAGGGTTCCCACGGCTTCTCGGGGGACGATGATGTCGTAGTCACGCTGGTAGCCGTCACGGACGGTTGTTTCGACGCAATGCGCGGTCGCGACTCCGGTGACGATGAGAGTTCGGACTCCCTTCATGCGTAGAAGCGTGTCGAGGCGGGTGTCGAAGAAGCCGCTGAAACGGTGCTTGACAACGATCTCGGCGGGTTCGGTGACGAGATCGCCCACGTCGTCGATGAAGTCCGAGTCCCAGGTGCCTTTGAGGCCTGTAGGTCCAGCTGCCCACCGCATCGTGTGAGGCGTGATCTGGTGGCGCTGCTTGGTGACGTCGTCCGCGTAGTGCTCCTGTTTGGTCCAAACGTCGAGCACGCCGCGGCCACGCCCTGCTTCCACGAGTCGTCGGATGTGCGGGACCGTGGCGGCCATCATGGAAATGTCCCCGCCAGCCTGCGCCATGGTGCCCTTGGGGCTGCAGAAGCCGTTCTGGATGTCGATCGCGATGATCGCGGTCTCTGCGGGGTCGAGAGACATCTCTCGGATTGACGTGGAACTCATGAGCGGCCCTTCCTGGACTGGTTGTTGGTACTGGTTGTGAAAGGGACCCCGCGGGATTCCATGATGGGCCTGACGTCTTGGTCGAAACGGCGCAGACCTTCGAGGTAGTCAGGAAAGGTCAGCAAGAGGCCATCGAGGTCGCCACCGGAGACCAGATCGGTCAGGATGTTGGCGACTGTTGAGGCCGAGCCAGCCACCGGCAAGAACCCGAAGAAGACGTCGCGGCGTGCGTTTTCGAGCACGGTCTGCGAGGAGGCACCGTCGACGTCCTTGCTGTAGATCCTGAAGATGTTCGACCACGCGTCGACGTCGACGCCGTCGCGGAAGTTGGTGAGGACCGCGTTGGCTTCCTCGTCCGTGTCCTCGATGATGAGGACCAGGACGGTGTCGGTCTTGATGGTGGTGCCAACCCCCTTGGCCACCTCCTTGGCGCGCCGTCCTGTGGACTTCAGCGACTCAAAGTCGGTCCCAGTGATGAAGCACCGTTCGCCGTGGCGAGCAGTGAAGTCCATGCCCCGCTCAGACATTCCTGCGCACACGATGGCGGGGTGTGGCTCCCTGATCGGCGTTGGTAGCGACTTGCAGTCCTCAAGGCTGAAGTACTCGCCTTCAAAGGTCACGGGTTCACCCGTCCAGAGCGCCTTGACCGCCTTGGTCCACTCTTCGGCGACGTCGTACCTCGTGGATGCATATC
>NZ_BAAIGC010000068.1:0-3040 GCF_054653495.1 Nocardioides sp. AN3
GACCGCCTTGGCCGACCCGGCATGGACCGCCTCGTCGATACGCCGGTCGAGGTCGGCCAGCTTCCCCGCCGTCGTGTGCAGATCGGGAACGGACTCATCAGGCTGCGCGCTCACAGGCAGTGCTCTCCTCGGCTGAATCTGAGTGTCAGCCAATGAGACTAAGTGTCAGTGCGAGCAATGTCCACACCTGATGAGGTGCGGCGGTCGTCCTGCAGCTTGCGGAGGGCCGCGACGACCTCGTCGGTCGGCAGTCGAGTGTCCAGGACGATGACCTGCGATCCGGCGCTCTCCTCGCGGCTCTCAGCCATGCGAGTCACCTTGGTCACGGCCGCGGCAAGATCGGCATGCGGAGTATCGGTGCGCTTGAGCAGCCAGCGCCGCAACACGTGGTTGTGGGCGGCGACGACTCCTGCTCCGATCAGGTCGGCGGTCAAGTCGTCGTACCCCCACTGTGCCGTGTGGTCGCGGAAGACCCGCTGATAGCTGCGCAGGCTGCTTGTCTCCGCAGCTCGGAGAGCGGGGACCGAGCGCGTGAGCGCGTAGCGCTTCCGGGCGACGTCACCTTCCGCCAGATAGTGGTCGAGCACGATGGTCGCTGCCTCGATGAGCGCGATGGTCGAGGACATGCTGGAGGCACTCCGGAGCCTCAGATCCACCGCAGCAAGGAGCCGCTCGTGGTCGGGGAAGAGCACGGCCTCCTTCGAGGCGAACATCCGGAAGAACGTCGTCCGGCCGACGCCGGCCAGGGCTGCGATCTGGTCGACCGTGGTCTGCTCGAAGCCCTGTTCGCTGAACAGCGCGAAGGCGGCGTCGACCATCCGTGCACGGGTGTCCGTCTGCGGCATCTCCGCCTCCTCCTCGTCGTCGCCTGCTCGGTCCTGGCGTGCGCTGCTCGTCAGGCCCGGTCCTCGGAATCTAAGCGCACGCCAGGCCCACGGCCCGAGCACGCGCGCCTGTGGCGCGAGTCACGTGCCAGGTACGGCGCGGTACGGAGTACCATGTTAGAAGAACTGAGTACCAGCCTAGTCGCCCGAGGACGCCGATGACCCAGATGGACGCCACCTTCGACCAGCTCGTCGCGTCGTTCGCCCTTCCTGAGGCGCAGACGGCGGAATGGCTGGCGATCGGCTGCAGCGGGACGCTGCACGCTGAAGCCATCGCCTCCGTGTTGACGCTCGTCGGCATGGGCGCCCACATCGATGTGGGTCGCGCAGGGTGGCCGGCGACGGTGGAGGTCGACATCTCCTCGCGTGCGCAGGGGATGCGCGTGCTCGAGCTCGCTCGTGAGCTCGACCCGCGTGCAGAGGCGGTACGCCGGCGCGCGCGGGAGAGCTCGGTCCGCCTGACGGCGCGCCGCGCCGCCGAGGTCGATCCAGATCGCAGGCCGCCCTCCGCATCCGGAGTCGAGGCACAATCGTCTATGGAGGTCATGGCATGACGGCCGATTACCCCTTGTTCGCCCTCTCTGAGGAGCACGTGGAGATCCGGAAGGCGATTCGGGAGCTCTGCGAGGCGAAGATCGCCCCGTTCGCCGCGGAGGTGGATGAGGAGGCGCGCTACCCCCAGGAGGCGCACGACGCGCTGGTGGCCTCGGACTTCTATGCACCGCACGTGCCGGAGGCGTACGGCGGCGTGGGCGCGGATGCGCTCGCCACGGTGCTGGTGATCGAGGAGGTCGCGCGTGTCGATGTGTCGGCCTCGCTGATCCCGGCGGTGAACAAACTGGGATCGCTGCCGGTCCAGATCGGTGGCAGCGAGGAGCTGAAGAAGCACTACCTCGGTCTGCTGGCCGCGGGGGAGGGCGGATTCTCCTACTGCCTGTCCGAGCCCGACGCCGGCTCGGACGCCGCGGCCCAGAAGACGCGCGCCGTGCGTGATGGCGACGGCTGGATCCTCAACGGGGTCAAGCGGTGGATCACCAACGCCGGCGTCTCGGAGTACTACACCGTGCTCGCGATGACCGACCCCGACAAGCGGTCCAAGGGCATCAGCGCGTTCGTGGTCGAGAAGTCCGACGAGGGCGTGTCCTTCGGTGCGCCGGAGAAGAAGCTGGGCATCAAGGGATCCCCGACGCGGGAGGTCTACTTCGACAACGTCCGGATCCCGGGCGATCGGCTGATCGGAGAGGAGGGCCGCGGGTTCGAGTATGCGATGCAGACCCTCGATCACACCCGGATCACCATCGCCGCCCAGGCGGTCGGGGTGGCGCAGGGAGCACTGGACTACGCGCTGGGCTACATCGCCGAGCGCAAGCAGTTCGGCAAGCCGATCAGCGACTTCCAGGGCCTGCAGTTCATGGTGGCGGACATGGGGATGAAGATCGAGGCGGCCCGGCAGCTGACGTACGCCGCCGCCGGGCGCTCCGAGCGGGGTGATGCGGATCTGACCTTCTTCGGAGCCGCCGCGAAGGCGTTCGCCTCCGACGTCGCGATGCAGGTCACCACCGACGCGGTCCAGCTGTTGGGTGGCTACGGCTACACCCGCGACTACCCGGTGGAGCGGATGATGCGCGACGCCAAGATCACCCAGATCTATGAAGGGACCAACCAGGTCCAGCGCATCGTCATGGCCCGCCAGCTCCTCGCCGGGGTCCAGAGCAGCCTGTAGGAGCCGCTGCGATGTCTGATGACGCCATCGCCGTGCTTCCTGCACCCTCGCGTAGCGCGCGTTGACTCAGCTTCCACGTCTCCGGCTCCGGCCGGCGGCGTCACACACGAACAGACAGGAGTGACCCATGGCGGGGATCGAGAAGGTAGGCGTCATCGGCGGTGGTCTGATGGGGTCGGGCATTGCGGAGGTGTGTGCGCGGGCGGGCATCGACACCGTGGTGGTGGAGGTGAGCGAGGAGGCCGCGAAGGCGGCCGAGGCCAAGGTCCGCCGGAGTCTGGAGAAGGCCGCCGCCCGGGGCAAGATCACCGAGCAGGACCTCGACGAGACGTGTGCGCGGATCGCCTTCGCCACCGACCTGGGCCAGCTCAAGGATCGTGACCTGGTCGTCGAGGCCGCCAGCGAGCGCGAGGACATCAAGCTGGACCTGTTC
>NZ_BAAIGC010000069.1:0-2666 GCF_054653495.1 Nocardioides sp. AN3
CCGATCGGCGGGCGCCCGCGACCCGCGCCCTTCGGGTAGAACGGCTCGATCTCGGCCTCCAGCGCCGACCACGGCGTCACCGCCTCGATCTCGGCGAGGAACCGGTCACGCCGCGTCTGCTTCTTCTTGGCGGCGTACTCCAGCTCGGAAAAGCTCGATTGCATCGGTTGAGGTCCCGTTGTGGCTCAGCAGCGGCCATTATCTCAAAGGCATCCCACCAGCCGGGCGGTGGCGGACGAATAAATCAGTGGCTCCTTAGGGTGCCGCTCCAAAAAAAGCATCTATTAGGCAACTATAACCTCATCCTTCACAATGATACGTCCATTTTTAATTACGCATAGTCTTTTTGTTTGGTCGATTATTGCCCATTGTGGTGACAACGAATTTAATACAACAAGATCGGCCTTTTTACCAACTTCTATCCCATAGTTCTTTTCAATTCCTAAAACTCTAGCACCCTCTGACGTTATCATTTTCCAAATTAGTCCCAAATCTCTGTTTGTCTTTAACTCTAATCTCTGAGTTTCGATCAGAGCCCCTTGTACCATATCACCGTTGCCAGAGGGAACCCAAAAATCTCTGATATTGTCCGAAGCACAGCCAAGATTGATGCCAGCTTCAAGCAGCTTTATCACCGGCATAGTAGGCGGTGTACTACTAAAACAGGTAACAAATTTCATACCCGAATCCTTGTACAATGGGATTGCCTCATCGAGCCATTCGGACGGAGCATCTGCAAAACACCAGGCATGACTCGTAGTTACTCTACCCTTATACCCATTTTCAATTGTCTTTTGGGCAAGACGATTTATCGAATATACTCCAACAGTTCCAATATCATGTATGTGATAGTCGATATCAACATCGTATTCCTTTGCTAATTTAAAGCATAGGTCTAAAGAACCCTCAACATTATTTTCCCGCGTAGCAGGATCAACTCCCCCAACTAAATCACAGCCCATATCCAAGGATTCTCTAATCAATGATTCAGATTCCAAATCAACGAAAAATCCACTCTGTGCAAAGGCTACGACTTGTATATCGATAAGATCCTTTAACTCTTCCTTGGCTTCTAAAACTGCTTCCACTGCTTTTGTTTTAGCAACTGAATCTACATCTACATGGGTCCGGGTGTATAAAGTCCCATGGAGTACCTGCATGTGAGCATGTTCTATCACATGTCTTTTTATTTCTTCGTGGGTAGCATTTTTATAATATTTCAAGCCATCCTCGATGGCAGCATCCCTTGTATAAGGTCTGCTCCAAAACTTCGGTAATCTTTCACCTGTGCTCGTAAATGACTTATCCATATGGGTATGTGCATCGACAAATCCGGGAGACACAAGGTTACCCTTTGCATCAATTTCGTCTTTTACGGTTCCTTCAATTTTAGCTTCTATTTTGATTATTCTGTCACCAACAATCCCAATATCATATACACTGTCTTTTTCACTTAGATAGGCGTTTCTAATGATTAAATCAAAATCTTTACTCATTTTTATCCTCCTTTTTTAAACTAGGACTTGTAACTTCGAGCCTCCTTTTTGGTAGATTTAAACTAACTTTTTAGGTTCGGGAATAATAATCGTACCAGCTTCCCCTTTTAAGGCCCGTCCAATTTCTTCCGGAGAGGTAATAATCGACTTATGGCCTCCGTTTTCAACAAACAATAAAGCTGCTTCCATTTTTGGTCCCATGCTGCCTGGCGGAAAGTGGCCCTCTTGTTGATACCTACGCCCTTCGCTGACTGTAATCGTATCTAGTTCCTTTTGTGACTCCTTTCCATAGTTAATTGCGACATGACTCACCCCTGTAAGTATTACAAAGGTTTCAGCTCCTACGTCCCTGGCTAGTTGTTGGCCGGCTAAGTCTTTGTCAATAACTGCTTCAACCCCCGTATAACCGCCCGATCACGGGCGAAGGCTTGTGCCCATCGCATTCCTTCAACTGTCACCGCCGTGGTAGTGGCAGGAGCGGGCCAAACTGATATACGACCTCCTGCCGTGCCATGATACTGATCTGACAGGGCTGTGATCCGATCTTTGGCCACAGCCGTTTCCTCCATGATCGAGCACAGTTCGACTTGGGGAGAGCGAGCCTTCAAGGCGTCCACATACCCTTGAATGCGCCCGTCCATCCGATCAAAGAACATGCGGGCGTAGACGACCCTCACACCCACCTCACCATAGACCGCCATCGCGGCCTCGATGTTGCCTGGGTAGATGGCCGAATCGGCGTTGTCGTTGATCGTCGTAATCCCGCTGCGCACAGCTTCCGCACAATACAACCTCACCGCCACCGCTACGTCCTCCGGTCTCATCGCCTTTTGTCCCGGATACAAAACGTTGAACAGCCAGTCATAGAATTGACGCCCGTGCGAGGGCCCTCCGCGCAGGAGGATCTGGTTCACATGGGTGTGGGCATTGATGAAACCGGGTAACACGACCTTGCCGCGTGCATCGATCACCCGATCCGCTGGCGGAGGCACCGACTCGGCGTGCACTCCGAGCGCGACGATCCGTCCATCCTGCACGTGAACCCAGCTATCCCCAAGGACTCTGCGGTACTGATCCATCGTGACGAGGGTACCGTGCTGGATGCTGAGCGTTTGCATGATATGTATCCAATAGTGTGTTACACGTCGCAAAGCAGATATTATGTCGAAA
>NZ_BAAIGC010000070.1:0-2247 GCF_054653495.1 Nocardioides sp. AN3
TTGTGTTACGCGTCGCTACACCTTCGACAAGCACTCGAACCGGACTAGTCTCATCACTAACCCCGCCGGCGCGGGTGGAGCCTGCTCTACGAGCACGAGCCCCACAACGATTGCTTCCACTTACGACGGCGCCGACCGGCTCACGAATTCGGGCTATACCTACGACGAGATGGGACGCACCTTCACGGTTCCGTCGAGCGACGCCATTGGAACTGGCACACACATAAGTGCTACGGGGCAATTGAACGTTTCCTACAGCGACAACGACATGGCGTACAGCCAGGCCCAAGGAGCGGGATCGAACGCGCAATCGGTTTCGTTCACGCTGGACGTAGAACAGGATCGGTTCGCCAGCCGGTCAACTGTTGTGGGTATGACCTCTCCCGTCACTACGACGGTCAACAATCACTACGACAGCGATGGCGACAGCCCCGCGTGGACCTCGACTGTCGTTGACAGCGGGCCGAACGCCGGTTCCACATGGACGGCCTACGTCGGCGACTCCCGTGGAAACTTGGGGGCAGTCGTCGACCAGAGCGGTACAGCGACTCTACAGCTGGCGAACCTGCATGGCGACGTAGTCGCTACAACACCTGCCGGTGGTACTGCGACCGGAGTTATTGACTACACCGAGTCTACTGAATACGGCATCCCAAGAACTGCGTTGACAGTGAAGGCATACGGTTGGGTCGGCGCGCGGCAACGCTCCGGTGACGATCTCTCCGGACTGTTCGTCATGGGCGTCCGCCTCTACAACCCCGCTACCGGACGCTTTCTATCGGTCGACCCAGTCCCTGGGGGCAACGCCAACGCCTACGGTTATCCTGAGGATCCGATCAACTCAGACGACGTTACGGGAGCGATTGGATACTCGATCAACACTCCATGGTTCAGGTACAAAGCAAAACTCAAGACCCACTACGGCATTCCGTACGCCGCCGTGTTTGATCTAAAATTTACCAAAAAGATGCGAAACTTTTTCGCTGCCCAGATCAGCATCATTGGGGTGGGTGCATGGTGGGGAACTCAGTGGCAAAAACTCATGAAGTACGGCCTCAAAAGCATGCTCCTCAAACTCTTGGAGGCAGTGGCGGAAGACTTCTTTGCGGTGTTGGCAGTTTTTGTTACTGCCTTTGCGCTCGATTTGGCGTGGCTCAAGAGCCGAGGGAAATGTCGAGGGGTTCGGTCGACGGTTGACGTAAGGCGCTACGTTCCAATGACGCCGGGTGACGTGGAGGTTTACGAGTACAAGTGTTAGGGCAGAACGCCAAACGTAGGAGATTGAACGCCGATGGAAAAACGCATTTCAGTCGGAAGAATGATTGTAGGGGGCGTCTGTCTTGCCATCATGCTCGCGGGAACCGTTCTGGTGTTTGCAAATGTGTTTCTCGGCGCTCATAGGCATGGCCTTTGGGTCGCGATCGGGACGACCTTGCCTTGGCTCATAGTGGGTTTTAGTGCCCCATTTGTCTGGAATCGGATGAGCCGTGGTCGAAACGAACGACGTGATTAGTCAGCTCTCGCCGGGTCAAGTCCGGTGGGTGGTGTACGAGGTTGATCCCTCGGTGGGGCGTCTCGGTCAGATTGTGAGGGCCTGAAGGTCGGCGGCCATCTCCTCGACAGCGCCTGGCGGCACGTCGGCCGACGTAGGCCTTGACGGTGCGGTGGGAGCAGCTCGCCAACTCGCCGGCATCGCGATACAAGCCGCCCAACGCGGCGAGGTAGACGACGTCGTGTCGGGCAGCTCCCATGACCGTCAGTGGGCAATCGCAGGTCCGCCACCGGGCAGCTACGTGGCCGTCTCCGGGCGTCTCTTGCGGCCGCCGACACTCATGCCGCGGAGACCCCGAGACGCCAGCTCGCGCCTACATCAACCTGGTTTATGGCCTGGCTGAGAAGCGGACAGAACTGGAGCGGTCAGGATCGTTCCCTGCCGTGAACTTCTCGCATCTGGACGCCGCGGTAACCGAGGTGTCGTTAGACGGTGCGGGCGACGAAGCCGAGGCGCTGGCCCATCTTGGCGAGCGACAAGCCGGATTTGTAGAGCCGGACCGTCTCGTCTACCTCAGCGTCAGTTGGAGTGTGGCCGCTGCGACGCATCGTCACGCCAGCACCCTTGAGCTGGAGCGCGACGGTATTGCGTCCGATGCCGAACTCAGCCGCCAGCTCGAAGACTGTGGCACCGCCTTCGTAGCCGGCGACCAGGCGGTTGAGCTGTGTTTCATTGAGCCGGATCGCCGTCTTGGG
>NZ_BAAIGC010000071.1:0-1906 GCF_054653495.1 Nocardioides sp. AN3
GATCCGCGACCTGCGTTTCCCAGGGTCGATTCGCCGGACCCGATGGTGGACAAGGTGGTGGTTGTCGAGCCTGGTCTGATGACGGTTGACCGGCCGCGGCACACGGAGATGCGCAAGGCTGTCCAGGGCTTCTTGACCCCGCGTGCTGTTGAGCGGTGGCGCGAGGGTGTGCGTGAGCTGGTGGAGGGGCTGTTGGATGCCCGGGCCGGCCAGAGCGAGATGGAGTTCAAGGAGGAGATCGCGGCGGTCGTGCCGCGGACCTTCTTGTTCCGGCTGCTCGACGTTCCGCTGGCGGATCTCGATGAGTTGTTTGAGATCACGATGGGGGCGCACAACGGGTCCTTGGACCCGATGCGGATGTATCAGATCCCGGCGGCGCGGCAGCGGATCGCTGAGTATTACCGCCCGATCGTTGAGCACCGCAGCGCTAATCCGGGTGATGACCTGATCTCGATGCTGGTGCAGGGCGAGCAGCAGGGTGCGTTCACGCGTGATGAGGTCTACGAGAACATCGAGCTGTTCATGCTGGCTGGTTTCGGTACCACCAAGCGGCTCTTGTCGAACGGGATGATCGCGTTCTGTCGTCATCCGGAGCAGTGGGCGCTGTTGCATGGTGATCCTGAGGGCATGGTGGTCTCGGCGGTCGAGGAGTGCCTTCGTTTCGATCCTGCTGTGAAGGCGTTCTATCGGCTCGCTGCGGTCGACACCGAGCTGGGTGGGAAGTCGTTGGCGGCTGGTGAGCGGCTGTTGTGTGTGCCGGCCTCGGCCAACCGGGATCCTGAGGTCTTCGACCGGCCCGAGGAGTTCGACATCTCGCGGTTCCCCAACCAGCACGTGTCCTTCGGTGGTGGGGTCCATCACTGTCTGGGGGCGCCGCTGGCGCGGATGATGGCGCAGGAGACGTTGAAGGTTCTGGCGCGCCGGATCTCGCAGGTCCGGCTGACGGATGAGATCTCGTACGCACGCAACTATCTGGGTCACGACCCGGTAAGTGTGCCGCTCGCCTGGACGTGGGCGTAGCGACGACCGCTTTGCGTCGCCTGGAGCGCCCTTTATAGGGCGTTCGGTTATCAATCGAGGAGAAGGACTTATGACTATCAGTTCTGACCGGCGTGTGCTGGTGACCGGAGGCGCGTCCGGGCTCGGGCTGGCGGCCGCGCGTGAGCTGCACGCGAGTGGTTGTCGTGTCGCGCTGCTCGACATCGACGAGGCGGCTCTTGAGAAGGCCAAGTCGGAGCTCGGGGGCGTGAACGTCTCGACCCATCGGGTCGATGTGCGGTTCCCTGCAGCCGTGGAGGAAGCCGTTCGGGGTGCTGTTGCCAGCCTGGGTGGGCTGGACACGCTGGTGGTCTCGGCCGGGGTTGTCCATACCAAGCCCTTGGCTGAGGTGACCGAGGCGGACTGGGACCGGACGCTCGACATCAACCTCAAGGGCCTGTTCTTCACCATCCAGGCCGCGGCTCCTGCTCTGAAGGAGTCGGGTAGGGGACGAATCGTGGTGGTCGGTTCCTATGCTTCGCGTCGCGGGTTCGCGTTGGTGACTGCCTACAGCGCTTCGAAGTTCGGTGTGGTTGGTCTGGTCGAGTCGCTGGCGGAGGAACTCGCCGGGGACAACATCACCGTCAACTGCGTGTGCCCGGTCAGTGTGCCCACCACCGGGATGGGACGCCAGCGCACACTGGAGAAGAGCCGTGCAGCGGGCGTCGCTGTGGAGGACTTCGTCGAGGTGGCCACCAACCGCACCGCCCTGGGCCGCAACGCGACCGAGGCCGACGTCGTGAACGGCATCATGTTCTTCATCCAGGACGAGTCCGACTTCTTGACCGGCGTGGCTCTCGATGTAACCGGCGGCGCCCACGTCGGACACGGCACCCCACTCCGTGGCCGCTGACACCACCACCACCAC
>NZ_BAAIGC010000072.1:0-1897 GCF_054653495.1 Nocardioides sp. AN3
CCTGGCCACCAAACGCGAAACCCTGCCCCCCAAGAAACACGGCAACATCCCCCTCTAACCACCACACCACCCCACACCACCACCCGCCGAGCAGACCCAGATGCCCGCCCAGACCCCGCCGAACAGACGCAAATGACCGCGGCCATCCGGGACCACACGCCGAGCAGACGCAAATGACCGCGCGGACCATGGCCATCTGCGACTGCTCACGCCCTCAGGCGCGGCCATCTGCGACTGCTCACGCCCTCAGACGCGGCCATCTGCGACTGCTCACGCCCTCAGGCGCGGCCATCTGCGACTGCTCACGGCCCACGGCGCGGTGATCTGCGTCTGCTCACGGCCCAAGGCCCGGTGATCTGGGTCTGCTCGCAGTCAGGGGGTGGCGGCGGAGACGCCTTCGACAGAGCGGCGTACGGCTTGCTCGACAGCGCCCATCGGCACGCCGGCCGGCACGACGACGATGCCGATGGGTGCGTCGCGCTCCTCGGCGAACGTCCGGTGGACGATGGCGAGGGCCTGCTCGACCTCACGCTGAGGGTCGGCGCACTCTCCGCGCAGCCACCGGCGCAGCACGCGGTTGTGCGCCGCGACGACCGCCGCCGACATGAGCTCGGCGCGGATCTCGGAGGCTTCGGACTCATCACCCCACCGGCTGAGATAGCGCCGGAAGAGGCGCTGGTAGCGGGCGCTGCTGACGAGCTCGCGTTCGCGGAGTGCGACGACCGAGGAGGTCAGCCGGTAGCGCTCCCGCGCACGCTCGCCCTCGGCCACATAATGGAAGAGCACGATCTTCACCGCGTCGGTGACGGCAGCCAGAGCCGAGTCGACGTGGGGTGTCCGCAAGCGCTCCTCAACCCGGTTCAGGATGTCGTCGTGGTCGGGGAAGATCACCGCCTCCTTCGACCCGAACGAGCGGAAGAAGGTGCTGCGGCTGACACCAGCCTCGAGCGCGATGTCGTCGACGGAGGTGGCGTCATACCCACGTGTGGCGAAGAGGCGGAACGCCGCGTCGGCGATCTCGTCGCGTCCGGCTGCCATTCAGTCTCCCCTCGAGGCGCGTGTGGACATTCTGCCGCATGACACCTAGTCTCACCTTTTGGCACTTAGGTTCATGACGAGAGGGACACGGTGAGCTCGCTACCCACCCTGGCCGCGACCGGCCCGGACACCCGGCCGGGCGACTGCGTGCCGACCCTGCGGATCACCGGCGACGCCACGCCTGAGGAGGTCGCCGCCATCGTCACTGTCCTCGCCAGCCTCCAGTCTCCGGCCACGCCGACCGGTCCGCGACCGTCGGCGTGGCTGGCATCCACCCGCCCGCACCGGCCGCGGACGCCTGCGATGCGCTCCTGGCGCGCCAGCGGTCTCCCCAGCTGAACGAACGAGAGAGCAGAACGACGTGCCTGAGCTGAAGAAGGTCCTGGTTGCGAACCGTGGTGAGATCGCGGTGCGGGTGATCCGTGCTGCGAAGGATGCCGGGATCGGCAGTGTGGCGGTCTATGCCGACCCCGACGCCCACGCGTTGCATGTCCGGCTGGCCGATGAGGCCTACGCCCTGGGTGGTGCGACGCCGGCGGAGTCCTACCTCTCCATCGACAAGATCATCGACGTCGCGAAGCGGTCCGGGGCGGACTCGGTGCACCCGGGCTATGGGTTCTTGGCCGAGAACGCCGACTTCGCCCAAGCCGTCCTCGACGCCGGACTGACCTGGATCGGGCCCCCACCCGCCGCGATCGAAGCCCTCGGGGACAAGGCCAAGGCCAAGCAGATCGCCCAACAGGCCAACGCCCCCCTCGCCCCCGGCCTGAAGGACCCGGTCAAGGACGCCGAGGAGATCATCGCCTTCGCCCGCGAGAACGGCCTCCCGGTGGCGATCAAGGCCGTCTTCGGCGGCGGC
>NZ_BAAIGC010000073.1:0-1883 GCF_054653495.1 Nocardioides sp. AN3
GCGGCGCAAAGCCCAGCTCGTCAATGAGCACTGCGTCGTTGCGCAGCAGCGTGTCGATGACCTTGCCGACGCTGTTGTCGGCCAGTCCGCGGTAGAGGGTCTCGACGAGCTCGGCGGCGGTGAAGTACCGGACCCGATGGCCGGCCTCGACCGCGGCGATGCCCAGGGCGATCAAGGTGTGCGACTTGCCGGTGCCGGCGGGCCCGATCATGCACACGTTCTCGGCCGCGCGGATCCAATCCAGTGAGAAGAGGTAGTCGAAGGTGGCTGGTGGGATCGAGGAGGCGGCGACGTCGAACTCCTCGAGCCGTTTGGTGACGGGGAAGGCTGCCTGCCGCATCCGGGTCCGGGCATTCGACGCATCCCTGGCGGCGATCTCGGCCTCGACCAGAGTCCGCAGGAACTCCTCGGGGTTCCACCGTTGCGTCTTCGCGGTGAGGAGCAACTCGGGGGCCAGCCTGCGCATCGCGGCCATCTTCAACCGGCGCAGCCCCTCATTCAGATCGGCCGCCAACGGCGGTGGGACGCTCGCGGTCACGACACCTCACCGCCCTCTGCCTCAGCGCCGATCCGGTAGGCGTCCAACGACCTAGTCGGGACGGTGGGCAGGGTCATCACCAGTGCCTGCCCGGCCGGGGTCGGCACCGGTGCGTGTCCGTTGGTGGCCAGGATCGACCGGACGTCGTCGGCACGCCATCGCCCGAACGCGACCGCTCGTTCCAGTGCTGCGATAAGGGCCTCGGTGCCGTGTGCGGCGGCCAGGGTGAGGATGGTGGCGATCTCGGTGTTGAGCTTGGTCACGCCGGCCGCGGCGGCCCCGGTGAGGAACTGCTCGGCGACCGGCCCTAACGCCAGGAACTGCTTCTCGGCCACGGTCCGTGGCCGGGCACCACGACGTGGCGTGGCTGGTCGGGGTCGGTCGTAGTGGGCATCGTCGATGCTGGTCTCACCGGGTGCGACCAACCCATGTTCGGCGTGGATCTCCCCGGTGACCGGTTCGATGACCCGCAGGATCCGGTCGCGCTCGTCGACTAGGACCGTGACGATCTTCGCGATCAGTCGGTTCGGGACCGAGTAGCGGGCCGATCCGAACCGGATGCAGGAGAGCTTGTCGACCTTGCGGGTGATCGGCGCTGGGCCGACCTCGAGCCGCAGCGAGGGCAGCTCACCGAGCAGCTCCCCTTCGCCGCCGCCCGCGCCGCCCGCGCCGCCCGCGCCGCCCTCGCCGTGCAGCCGGGCGGTGGGGATGGCGTGGGTCTCGCTGTGGCGACGGCCGTTGACCTCGACACCCCACGCCACCGCGCGCTCGTTCAGCCCGGCATAGCCCTCAGCCCAGGGGTTCTCGTCGAGCTCGAGCGGGACCAGCAGGTCGTCCTTGGCATAGCCCACCAGGTTCTCCACGATGCCCTTGGACTCTGGATCCTCGGCCTGGCAGAAGTCGGGCCGGAACCGGTAGTGGCTGGCGAACCGGACATAGTCAGGTGCCGGGACGACGACGTTGGCGACTACGTTGCCCTTCAGGCAGCCCATCCTGTCCGCGAGGACGACCTTGGGGACGCCGCCGAGCTCCTCGAAGCACTCGGCCAGCAACGCCAGGGTGGTGGTCTGCTGCTCGTCGGGAGCGAACCGGACGAACCGGTAGCGCGACCAGGCCAGCACCGCACAGAACACATGCGTGCGCCGACCCGCGACGATCTCGGTGCCCCAGTCGATCGCCAGCACCTCACCGGGCGTCCAGATCGCCGGACGCCGGCCACCGGCACGGGCCTGCTTGATGCGCCACTCCTGCTTCGCCTCGGCGACCAGACGTCGGAAGTTGCGGTCCGAGCCGTCATAGCCCGCCGCCCGGGCCAGCGGCAGCAGTCGTTTCGCGCTGATCTTGG
>NZ_BAAIGC010000074.1:0-1862 GCF_054653495.1 Nocardioides sp. AN3
ACGGCGCATAGCCCAGCTCGTCAATGAGCACTGCGTCGTTGCGCAGCAGGGTCTCGATGACCTTGCCGACGCTGTTGTCGGCCAGCCCGCGATAGAGGGTCTCGACGAGCTCGGCGGCGGTGAAGTACCGGACCCGATGCCCGGCCTCGACCGCGGCGATGCCCAGGGCGATCAAGGTGTGCGACTTGCCTGTGCCGGCGGGCCCGATCATGCACACGTTCTCGGCCGCGCGAATCCACTCCAGTGAGGAGAAGTAGTCGAACGTGGCAGGCGGGATCGAGGACGCAGCGACATCAAACTCCTCGAGCCGTTTGGTGACGGGGAAGGCTGCCTGCCGCATCCGGGTCCGGGCGTTGGACGCATCCCTGGCGGCGATCTCGGCCTCGACCAGAGTTCGCAGGAACTCCTCGGGATTCCACCGTTGCGTCTTCGCGGTCACGAGCAGCTCGGGGGCCAGCCGGCGCATCGCGGCCATCTTCAACCGGCGCAGCCCTTCATGCAAATCGGCCGCCAACGGCGGTGGGACGCTCGCGGTCACGACACCTCACCGCCCTCGTCAGCGCTGATGCGGTAGGCGTCCAACGACCTCGTCGGGACGGTGGGCAGGGTCATCACCAGTGCCTGCCCGGCCGGGGTCGGCACCGGTGCGTGTCCATTGGTGGCCAGGATCGACCGGACGTCGTCGGCACGCCACCGCCCGAACGCGACAGCTCGCTCGAGTGCCGCGGCCAGGGCGTCGGTGCCGTGCGCGGCGGCCAGGGTGAGGATGATGGCGATCTCGGTGTTGAGCTTGGTCACGCCGGCAGCGGCGGCCCCGGTGAGGAACTGCTCGGCGACCGGCCCCAACGCCAGGAACTGCTTCTCGGCCACGGTCCGTGGCCGGGCACCACCACGCGGCGTGGCTGGTCGGGGTCGGGCGTAGTGGGCATCGTCGATGCTGGTCTCACCGGGTGCGACCAGGGCGTGTTCGGCGTGGATCTCCCCGGTGACCGGCTCGATGACCCGCAGGATCCGGTCGCGCTCGTCGACTAGGACCGTGACGATCTTGCCGATCAGCCGGTTCGGCACCGAATAGCGGGCCGATCCGAACCGGATGCAGGAGAGCTTGTCGACCTTGCGGGTGATCGGCGCTGGGCCGACCTGCAGCCGCAGCGACGGCAGCTCACCGAGCAGCTCCACCTCACCGCCGCCCGCACCGTCCTCGCCGTGCAGCCGGACGGTGGGAATGGCGTGGGTCTCGCTGTGGCGACGGCCGTTGACCTCGCCACCCCACGCCACCGCGCGCTCGTTCAGCCCGGCATAGCCCTGCGCCCACGGGTTCTCGTCGAGCTCGAGCGGGACCAGCAGGTCGTCCTTGGCATAGCCCACCAGGTTCTCCACGATGCCCTTGGACTCTGGGTCCGCGCCGTTGCACAAGTCGGGCCGGAACCGGTAGTGGCTGGCGAACCGGACATAGTCAGGTGCCGGGACGACGACGTTGGCGACCACGTTGCCCTTCAGGCAGCCCATCCTGTCCGCGAGGACGAGCTTGGGGACCCCGCCCAGCTCCTCGAAGCACTCGGCCAGCAACGCCAAGGTGGTGGTCTGCTGCTCGTCGGGAGCGAACCGGACGAACCGGTAGCGCGACCAGGCCAGCACCGCACAGAACACATGCGTGCGCCGACCGGCGACGATCTCGGTGCCCCAGTCGATGACGAGGACCTCGCCGGGTGTCCAGATCGCCGGACGCCGGCCACCAGCACGGGCCTGCTTGATGCGCCACTCTCGCTTCGCCTCGGCGACCAGACGTCGGAAGTTGCGGTCCGAGCCGTCATAGCCCGCCGCCCGGGCCAGCGGCAGCAGTCGTTTCGCGCTGATCTTGC
>NZ_BAAIGC010000075.1:0-1797 GCF_054653495.1 Nocardioides sp. AN3
ACCGGTCTGGGGCAGGTCCTTCCTCCCGATCCGGTCGATCAGCTCCACGAATGCTTGGCCGCGGCGTTCCTCGGCGGTGTAGGGCCGCCCGGTCTCGGGATCCTCGAATCCGATCGGGTCGGGCCGGTTGGGGTTGAGCAGGGCTTGCAGCATCCGCTCCAGCTTGATCCCGCTGAGCAGCGGGAGCTTGAACCGTCCCTGACTGGCGGCGGTGGTCTGGTCGTGGCCCAGGGTGAAGCACGCCTGCCGGGCGGCCTTCTCTTCGGCGCGGGCCAGCTGTTCGGCCAGGCGTTCCTCGGCGCCGTCGGGGTCGATGACCTCCTCCACATGCGCCGCCAGGCGGCGGAGCGCGGCGGTGTCGTGGAGGTGGGCCTCCCCAGCCAAGAACTCCTCAGCCTGTGCTTTCATCGCCGCATCGACCTCGTCGGGCAGGGCGTCGACGGCCTCGGTGATCACGACCGCCGAGGCGGCCGGGAACCCACCCGCCGCGAGTGCTCCCCGGGTCACCTGATGGGCCTCCAACGCCTTCGCGAGCCTGACCTGGCGTTTCGCCTCCCCGGGGGCCAGCCGGACCTGCACCCGCAGCCAGGCCGGCAGGCTCACCGCCCCCTCGTGGGAGGCCAGATCGTTGAGGTCAGCCTGGGCCACCAACCGCAACGTCAACGCCTGCAACCGCGCCTGGACGGCGTAAGCCTCGCGCAGCGACTCGGCCAGCTCGCTCGGGCTCAACGCCCAGACGGTGTCAGTACCGACCCCGTCCAACACCTCACCCAACCGGCCGGTGAACCGGTGCACCTGATGCGACCGCGTCACAGCAGGCCGGCGAGGCGGCTCAACAGCAGGAGAGGTCATCAGGGCTCCACGGACAGCAGACGGACAAGTCAGCAGATCGACGTGGAGGGAGGCCGCCCTACGAGCGAGCAACCGAAGATCTAGATGTATTCAAACATATGTTCGAGATGATGGCAAGGGTAGAAATGTGGAGGCCTCGGCGAGGCGTCCGTCGGCGGCTGCCGATGTGCGGAGCGCGCGACGATGGTCCGACGCCTCCGACTGGCTACCTCTCTCCATCTGACAAAGCGGATGTCGACTGCGGGCCAAGGCAGCTGATTCGCGAGGACCGCGAGCCGACGCCACAGCAGGCGTTGGGAGGTCAGCGGGCAGTGCGTCGTTGGCGGCAAATGCACAGGACGCGTAGCTCCGGTCATCGATGTCACTTGCGTGGCGACGTCGGCGTCTGCCGTCGGCGTACTCGAGCGGCTCCTCCGAGTGCGGCCACGTGTTCTTCAGCGTGGCAGTCCGCTGGCCCGCCAGGCGCCACTTCCGTGCGGCGGCGTGCCGCGCACACGCCGAGCTGGGTTGGCCCATTCAGAATGCCGCGGGGCGGGTGAAGGCTCGCCGCCACCGAGGGAGGCGAACACGGCGACGATGGCCGCGATCTCTTCGGCAGTGGCATCAGCGTTGACGATCTTGAGGACCGGCTGTGCCGTCGCGGGCTCTGTCATGGCTCAGTTCGCCTGTCGTCTCGATCGGTCCGATGGTGAGCGGTCCCAGGTGATCGGGCCCGGCATGCCGAACAGTCCGACATTCCCGCGTAGATCCCGTTGAGCCATCTCAGGTCGCCGCCGTGGTCCAGCGGTCATTTGCGTCTGTTCGGCGGGGTCTGGACGGTCATCTGGGTCTGTTCGGCGGGGTCTGGACGGGCATCTGGGTCTGCTCGGCGGGTGGTGGTGTGGTGGTTAGAGGGGGATGTTGCCGTGTTTCTTGGGGGGCAGGGTTTCGCGTTTGGTGGCCAGC
>NZ_BAAIGC010000076.1:0-1618 GCF_054653495.1 Nocardioides sp. AN3
CCTCGATCCGTGGAAGATCCGCCGTGGATCGGCGTGAGTGCGGCGGGGCGAACGTAGAAGTGCCTTGTGGGGCGGAAGAATTGGGAGTGTCTAGGTCCCCATACACCGCGCACCCACAAGGCACTCAAAGTGAATCTATCCCATCTGTGGTCCAAGGCCACGCCGTTGTTCGATGACGAGCGGTTGGTGTCCTCGGCGGGACTGGTGCCGGTGATGGCGCTGGCCGAGCAGGCCGGGCTCTCGTCGCTGGTCACCGATAGGGTGCGGCTCGCGTCGCAGCGGGTGGCCTCTGCGGGGGTGAACCCGGCCGGGAAGGTGACCGCGATCATCGCCGGGATGGCCGCAGGCGCGGACAGCATCGACGACCTCGATGTGATCCGCTCTGGTGGGATGAAGCTGCTCTTCGACGAGGTCTACGCATCGGCCACGCTGGGCCAGTTCCTGCGCGAGTTCACCCACGGCCACACCCTGCAGCTGGCCTCGGTCGCGCGGGCGCACCTGGTCAACCTCGCTCAGCGGGCCGACCTGCTGCCCGGCATCGAGACCCAGGCCTTCATCGACATCGACTCACTCCTGCGGCCGGTATTCGGGCACGCCAAGCAGGGCGCCAGCTTCGGGCACACCAAGATCTCCGGCAAGCAGGTGCTACGCAAAGGGCTCTCCCCGTTGGCGACCACGATCTCCACCCCGCACGCGGCGCCGGTGATCGCCGGGATCCGGCTCCGGGCCGGGAAGGCCGGGTCGGGCAAGGGTGCAGCTTCGATGGTGCGCCAGGCGATCACCACTGCCCGCGCCGCGGGCGCGACCGGCGAGATCTTGGTGCGCGGCGACTCCGCTTACGGGAACAGTGCGGTGGTGGCCGCGTGTGTGAAGGCGAAGGTCCGGTTCTCGGTGGTGCTGACCAAGAACCCAGCGGTCGCCGCCGCTATCGAGCAGATCGCGGAGGATGCCTGGAAGCCAGTGCGCTACCCCGGTGCCGTCCTCGACCCCGAGACCGGCGTGCTGATCAGCGATGCTGAGGTCGCCGAGACCACGTTCACTGCGTTCGCCTCCACCACTCAGCCGGTCACCGCGCGGCTGGTGGTGCGTCGGGTCCGGGACCAGGCCAAGCTTGAAGAGCTGTTCCCGGTCTGGCGCTACCACCCCTTCTTCACCAACAGCCTCGAGTCGACCGTTGAGGCTGACTTGACCCATCGCCGGCATGCGATCATCGAGACGGTCTTCGCCGATCTGATCGACGGGCCGATGGCTCATATGCCGTCGGGTCGATTTGCCTCCAACGGGGCGTGGGCGATCTGCGCGATGATCACCCACAACCTGCTCCGCGCCGCCGGCGCCCTGAGCACAGGCCACCTGGCCGTCGCCCGCGGTGCGACGTTACGACGCCAGATCGTCCACGTCCCTGCCCGGCTGGCCCGACCCCAACGCCGGCCCGTGCTGCACCTGCCCGCGCACTGGTCCTGGGCCCGGCACTGGCTGGCGATTTGGCACGGCGTGTTCGCACACAACCTCGGGCCACCCGCGACGGTCTGACCCATCCGACCGCCGCACAGGCAAGATCCGAGGACTCATCGTGGAAGAGCTGGGCAGACCAGCGCGCCGACCGCGCCCTCGCGGG
>NZ_BAAIGC010000077.1:0-1580 GCF_054653495.1 Nocardioides sp. AN3
ACACCCGCCCGACATGTCCCGGGCTGGGGTAAGTCAGGACCCAGCAACAGCCTTTGTCCGCCCGATCGGATCCATCGCAGTAGCCGATCCACCGCCCGTGCCACCAAGCTGCGGAGGGTCGTGAACCACGTTCTCCCGCGCCACCAGCACCAAGGACGCCTCGGGGTCCGCCACGGAACCCGTCGTCTCGTAAAACGACTTCCACCAGTCGCCGGCCAGGAAGTCCGACACCTCCTCGAGCGTGTTGAACCACACGGTGAAGACAGCCTCAAAGGGCGGATTCACCAGGCCTGCCGGCGTGAACGGAAGCGTGGACGTCTCGCCGATCGTGAGCGACGCACCGGCACCGACAGCGACTGCCGACCGCTTCAGAACCGTCTCGAATGTCCCGTAGCCGGTCCCCTCAGCGCGCGCGAAACACCGGAACAACTTGAACGGCGCACGGTTGACGCCACCGAGCTCGATGATCTCGCCGCCGAAGTTGCCCGTATAGGGCTCCCACGTGATGAACTCATCTGCGTGAGCAACGGCAACGTCGGCCGCATGACCACCATTGACCCGCGCGTCGACATTCGCCCGGCACGCTGCCTGGTCCTCGTAGATGAACTCGCCGACAGCGTCGTAGCCAACGGACACCTCCGGAGCGCCCGGAAGACCCTCGGGAAGCACATCATTCTGGACGTAGACGCGCACCGTCGGCCAGAACTCCTCGATGCCGAGAGCGACGTCGTAGTGCGAAACCCAATGGGTGATGAACTCTTCCTTCGACATCCCAGGCTTGCGCCGCGCTATGTACGCCCGTTGATACAACTGATGGCTCCTTCACAGGTTCTTCGTCGATTGGCCTCAACAGCCGTCACCTGATCGGTAATCGGGCTATGTCGTCCGAAAGTAGGACCAACACTAGATCGACGCGTCAGCTTCGTCAAGGGTGATCGACCCGCTGCGACTGCGATCCAGGGATCGATCGTCGGGCGAAGCAGTCGGCCACGCGGCCGAAAGTCGCTTCGGCCCGCCACTCGTTTAACGGGTCCGTCCCGCCCTCATTCGACCGCATATCGATCATCCTCGCTATGGCCTCGTTTTCAAGCGTCGTCGACAGCCCCTACGCCGTCACGCCGAGACAGCAGGAAACCGCTCGAGCGCGTCACGGTTGCGCCTCATGACTGTCGCCGGACCCCGTCAACGGACACTTGCCGCTCGGCGGGGATCTTTGAGGGGAACGGGGCGAACAGCTGCTCGGTGACATCACGGGGCATCCGCTCTCGCCGACTGCCCGAGCGAACCTGTGCCCTTGGTACGTACCCTCACGAAGTCCGCGCGGTGAGAACGCATCACCGACCACATAGACCCAAGGGCACCCGACCCCTGGAGTTCAGCCTCGAGCGCATCCATCGGAAGTCGGGCAGTTGCCATGATGATCCGGTCGACGCTATCGACTATGCGAGTCGTGCCTGAGACAAGCTCCTCGACGATGGCGTTGCCGCCACCGATGCGCGCAACCCGAGCTGCAGTCACGAGCTTCACGCCAGCGCACCTGATGCGGGCGATCGTCACGCGCTCCGCACGGTACACCGACC
>NZ_BAAIGC010000078.1:0-1424 GCF_054653495.1 Nocardioides sp. AN3
GGTCAAGTCCCGTGGCGTGGTGTACGAGGTTGATCCTCCGTACGGGCGTGTCGGTTAGGCCGTGATGGCCTGGAGTTCGAGTTCGATCACCTCCTCGGTGGTGCTGGTGTCGACGGCCTGAGCACGGGCCAGGACGTCGAGTCCGAGGTAGCGGCGGCCTTCGGCCCACTCGTCGTGCTGCTCGGCCAGGACGGCGCCGACGAGCCGGATGACGCTGGGCCGGTTGGGGAAGATCCCGACCACGTCGGTGCGTCGGCGGATCTCGCGGTTGAGCCGCTCTTGGGGGTTGTTGGACCAGATCTGGCGCCAGACCTCCTTGGGGAACGCGGTGAAGGCCAGGATGTCGGCGCGGGCGTTCTCCAGGTGCTCGGCCACGTCGGGGAGCTTCTCGTGCAGGGCGTCGATGACGCGGTCGAACTGGGCGTGCACCGCCTCGGCGTCGGGCTGGTCGTAGATCGAGTGCAACAGCGCCTTGACCCACCCCCACGAGCTCTTCGGGGTCGCGGACATGAGGTTGGCGGCGTAGTGGGTTCGGCACCGCTGCCACGCCGCGCCGGGGATGGTCGCGGCGATCGCGGCGGTGAGGCCGGCGTGGGCGTCGCTGGTGACCAGCTTGACCCCTGACAGGCCGCGGGCGGTCAGGTCGCGGAAGAACCCGAGCCAGCCGGCGCCGTCCTCACTGGAGGTGACCTGCACGCCGAGGATCTCGCGGTGCCCGTCGGCGTTGACGCCGGTGGCGATCAGCACGTGCACGTTCACGACCCGGCCGCCTTCGCGGACCTTGAGCACGAGCGCGTCGGCGGCCACGAAGGTGAACGGGCCGGCTGCCTCCAGGCGTCGGGTGCGGAACTCGGCGACGTGTTCGTCGAGCTCCTTGGCCATCACCGAGACCTGCGACTTGCTCAGGCCGGTGATCCCCAGGGTCTGCACCAGCTTGTCCATCCGACGCGTGCTGACGCCGAGTAGGTAGCAGGTCGCCACCACCGAGACCAGCGCCTGCTCGGCACGCTTGCGCCGCTCGAGGAGCCACTCGGGGAACAGGCTGCCGGTGCGGAGCTTGGGGACCGCGACGTCCAGGGTGCCGACGCGGGTGTCGAGGTCGCGGTGTCGGTAGCCGTTGCGGGAGTTGACCCGCTCGGGGCTGCGTTCGCCGTAGCCGGCGCCGCACACGGCGTCGGCCTGAGCGCCGAGCAGCGCGTTGACGAACGTGGTGAGCAGGTCACGCATCAGGTCCGGCGAGGCTTGGGACAGCTGCTCGTTGAGGAACTGGGCAGGGTCGATACTGGGTACAGCGGTCATCGTGGTGTGTCCTTCTTCGAGTTGGTTTTGAGAGATCACTCGAAGGATCCACCCGGTGGCCGCGCCTACGTCGCAGGCACGCGCTCACTCAGGTCCGTCGTACACCACTCTGCTGGACTTCACTC
>NZ_BAAIGC010000079.1:0-1419 GCF_054653495.1 Nocardioides sp. AN3
GCGCCTTGCCTGCGGACGTGTCATGGCGCGCACCGGACCCTGCGTTCTTGGCCTTCTGGAGATCCACGTGACCCGCCCCTTCCACTCGCCCATCTCGTTCCACTGTGAGGAACACTCAAGATGTCAGATACCGTATCTCAGATGCAACAATGATCGGCAGATTGTTGGAGAAGCGAGGGAACGACATGCAGCACAACGTCATCGTGGGAGCCGGCGCGGCCGGCATCTCCGCCGCGATCGGCATGCGTTCTCACGGGTACGACGGCCTGATCACCGTGATCGATCGTGATCCGCACGAGCCCTACGAGCGCCCGCCCCTGTCGAAGCTGGGCGACCGGACCCTCCGTCCGATCGTGAGCGCCGAGCAGCTGAAGCACCTCGACCTCGACCTGCGGCTCGGCGTCGGCGTCACCGATGCGAACCCCATCGACCGGACACTCGCCCTCGGCGACGGCACCTCCGTGATCGCGAGCAACCTCCTCCTGACCACGGGCGTCGCAGCACGACGAATGAACGTCGCCGGTGCAGATCTCGACCATGTGCTGGTGCTCCGCGATGCCGCCGATGCCGGCCGCCTGGCCGATCGGCTCGCTGCGGGCGGCCCCTTCGTCGTCGTCGGCGGCGGATTCATCGGGCTCGAGATCGCCGCGGTCGCCCGCGACCACGGGCTGGATGTCACCGTCGTCGAGATCTCCGATCGCCCGCTCCCCTCTCTTCACGAGGAGATCGGCCGGCGTGCCCGGCTGCTGCACGAGGAGAACGGGGTCCAGTTCGTCCTGGGCCGGTCGGTACGGCGCATCGCGGGCAGCACGCATGTCACCCACGTCGACCTCGACGACGACACGCGCATCCCCGCCGCCACCGTCGTCGTCGGCATCGGCGTCGAGCCACGGACCGAGCTCGCCCGGACGCTCGGGGTCGAGACCGACCGCCACGGCATCGTCGTCGATCCGTTCGGGCGCACCAACGTCCCCTGGGTCTACGCCGCAGGAGACGTCGCGAGCCAGCCCCATCCGCACCTCGTGGACGGCCGCGCGCGCATCGAGCACTGGGACGTCGCCCTCAAGCATGGTGCCGCCGTCGGCGCGACGATGGTCGGACAGGCGAACGCCCTCACGGAACCGCCCTACGTATGGTCCGACCAGTTCGGGCTGACCTTCCAGATGTTCGGGCGCCCCTGCGCCGACGACGAGTTCATCCTGCGCCCGGACGCCACGCCCCGGTCGTACCTGGGCTTCTGGCTTCGCGACAACACCGTCGTCGCGATCTGCGGCCTCGACCGCGCGCGCGACGTCGCCACCGCGCGACGTCTCCTCCAACGTCCAGCCGGAGCGCATCGCCCGGACCTCGCCGATGACGCCACCGATCTCAAGACGCTGATCAAGACCATGAACCGCAGCTGACGCAAACTCATTTCGA
>NZ_BAAIGC010000080.1:0-1385 GCF_054653495.1 Nocardioides sp. AN3
GGTAGTGTCCCGTCAAGTGGTGTAACAGCGGGTGAGGCCACCGCGGCCTTCGCTGACTGTTACGCCGCCTCCTCGTGAATCAATTGTTCGGCGCCTGCCTCAGTCGGCTCCTTGAGCACCGGGGCCAGGCTCTCCAGGCTCAGGTACCGGCGGCTGACTTGCCATTCATCGTTCTGCTCCAGCAGTACCGCTCCGACCAGGCGCGTCACCGACGCGTTGTTGGGGAAGATCCCGACGACGTTGCTGCGCCGTTTGATCTCCTTGTTCAGCCGCTCCAAGCAGTTCGTGGACGCCAACTTCGGCCAGTGATCTTTCGGGAAGGCCATGAACGCCAGCACGTCCTCCTCGGCGCTATCCATGCAGTCCGCCGCCTTGGCGAAACGCTCACGCAGGCTGTCGGCCACCTGCCGCCACTGGCGCGTCGCTGCGGCTTGATCCGGCTGGGCAAAGGCCGTGCGCACCGCCGCCGAGATCGCTGGCTGGTGGGCCTTAGGGACCTGCGAGAGCACGTTGCGCATGAAGTGCACTCGACAGCGTTGCCAGCCCGCCCCAGTCAGTACCGTCGCGATCGCCTTTTTCAGCCCCTCGTGAGCGTCGGAGATGACCAGGCGAGTGCCCTTCAGCCCCCGGGCCACCAGCGAGCGTAGGAACGCCGTCCAGAAGCCCTCCGTCTCAGCCGGACCTGCGGAGAGGCCCAGCACCTCACGGTAGCCGTCCTGATTCACCGCCGTGGCCACCACCACCGCCTGGCTCGCTACCGGGCCGTGCTCTCGACTCTTGATATAGGTCGCGTCGAGCCATACGTAGGGCCAGTGCCCCTCCAGCGGCCGCTCCAGGAAGCTTTGGACGCGCTCATCGATCGAGGCGCACAGTCGGGAGACCTGCGACTTGGAGATCCCGGTCATCCCCATGGCCTGGACCAGCTCGTCGACCTTACGAGTGGAGATGCCCTGCACGTAGGCCTCCTGCACCACCGCCGTGAGCGCTTGCTCGCTCATCCGCCGCGGCTCGAGGAAGCCGGGGAAGTAGCTGCCCTGGCGGAGCTTGGGGACCTTGAGATCCACTCGGCCCATACGCGTCTCCAACGGCCGCTCCCGGTAGCCATTGCGCCGGTTGACCCGCTCCTCGGAGCGCTCGTGGCGATCGGCCCCGCACAGCTCGGCCACCTCGTGCTCCATCAGCTCCTGGAGCATGAAGGCCAGCGTCTCACGCAGGAAGTCCGGTGCCACCGCTCGCTTTTCAAGCAGCTCCGTCAGTGCCATGCTCTTGTTGGTCATCGTGGGGTTCCTTCGGTTGGTTGCGTGTTTGGCGACTTGCAACTTTATCGAAGGCCCATGGTGACCTCATCCTCCCGTCTGAATTACACCTCTTCCCGGGACGTTACC
>NZ_BAAIGC010000081.1:0-1299 GCF_054653495.1 Nocardioides sp. AN3
TGAGGTGAGACGATTTTCGTAGACAGTCGCTACCAGGAAGGACGCTCAGCGTCGTGTCTACATCTCAACGCCGGCATTACACCGCGGAGTTCAAGGCTGATGCCGTGCAGCTCGTTGTGGTGGGTGGTCGGCCGATCGCCCAGGTCGCTCGCGAACTCGACATCAACGAGTCCTCGCTGGGCTACTGGGTCAAGGCCTACCGCGAGGCCCATCCGATGGCTGTGGCCGACGAGGCCGGAGCGGCCGTGGCCGACCCGGTCACCGCGGCCCGGATCGCCAAGCTCGAGGCCGAGAACCGGCGGCTGGCCGAAGAGAACGCGTTTCTGAAAAAAGCAGCGGCCTTCTTCGCGAAGACGCAAGCGTGAGCGAGAGGTACGCGCTCATGGCCGCGGAGAAGGCCCACCACAAGATCGAGTTCATGGCCGGCCTGTTGGGGGTCTCCCGCTCGGGCTACTACGCCTGGATCAACCGTGGCGGGACCGACCCCTCGCCGGGCCCCCGTGCCCGCCACCGGGCCGCGGTGGAGGAGGTGGTCGTGGCCTCCCACGAGGGCTCCGACGGCGTCAACGGGCATCGCCGTATCCGTGCCGAGCTGGCCGGCCAGGGCATCCACGCCAGCGTCTACATGGTGCGTAGCGCGATGCGGCGGCTGGGCATCTTCGGGATCCAGCCCCGCTCCAAGAAGCGGACCACGATCCCGGCCAAGGACGCCGCCTCGCGTCCGGACCTGCTCAAGCGCGACTTCACCGCACCGGCGCCTGGATCCAAGCTCGTCGGCGACATCACCTACCTGCGCACCGGCGAGGGGTGGCTCTACCTGGCCACCGTGATCGACCTGTACTCGCGCATGGTGGTGGGCTGGTCGATGGCCGACCACATGCGCACCGAGCTCATCAGCGACGCGCTGCGCATGGCCCACACCCACGGCCACCTGGCCGATGGGGCGATCTTCCACTCCGACCGCGGCTCCCAGTACACCTCCGCGGAATACGCCGCCGTCGCGGCCGAACTCGGCGTCACCCTCAGCGTAGGAAGAACCGGGTCATGCCACGACAACGCCGTCGCGGAGTCGTGGTTCTCGATGTTGAAGAACGAGATGTACCACCGCTACCGCTTCCCCACCCGGACGCGGGCGAGGTTCGCCGTCATGGACTACATCGAGGTCTTCTACAACCGACGACGGCTCCACTCGACCCTCGGATACCGCACGCCTGCTGCCGTTCACGCGGCAGCCCAAACTCAGGCAGCAACCGCCGCCTGATCCCGAAAAGACCTGTCTACGAAACTTGACACAGCCCA
>NZ_BAAIGC010000082.1:0-1246 GCF_054653495.1 Nocardioides sp. AN3
TCTGGAGGTCATGCAATGACGTCAGTCACCGCTGAGGTCCCCATCGAGGACCCGCACTTCTACATGGGCAACCCATGGCCCACCTTCGCGCGCATGCGCGCGGAGGAGCCGTTCTACTACTACGAGCCACTGGACTGCTTCGTGCTCACCCGCGTGGCCGACATCCGCGCCGCCCTGAGCAGCCCGAGCCTGGTGAGCTCGCGCGGCATCTTCCTCAACGACTGGAAGTACGCAGCACAAGCCGGCGACTCGACCGTCACCGACAGCTTCTTCCCCAAGGGCGGCGAGCAGGTCGGCACCACCGACCCGCCGCGCCAGACCGAACTGCGACGCGTCATCGCACCCGCATTCTCGCCCCGCGCCATGATGAAGATGACCGATGCACTGGCCGCCGACATCGAGTCGCTGCTCGACGAGATCACCCCCGGCCAGAGCGTCGACTGGATCCACTACGCCAGCCTGGTGCCGATCAAGGCAGCCACAAAGCTCATCGGGCTGCCCGACACCGACGCCGACCGCGTGCAGTTCTGGAGCGATGAGCTCGAGAAGCTCGGCGGCGACATCACCTTCGAAGAGCTCGAGGCCGCCGCACACGAATTCCAGAGCCTGCAGGCCTACATCATCGAGAACCTCGAGATCCGCAAGCAGAACCAGCAGCCGGAGGACGAGGACCTGCTGACCGTGCTCCTCAACGCCGAGCTCGACGGCAAGGGCGTGTCCGAGGCCAACGTGGTCATGTTCGCGATGACCGCCATGGCAGCCGGCAGCGACACCACTCGCGCCCTCCTGGCCGGGATGGTCTACCACCTGGCACAACACCCCGAGCAGTGGGAGCTGTTGCGCAACGACCGGTCATTGGTCCCGCTGGCCATCGAGGAGACACTGCGCTACGTCACTCCGGCCCGTGCCTTCGGCCGGACCGCGACCAAGGACGTCGAGATCAACGGCCAGCAGATCCGCGCCGGGCAGCGGGTCTACTGCATGTACATGGCGGCCAACCGCGACGAGGACGTCTTCCCCGACCCCGACCGGTACGACGTCACCCGCAAGGAAAGCGCCCAGCACCTGACCTTCGGAGCCGGCGCCCACGTGTGCGCAGGATCTCGGCTGGTCCGCCTCGAAGGGCCCATGCTCCTGAACGCACTGCTCGACCGATACACCCGGGTCGAGCTGGCAGGCGACGCCACACCAGTCGTCCACGTCATCCGCAACGGCTGGAGCACGATGCCCGTCGTCTTCCACACCT
>NZ_BAAIGC010000083.1:0-1179 GCF_054653495.1 Nocardioides sp. AN3
CGCCGACGGGCGCAACATCACCTTGTCCACCCCCGAACAACTCGCCGACGACCTCGGCTTCTCCCCCGAAGCCCGCCCCGACTTCCTGCGCACCTTCGCCCGCGTCATCGAGGTGTGCGAGGCGCTGGCCCGGCCTCCGGTGGAGAAGCTTGTCCGCGAGCTTCTGGGCATCAGTGGCGTCGAATGGCTCGGCCCGGTGGACGACGAGGTTCTCCTCTACTACCGGCGACTGGTCAGCACGGAGATCGGATTCTCGCTGGACACCGACTCCGCGTTTTCGATGCTGACAGGCATGCCAGCCTTCGGTGGTGCCTCGGAGGTCTGGGGCGGTTTCCTTGTCCCCGAGGGCGGGGCACCGATGATCGGGCGTGCCATGGCGGATCGGCTACGCCGCAAGCCCGTGACCGGCGCGGTGGTGACCTCCGTCGTTCCGGGCGGCGGTCGAGTTCGCATCGCGTATCGCCATGACGGACAGCACAAAATCGTGGACGCCGGACACGTCGTGATGGCGACACCTCATCCGGTCACAGCTCAGCTTGTGCACGGTTTGCCATCCACCCAGCTGCTGGCAATGGATGCGATCCGGGTGCTGCCGGTTGTCGAGGTTCAGGTCCTGCTTGCCGACGGCGGGCCCGCGCCGTGGGATGACCTCTCGGCCATGTGGACGATGGACAAGAGTTTCAGCATCGCCGTGCACTCCAAGACCGACCTGGCCAACCGCATTGGCACTGGCGGGTCCGATAAGCACTCGGTCGTCAAGCTCCTGGCAGTCGGTCCGTCCGCGCTGCCGCTGGCTGATCTCGGCGACGAGTACGTCGTCCAGACATTCATCGATGACCTGATGGATGTCTTCCCAGCTGCTCAGGGCAGGGTTCTCGATCACTCTGTCAGACGCTGGACTCACGGCGTTCCGCTGCCGACGCTCGGCTACGAGCAGCGTGTGGCCGATCTCGTCAGGCCGCTCGGCACCATCCACTTCGCCGGCGATTGGTGCGGCTTCGTCGACACCAACAACCTGGGAGGCCTGGGCCTCGACGGCGACTGGGGCGGCTACACCGTCACCGCGGCGCTCCACACGGTCATGCGTGCAGGCATCCGGGCTGCCGCCGAGATCCGGGCCGATCTCACCTGACGCTCGGAGCCGGGCCATCTCAACATCCAGCCAGAAGAGGTAATGAA
>NZ_BAAIGC010000084.1:0-1121 GCF_054653495.1 Nocardioides sp. AN3
ACTAGGGCGTGTCCCGTAATCGGTCAGGCGCCGGGTCGCGGAGCCAGATGTTGATCGCGGCGACTGTCAGGGTGCCGCGGTAGACGTAGTCGCGTTTGTCGAAGCGTGTTGCGACGGCACGGTGCGCGCGGAGCTTGTTGACGGCCCGCTCGACGGTGTTGCGGTCGCGGTATCGGGCTGCGTCGAAGGCTGGGGGCCGTCCGCCGGCCGATCCCTTCTTCGCCCGCGATGCACGCTGGTCGTCCTTGACCGGGATGACGGCCTTGATCCCTCGACGGCTCAGGTGGTGGCGGATCGCTTGGGAGGAGTAGGCCTTGTCGGAGAGCACTGCGTCGGGACGGGTGCGTGGCCGGCCTCGACCGATCCTGCCGACCGCGACGGTGGCGAGGGTGGGGACGAAAGCGATCGAGTCGTGGCGCTGCCCGACGGTGGTGAGGAACCCCAGCGGCCGGCAGCGCCCGTCGGCGGCCAGGTGGACCTTGGTCGAGAGCCCGCCACGCGATCGGCCCAGCGCTTCCCGGTCTCGCCTCTTCTTCGGCGGATCGAGCGAATCAGGCTCTGTTGAGGGCGATTCGCTCGCCGCGCCGGTCGGTGGATTCGTGTAACTCGACCGGCCCCCCTGTGTCAGGCGAGGGGCGGTAATGCTTGCTGCGGCGACTCTCGAAGTCATCGAGGGCGACGGCCAGCCGCTTGGCGCTGACGTCGGCCGGTGCGGCGTGCCGGGCTCCTGCTGCGTGCTGGTGGGCACGGATCACGGTGGAGTCGATCCCGACGTCCCACGATCCTGACGTCCCGGTCTGAGTGTCGCTGCCGCGCTGCAGCTCCTGGAGCATCGCCTCCCAGGTGCCGTCGGCCGACCAGAGCCGATGTCGGTTGTACACCGTCTTCCATGACCCGTAGGAGGCGGGCAGGTCTCGCCACGGAGAGCCGGTGCGAACTCGCCACATCACCCCGTCGATCACCATGCGGTGTTCGGCCCAGCGACGTCCCGCCCGGCCAGGCTTCGACCGTGGCAGGTGCGGCTCCAGCAGGGCCCACTGCTCATCGCTCAGGTCATGACGATCATGCACATGGACATACTCGTCTAACCCATCCCAAATCGATTACGGGACACGCCCTAG
>NZ_BAAIGC010000085.1:0-1080 GCF_054653495.1 Nocardioides sp. AN3
TGTTGGCCGTCACTGATCTTGCACATGCTGTCGTCATCGCGGATGCCGATGGGCCCGGCGGTGTTGGTCGGCTCGGTGACGGCGTGATCGGCACGATGACGCTCTTGTCCGCCGACGTCCCGGGGCGGTCGTCGGCACAGTGACGGCCGGATACGGGCAGACCACTCCCTCGGCCGGGCATGAATTTCAGTTGAGCTGGGCCGGCGCGAGCAGCCAGCCGCGCGCGAAGAACCCGATCACGGGCCAAGGCGTGAGGTTCGCAGCGAACAGCTGTCGGTAGCGGCGAGCCACCGTGCCGAGCAGGTTCAGCGCGTGCCACAGCGGGGAGTGCTGCTGAGCCGGCACCACGGTCGGCCCGGCGTGCACGGACAGCAGCTCGCGGTCGATTATGGCTGCCCGCTCGACCCCGCGCTGCCACAGCCACTTCGCGTGCTCGCCCGTCACCCGGCGCAACCACCGCCGCACCGTCGAGGGCGGGCGGCCCAGCTGCCGAGCGATCGTGCGGTGCCCGGCGCCGTGTGCCTGGGCCAGCAGCGCTGCGCCGATCACTTCGGTGCTGTCGGCGCGGCGCACCGCAAGCGTCGAGGGCAGCAGGACCTGGGTGGCACGGCAGTCGGCGCACCGTGCTCGGCGGGGCTGGACCCGCAAGGTCGTGGCGCCCAGACCACGCACGGTCCGGGGACGCCCATGGCCGTGCGGGCCGAGCCGGCCACCGCAGCCGGGGCAGCGCATCTTGCCGGCAAGCAGGGTCTGCTCGGCCTCTTCTGGGCATAACACCACGATCACCGACGCCAGCTCTCCCCTCGCGTTGCAGACAGCATTGCCTACCACGCCGCAACAGGCAGAGGCCACTTGGTGTAGCACCGACCGCCCGCGACACCGCCGCAGTCATGCCCGTGCCGACGAACAGCTCCGCCCGCAGCACGACCACGAGCACACGACCCGAGCCCCCAGCTGCGCAGGATCGCTGGTTCATCGTCCCAGTGACGACGTCCACCAACTACACGCCTCTCGAGAACGGTGAGAACCCTCGATGACGAATCACCGCCGGATCCTCGTCATCCAGAGCGACGCTCAACA
>NZ_BAAIGC010000086.1:0-1063 GCF_054653495.1 Nocardioides sp. AN3
CCGACCTCTCTTCGATCCTGGACCACCACGCCCGGCAGCCCGGCACAGGTGAGCATCGTGCCAGCGAGGACTCCTCGCTGACCCAGGGCACCGCCGCGTGGGCACGGCTCGGCCAGCGGTCCACCGCGGACGGCGACGGCGAGGTGACCCGATGACGACGAGGAGCCCCATCAGCACCGCGCCGCCGTTGCCGGTCGAGTTGGAGGAGCTGCTGCGCAAGCTGCGGCTGCCGCACATCCGTCGCCACGCGCCCGAGGTGGTCGCGACCGCGAAGGCCCAACGCTGGGAGCCCGCCGAGGTCCTCAAGGCCCTGTTCGCTGAGGAGGTCGCCGGCCGGGAACGCTCCGCCTTGGCCACGAGGCGGGCGGCCGCAGGGTTCCCGACCGGCAAGACGTTCGATGCGTGGCAGCCCGAGATCTCCTCGATCCCGGCCCCGACCCAGCAGGCGCTGCGGACCTTGGAGTGGGTCCACCGGCGAGAGAACCTCGTGGTCTGCGGGCCATCCGGGACCGGGAAGACGTTCCTGCTCGAAGCGCTCGGACAACAAGCCGTCGAGCAGGGACTCAAGGTCGCCTGGTTCACCCTGGAAGACCTCGGCGTCCTGCTGCGCCGGCACCGTGCGGACGACACCGTCACCAAGGCCATCGCCCGAATCCTGCGGGCCGACCTGGTCATCGTCGATGACATCGGGCTCCTGGCCGTCGCCGCCGACGCCGCCGAAGGCCTCTACCGCCTCGTCGACGCCGCCTATGAGAAGCGCTCGGTCGCGATCAGCTCGAACCTGCACCCGTCCGGGTTCGACGAGCTCATGCCCAAGACGCTGGCCACCGCCACAGTCGACCGGCTGCTCCACCACGCCCACGTCTGCCAGACCAGCGGCGACAGCGTGCGCCTGACCCAGGCACTCGCCGGCCAGGGGGTGAGCCCGTTGAGCTGAGCACCCCGGTCGGTGGTGGCCACCGCCCCCTTGGGCAGATCCCGTGGCCACCACCGGGCAGTTCTCGTGGCCGTCAGCGGGCAGGTTTCATGTCCGCCCCTGGGCAGTTCCTACTGTCCCTTGACA
>NZ_BAAIGC010000087.1:0-898 GCF_054653495.1 Nocardioides sp. AN3
GTGGAGCCGAAGCCGGACGGGGTGTTCGTGACCGTCGTGGGAGGGGTAGCGTCGGTGCTGCGGGCTCGGGCTGTGGCTGTTCCGAAGAGCCGATGACCGGGGTGTGGAGGTCGGCCACGCTGGACTTTGCAGTCGTCCCCGAGTGCCCTCCCGGGCCCGCCTCGGCTGCCCCATTGTGGGCGGCCCGGTCCACGGCGGCTTGGTCGGCGTCGGCGCGGAGTTGGCGGTAGACCAGGTCGGAGAGGCGTCGCTTGAGGCAGCGCAGTGATTCCTTGCCGGTCTTGGCCTCGTGCAGCTTGCGGCGGTAGTAGCGGCGTCCTTCACTGTCTTGCCGGATCTGGGTGATCGCGGCGACGTAGAGGACGTGGTTCATCCGTCGGTTCCCGGCCCGGGACAGGCGGTGTCGGGTGTGGTCGCCGGAGGAGGCGTCCAGGGGAGCGGTCCCGGTCCAGGACGCGAAGTGGGCGCGGTCGGGGAAGCGGGCGATGTCGCCGACATCGGCCAGGATCCGGGCGGCTCCGGCCGGCCCGATTCCGTGCAGGTCCATCAGGTGGGATCCTCGCGCCAGCACGGCGGCCTTGAGCTCGTGCTGCATCGCCTTCAGCTTGCGATCGACGCGGACCAGGTCGGCCAGCTCTTCGGCGGCCATCCGCCGCGTCGTCTTGCCGACCAGGGTCCGCGGCCGCACCCCTGCCAGCAGTTTCTGGGCCTTGGTGGCGGTCAGATTCTTCGGGGCACCGCCGGGGATGAGCTCGGCGAAGAGCCGGTGCAACCGGTTCACGGTCTGGATCCGGAGCGCGGAGAGCTCGTCACGGCGATCGGCCAGCAGCCGCAGCGCGACCAGCTCCTCGTCGAAGGTCAACACGTTCAGCTTCGGGCTGCGCAGTGCCGCCGCGGC
>NZ_BAAIGC010000088.1:0-743 GCF_054653495.1 Nocardioides sp. AN3
GCTCCACCGCGCAGGTGAAGCCTTGTTGGATGGCCATCGCGAGCCGGAGGACCTTGTCGAAGAACCGCTGGGTGAGGCCGAGGTCGAGGACCTGGCCATCGCCTCCGCACACGACCGGGATGAGGCCGTGCTGGGCGGCGAGTCGACGGGCCAGAGCACCGCTGATGTGGTGGCCGGTGTCGAGGCGGGCGGTGCCGAGTCTTCCTTCGAGAACCGTGAGGTCCATGGTGACGACCACGACGGGGTCGCAGCCCCCGGTCTGGGGCAGGTCCTTCCTCCCGATCCGGTCGATCAGCTCCACGAACGCCCGGCCGCGGCGTTCCTCGAGCGTGGAGGGCCGCCCGGTCTCAGGATCCTCGAATCCGATCGGGTCGGGCCGGTTGGGGTTGAGCAGGGCTTGCAGCATCCGTTCCAGCTTGATCCCGCTGAGCAGCGGGAGCTTGAACCGACCCTGACTGCTCGCGGTGGTCTGGTCGTGGCCGAGGGTGAAGCACGCCTGGCGGGCGGCCTTCTCCTCGGCGCGGGCCAGCTGTTCGGCCAGGCGTTCCTCGGCGCCGTCGGGGTCGATGACCTCCTCCACATGCGCCGCCAGCCGGCGCAGCGCGGCGGTGTCGTGGACGTGGGCCTCCCCAGCCAAGAACTCCTCCGCCTGTGCTTTCATCGCCGCGTCGACCTCGTCGGGCAGCGCGTCGACGGCCTCGGTGATTATTGCCGCCGAGGCGGCCGGGAACCCACCCGCCGCC
>NZ_BAAIGC010000089.1:0-733 GCF_054653495.1 Nocardioides sp. AN3
AAGGAGTTAGTGATGGTGCAGCAGCTTGAGATTGGCATTGTGTTGGAGCCGCGTGAGCAGGTGGGGGAGACCGTTGACCGGGCCAAGCTCGCTGAGCAGTACGGGTTTGAGTATGTCGGGATCACTGATGGTCAGATGATTTGGCGTGATGTGTCGGTGGCGTTGACCGCGACCGCGATTGCGACGGAGAAGATCCATATGGGTCCGTGGGTGACCAATCCGGTGACTCGGCATTTGGCGGTGACGGCGAACTTCATTGCGACGTTGCATGAGTTCTCGGGTGGTCGGGCGATCTTGGGTATTGGGAACGGTGATGACGCGGTCCGCACGATTGGTGCGGAGCCGGAGAAGATGGCGGCTCTGGCTGAGACGGTGGACACGATCCGGGACTTGATGGATGGCAAGACGGTGCTGAACAAGTCCAAGGTGGGGTGGAGGATCTGCACTGGTGGGCGGCCCGAGGGTGTGGCGCCGATCTATTGGGCGGGGGCGAATCCGTTGTCGTTCAAGTACGGCATCAAGCACACCGATGGTCTGGTGATCAGTGGGTTCGTGGATGAGACCTGGTTGGACTGGATGGTTGAGACGACCGGGAAGTTGTCGGCGGAGTTCGACAAGACCCCGAAGCTGATCTTCAACTCTGCGGTTTCGGTCGATGAGGACGGGGACGTGGCTCGCGAGGCGGTGCGTCCTTATGTTGCGTCGGGTTTGCGGTATGCGTCGGCGGCGCGGG
>NZ_BAAIGC010000090.1:0-559 GCF_054653495.1 Nocardioides sp. AN3
GCGATCTCCTTCGTCTCCGCACCCGAGGGGATCAAGATCGCCGCGGGCTGGACCTTGGTGGCCAGCTGCTGCAGCGCCTCCGCCTTCGGGGCCACCAGGTAGCCCTTGATCTGGGCGTCGTCGATCACGTAGACCTTCTCCGCGCCGTACTTCTTGGTCGCCTCCGCGACCGTTCCGGCCTCAGAGGCGGGGCCGATGAAGACCGCGGTCGGGGTGCCGAGCTTCTTCGCGAGGGTGAGCAGCTCGAAGGTGGGCTTCTTCACCGTGCCGTTCTGGAAGTCGACCAGGACGAGAACGTCAGACATGCGTATCTACTCCTACTTCTCTCGTACCGGCCGGCTCAGATGAACTTCTTCGAGGCGAGGAAGTCGGCCAGCGCCTTCGCGCCGGCACCGTCCTCGTCCTTCACGATCTCACCGGCGGTCCGCGGCGGACGCGCAGTCGCGTCCGTGACCTCGGTGTAGGCCGCCCCCAGCCCCACCTGCGAGGCCTCCAGGCCCAGGTCGGCCAGCGAGAACACCTCCAGCGGCTTCTTCTTCGCCGCCATGATCCCCTTGAA
>NZ_BAAIGC010000091.1:0-539 GCF_054653495.1 Nocardioides sp. AN3
AGGCGTAGGGCGCGGGTGATCTCGGCGCGGGTTTCGTGGGGTGGGATGACGGCGTCGATGTAGCCGCGTTCGGCGGCGATGTAGGGGTTGGCGAGGGTGGTTTCGTATTCGTCGATGAGTTGGGCGCGGCGGGCTTCGACGTCTCCGCCTTCGTCGGCGACCTTCTTCAGGGTCTTGCGGTGGACGATGTTGGCCGCGCCTTGGGCGCCCATGACGGCGATCTGGGCGGTGGGCCAGGCCAGGTTGATGTCGGCGCCGAGGTGTTTGGAGCCCATCACGTCGTAGGCGCCGCCGTAGGCCTTGCGGGTGATGACGGTGACCAGGGGGACGGTGGCCTCGGCGTAGGCGTAGATGAGCTTGGCGCCGCGGCGGATGATGCCGTTCCATTCCTGGTCGGTGCCGGGCAGGAAGCCGGGGACGTCGACGAAGGTGAGGACGGGGAGGTTGAAGGCGTCGCAGAACCTGACGAACCGGGCGGCCTTCTCGCTCGCGTCGATGTCGAGGGTGCCGGCGAAGGCCATCGGCTGGTTGGCCACCAC
>NZ_BAAIGC010000092.1:0-488 GCF_054653495.1 Nocardioides sp. AN3
GAGTGCCGCAGGCACGGAGTGCGCTGATCCCGGAGAATTCGGACGCATGCGGGGTAGGTTCGCCAGCACCCGCGAGGAGAACCGACTAGCGTTCCGCCGTGTCCTCCGACCAGTATTTCATCGAGATTCCAGGCGACTTCGTCGTGCGCCTGGTCATTGAGACGGCGCTCGCTGCCTTTCTGCTGGTCTGGTTCCTTCGCTTGCGGCGACGGGGCCTGTGGGCCGTGGCCGGAACGGCGGCGGCTCTGTGTTGGACTGCAGTCGCCGGCTTCTACATCGCGGCCTTCATATCAGCCCGACGAGGCGCGCTCGACCTGTACTCGTGGGCAACAGCCCACGGCGCCGCGCTCGAATGGGTCCGGCTGGCGGGCCTCGGCGGGGTCGTCCTGGCTCTGACTGTCGCACGCACTCTGAAAGCCGCACCGGCCGACGCGTAATTGATGCCGGGGTGGCTCGTTCGCTCAGGGCTCTGAGGGGACGCCGGGGTC
>NZ_BAAIGC010000093.1:0-473 GCF_054653495.1 Nocardioides sp. AN3
TCGTTGTCACCGAGGTTGAACCCCTTCGACCCCGACGACAGCGCCCACCAGATCATCCGCCGGCCGAAGTCGTCGCTCGTGATCCCGTTCAGCGAACTGTTGAGGAAGGTGCCATCCCCGAACATGAAGGGGATGGGCGTCATGGTCTGGTTCTCGACACCCATCTTCTCGACGACGTCGTAGGTGGCGTTGTAGGAGTAGCCCCAGTTGTAGTCGGCGTGCGTGTTGCCCCACAGGTTGGTCGAGCCGTTGTAGATGTCCTTGCGCGACGACGCCTCCTGGTAGGCCTGGTAGGACATCGGCTGGTGGCCGCCCGCAGCACGCAACGCCTCGAGGAACGCGGTCAGGTTGGCGTCGATGGTGCCGAAGTAGTCGTCCCCGACGATCCACATCACGTTCGTGGCCGAGCCGTACCGCTGACCGAGGAACGTCCCGTAGGCCTGCCACTGCGCCGTGGTCCACTTCGCCGTGAA
>NZ_BAAIGC010000094.1:0-468 GCF_054653495.1 Nocardioides sp. AN3
GTAGGCGGGGTCGGTGAGGACGGCTTGGTGGAAACCGATGACGGTGGGCATGCCGTCGACGGTGAACTCGGCCAGGGCGCGGCGGGAGCGTTCGATGGCTTGGGTGCGGTCGCGGCCGGTGATGATGAGCTTGGCGATGAGGGAGTCGAAGGCGCCGGGGATGGTCTCGCCCTGCTCGTAGCCGCCGTCGACGCGGACGCCGGGGCCGTGTGGGGGTGCCCATTGGGTCAGGGTGCCGGGGGCGGGCATGAAGTTGCGGCCGGCGTCTTCGGCGTTGATGCGGTATTCGATGGCGTGGCCGCGGATCTCGGGGTCGTCATAGCCCAGGGGCTCGCCGGCGGCGATGCGGAACATCTCGCGGACCAGGTCGATGCCGGTGACCTCTTCGGAGACGCAGTGTTCGACTTGGAGGCGGGTGTTGACCTCGAGGAAGGAGATGGTGCCGTCCTTGGCGACCAGGAACTCACA
>NZ_BAAIGC010000095.1:0-440 GCF_054653495.1 Nocardioides sp. AN3
GTGTGGAGGTAGGCCTCGGCGCGGCCGATGGGCTGGGTGCCGGTGAGGGTGACGACGCGGCACAGGCCGTGGGGGGTGGTCCAGAGCCAGCGGTCGGGTCCGAGGGGTTTGACCTGGTAGCCGAGGTGTGTTTTGGCGCGGTGGTGTCTGCGGGTGAGGGGGAGGGCGTTGTGGTCGCCGGTTTGGCTGGGTGGCCCGTTGGGGTCGTAGGGGATGGGGTGGTCGAGGTCGATGTTGCGGGTGGAGCCGGTGGAGTGGGGGAATCTGTCGCCGCCGGTGCGGAGCAGGCAGCGTTCGCGGACGTCGGCGGGGTGGGTGTAGCTGTTGATGGCGCGGCCGACGTGGAGGTCGATGACGGGTGTGAGGGTGATGCGGGTGTGGCCGAGGAGGTCGGCGAGTCGCTCGAGCAGGAGGGGTCCGAGGTCTTCGACGTCGGCGAC
>NZ_BAAIGC010000096.1:0-384 GCF_054653495.1 Nocardioides sp. AN3
GCGGTCTGGTTGGGGCCAGTGACGGTGTCGGGCTCGTTTGACGTGCCACTTGGTGTACTTGCGTTTGACCACGCGGGGGTTGGCCCGCGGCCGGCGTTTGGGCAGGAGCCGGGTGAGGAGCTCGCCGACGGCGTGGCGCCACAGCCGGGCGATGGCGTCAGGCGCGCGAGGGGGGAAATGTCCGTGGCCATGAAAAAGTCCCCACTGGTGGCCAGGTAGCGGTCCCCGCTGGTGGCCATGCCGGGTCCCCGGTGGTGGCCAGATAGAAGTCCCCGCCCCTCGTTCTTCGCGTGTCGCAGCAGCCCGTGAGGGCCCTGCGTGGTGACGGTGGCGATGCCTAGTCGTCCCATCACCACGCAGGGGTCTCCATTGAAGAACGAGAGT
>NZ_BAAIGC010000097.1:0-361 GCF_054653495.1 Nocardioides sp. AN3
GTTCCCCGCGGTCTGCAGATCCACCTGATCCTGGACAACTACGCCACCCACAAGCACGTCGAGGTCGAGAAGTGGCTCAAGGGTCACAAGCGGTTCCACCTGCACTTCACCCCGACCAGCTCCTCCTGGCTCAACCAGGTCGAGCGGTGGTTTCGCGACCTGACCGAGAAGAACCTGCGCCGCGGCATCTTCGGCTCGGTGCCTGACCTGATCGCCAGCATCGAGACCTACCTCGAAGCCAACAACGAGGACCCCAAGCCCTACGTGTGGACCGCTACCGCCGAGGACATCCTCGCCAAGGTCGCCCGCGCCCGCACCGCCCTCAACCAAGTAGTCAACTGAAACTGCGACGGACCACTAG
>NZ_BAAIGC010000098.1:0-357 GCF_054653495.1 Nocardioides sp. AN3
GGCGGGATGCCGTGGGTGCCGACGAAGAGGTTCTCGGGATCCCAGCGGCGCTTGATTTCGCGGAGTCGATCGAATCTCTCCCCGTACATGCGCGCGACAGCGTCAGGGTCGAGCCTCACTCCGACTGTGCTCGGGTCGCGGCGGTCCGGGGCCGGACCGATCCGCTGGATGTTCGCGACCACGTCCTGCACCCAGTGCTCGTGCTGGGCGTCCTCGGACGGGTCCTCCCACCAGCAGCCGGGGATCAGGCTCCACGTCGGCTCCTCCGCCCTCTCGCGCAGCGCGCTGGGGAACCTGGGTGCTCGCCCGAGCGTTCCCCGGAGCGGAATCACCTCGATCAGTCGTGCCCCGCCGCCG
>NZ_BAAIGC010000099.1:0-338 GCF_054653495.1 Nocardioides sp. AN3
GTGAAGCACGTCCCCGATGCGACCGCCGACCGGCGGTTCGAGCAGGACTTCACCGTCGACCGCGTCGGGGTCGACGGCCTGCTGTCCGAGCTGGACGAGTATGCCGTGGAGCAGGCGCTCCAGCTCAAGGAGAAGCGTCCCGACGACGCCATCGAGGTGACCGCGTTGACGGTCGGCCCGGAGAAGGCGGTCGACGCGGTCCGCAAGGCGCTGCAGATGGGTGCCGACAAGGGTGTCCACGTGCTCGACGACGCGATCGCCGGGTCGGACTACCTGGGCACCTCGCTGGTGCTGGCGAAGGCGATCGAGAAGATCGGCGCCGAGACGCCGGTCGACCT
>NZ_BAAIGC010000100.1:0-326 GCF_054653495.1 Nocardioides sp. AN3
ACGGCGACGTTCTGGGTGGTCTGGCCGGGGGCGAAGGTGAGCGTGCCGGTCGTGGCGGTGTAGTCGGAGCCGGCGGTGGCGGTGCCGTTGGCGGTGGCGTAGGTGACCGTGATGGTCTTGCCGCTGGCCGCCGACAGGGTCACCGGGACGTTGGCGGTGGTGGTGCCGCTGTTGCCTTCGGTGATCGTGGTGTTGCCGATGGAGAGTGTCGGCGGGGCGTCGTCGTCGACGATGGTGCCGACGGCGTGGCCGTCGCCGAGGGTGGCGCCGGTGACCGCGGACAGGTCGAGACTCAGCGTCTCGTCGGGCTCGTCGAGGGTGTCGCC
>NZ_BAAIGC010000101.1:0-317 GCF_054653495.1 Nocardioides sp. AN3
GGGGTTTGACGGTGATGTGTGTGGTGCTGGTGCTGCCGCACCAGTGTCGGATCTGGTCGGCGGTGACCGGTCCGAGGGGGTAGCCGGTGTGGCTGTGCAACATGCCGATCAGCTCGTCCGCGGCTGCAGCAGGCGGGTTGCCGGCGTTGCCGCCGCTGCCGCTGCCGCTGCCGCAGCGGTTGCGGGGACCGGTGCTGGTGAGGGCGGCGTGGGTGAGGTGGAGGTGGAGGACGACCTGGCGGCGGCGGGGTTCGACTCCCTCGGGGAGGGTGATGGTCTCACCGCGGGCCAGCATGCCGAGGGCGGTGGCGCGTCGC
>NZ_BAAIGC010000102.1:0-305 GCF_054653495.1 Nocardioides sp. AN3
GTGTCCAACGATCCACGGTTCACCGAGAAGCTCATCGATGTCGTCGGGCTCTACCTCAACCCGCCGGCCCAGGCGGTGGTGCTGTGTATGGATGAGAAGTCCTCCATCCAGGCCCTGGACCGCACCCAGGCCTCCCTGCCGATGGTCAAGGGCCGGGCCAGCACGATGACCCACGACTACAAGCGCAACGGCACCACCACCCTGTTCGCGGCCCTGGATGTGCTCACCGGGAAGGTCATCGGACAATGCCTGCCCCGGCACCGTCACGAGGAGTTCCTCGCCTTCCTCAAGACCGTCGACCGCGA
>NZ_BAAIGC010000103.1:0-301 GCF_054653495.1 Nocardioides sp. AN3
GCTCCCCGACTTCTGGCGACGCGTGCAGCACCTCGAGGTCGAGCCCTGGATCGCCCGCAAGATCACCCGGATGACCCGCACACTCACCCCCGACCAAGTCGGCGAGATCGACGCCCTGGTCACCGAGCATGCCCTGGAGTCCCCCGCCCGGCTGATCCGGCTCGTCGAGACCGCCGTCATCGCCCTCGACGCCGAGGCCGAACGCGCCCGACAAGACCAAGCCCGCCGCCGACGCGGCGTCTGGCTCCTCCAACCCCGCCCCGACGAGGACGAGGACGACGAACTGGCCGGGCTGCGCACC
>NZ_BAAIGC010000104.1:0-301 GCF_054653495.1 Nocardioides sp. AN3
ACTCCCCGACTTCTGGCGACGGGTGCAGCACCTCGAGGTCGAGCCCTGGATCGCCCGCAAGATCACCCGGATGACCCGCACCCTCACCCCCGACCAAGTCGGCGAGATCGACGCCCTGGTCACCGAGCATGCCCTGGAGTCCCCCGCCCGGCTGATCCGGCTTGTCGAGACCGCCGTCATCGCCCTCGACGCCGAGGCCGAACGCGCCCGACAAGACCAAGCCCGCCGCCGACGCGGCGTCTGGCTCCTCCAACCCCGCCCCGGCGAGGACGAGGACGACCAGTTGGCTGGGCTACGCACG
>NZ_BAAIGC010000105.1:0-291 GCF_054653495.1 Nocardioides sp. AN3
TTGAACGTCTCGACCCGGTGCGGCTTGAGCCCCAAGTCGTGCCAGATCCGCTGCACGGTGTCCTTGCTGACCCCGGCCCGTTCGGCCATCGTCCGACACGACCAATGGGTCTGCCCCTTCGGGCGGGTCTTGGTGGTCAGCTCCACGATCTCGGCGACCTTCTCGTCACTGACCGTCGGCTTCCTGCCCCGGCCCTTCTCGACCTTGCCCCACTTGGTGAGCCCGTCGACCTCGAAGGCCTTGCGCCAAGCCCGCACCGTCACCGCCGTCACCTCATGCCGTTGGGCGTTG
>NZ_BAAIGC010000106.1:0-285 GCF_054653495.1 Nocardioides sp. AN3
CGGTGGCGCAGGTCGAGGGCAGCGGCAACCGTGCTGCGGGCCTTGGCCTCGGAGCACTCCAAGGCGATGCCGAGCTCGAGCAGGCACAGTTCCTGGACCTTGGGGGTGCCCTCGCCGCCGGGTCGGATCAGCTTGTCGCCGCCGAAGCGGACCGGGATCGCGCCGGGCTCGGCTTGGGGGTCGTTGCTGTGCAGGTCGGCCCAGTGCGCGGCGGTCTCGAGCTCCTCGACCTCGACATCGCGGCGACGGCGCACGCTGCCGGCCGCCACCTGGAGGGTGGCGGCC
>NZ_BAAIGC010000107.1:0-272 GCF_054653495.1 Nocardioides sp. AN3
GCCGGAGTGGGGGGATGAGGGGGTGGAGCGGATGCGTGCGGCGTACAACTCCTACCACCACTTCCGTGCTTCGAACGAGGCTGCGGTGGCGTTGGTGCCCGATGCGATGGTGCCGAAGAAGGCGATCTGTGGGACTCCGGAGGAGGCGGCTGCTGCGATGCAGGCGGTGATCGACAAGGGGGTTACCTCGTTTGCTCTGATGGCGATGGGTGATGTCGAGAAGACCATTGAGATGATCGCGACGAAGGTCCGCCCCCTCCTCAACCTCAACG
>NZ_BAAIGC010000108.1:0-271 GCF_054653495.1 Nocardioides sp. AN3
TCTTCTTCCCGGCGGCACGCTTGGGCTTCTTCCCACCCGCGCCTGCTGTGCCGGCGCCGCCGCCGAGGCCGCCGAGGCTTCCGAGGCCGGCGGGGAGGGTGACTTCGAGGCGTTTGCCGCCGACCTCGACGATGACGGTCTGCTTCTCCTCGGCCTCACCGGCCTCGGCGTGGTCGCCGGTGTAGGGGGGGATCTGGTTGTCGAAGTCGGTCTCGATCCAGGTGGTGTAGACGCTGAAGGTGCCCTGACCGGTGGGGTTGGAGGGGCCGAC
>NZ_BAAIGC010000109.1:0-271 GCF_054653495.1 Nocardioides sp. AN3
CCTTCTTCCCGGCTGCGCGTTTGGGCTTCTTCGCTCCACCCGCAGCGCCGGCGCCGGCGCCGAGGCCGCCGCCGAGGGAGCCGAGGCCGGCGGGGAGGGTGACTTCGAGGCGTTTGCCGGCGACCTCGACGATGACGGTCTGCTTCTCGTCGGCCTCCTCGGGTTGGGCGGGGTGGCCGGTGTAGGGGGGGATCTGGTTGTCGAAGTCGGTCTCGATCCAGGTGGTGTAGACGCTGAAGGTGCCCTGACCGGTGGGGTTGGAGGGGCCGAG
>NZ_BAAIGC010000110.1:0-266 GCF_054653495.1 Nocardioides sp. AN3
GTGTGGAGCAGAGGTGTGCCGGGCACAGGAATGGTCTTGATGCCGACTTCGGCCAGGAGGCGGCTCTCCTCGGAGTCGGGGTTCGGGTCGTACCAGCCTTCGCCGCCGGTGGTGGTGGGCCAGCCGGCCAGTTCGGTGCGCTGGGAGCGTCCGCCGATTTGGTCGTCGGCTTCGAGGACGACGACGTCGGTGTCGCGAAGTTGGTAGGCGGCCGTGAGGCCGGACAGTCCGGCCCCGATGACGGCGACTTCACACGAATCTGACAT
>NZ_BAAIGC010000111.1:0-256 GCF_054653495.1 Nocardioides sp. AN3
GCGTGCCCGCAGTAGACGCACGCCATGTCGTGCGACACGCACGTGTGAGCGGTCGGGGTGTCATCGACGGTGTCCCACATGGCGGTTCACCTCCTTCCTGAGCGTTGATTCGGCGAGTGGACGCCTGGTCTTCATGCGGCAGCGACAATGCCGTGCACGCCGCCGATCACCAGGCTCAGGGCCGCTCGGACGCTGAGCCGGACCCGGTGCGGCCCTGCCGTCGACCGCACCAAGCAGGTGCAGTGCGGACCGTCCG
>NZ_BAAIGC010000112.1:0-249 GCF_054653495.1 Nocardioides sp. AN3
GAGGAAGGGGGCGGGGGCCTCCTCGACGAGCTTTTGGTGGCGGCGTTGCAGGGAGCAGTCCCGGGTGCTCACGACCACGACGTTGCCGTGGGCGTCGGCTAGGCATTGGGTCTCGACGTGGCGGGGTTGGTCGAGGAACTTCTCCACCAGGCATTCGCCGCGGCCGAAGGCGCCGATGGCCTCGCGGGTGGCGGACTCGAAGGCCTCGGGGATCTCCTCGAGGGTGCGGGCGACCTTCAGGCCGCGGCC
>NZ_BAAIGC010000113.1:0-245 GCF_054653495.1 Nocardioides sp. AN3
TGGGCGTTGAGCCAGCAGGAGCTGGCCGAGTCGCTACGGGAGGCCTACGCCGTCCAGGCGCGGTTGCAGGCGTTGACGTTGCGGCTGGTGGCGCAGGCTGACCTCAACGATCTGGCCTCCTTCGAGGGGGCGGTGAGCCTGCCGGCCTGGCTGCGGGTGCAGGTCCGGCTGGCCCCCGGGGAGGCGAAACGGCAGGTCAGGCTCGCGAAGGCGCTCGAGGGCCATCAGGTGACCCGGGGAGCACT
>NZ_BAAIGC010000114.1:0-245 GCF_054653495.1 Nocardioides sp. AN3
GACCTCGGCGGCGCCCGCACCCACAACACCAAGTCCGGCAACGCCCACTACATGGCCTCCGATGAGGAAGACGCCATCGACTACGTCAAAGCCCTGCTCTCCTTCCTGCCGTCGAACAACCTCGACGAGGCACCGGCCTACCCGGCCCCCGCCTCCCTGGAGATCAGCCAGGACGACCGGGCCCTAGACACCCTCATCCCCGACTCCCCCAACCAGCCCTACGACATGCACGACGTCATCACCTC
>NZ_BAAIGC010000115.1:0-240 GCF_054653495.1 Nocardioides sp. AN3
GGGTGGAAGCCGCACACCTTCCAGGTCGGCCAGACCGGCAAGACCGTCTCCCCGCAGCTGTATGTGGCCAACGGGATCTCGGGGGCGATCCAGCACCGGGCCGGGATGCAGACCTCCAAGACCATCGTGGCGGTCAACAAGGACGAGGAGGCCCCGATCTTCGAGCTCGTCGACTTCGGCGTGGTCGGCGACCTCCACACCGTCCTGCCCGCGCTGACCGAGGAGATCAAGCAGCGCAAG
>NZ_BAAIGC010000116.1:0-240 GCF_054653495.1 Nocardioides sp. AN3
GCGCCGGTCACGATGAGCAGGTCGTTGTTGAGCAGGAACCCGGACGCGGCCGCGGCCCACCCGGAGTAGCTGTTCAGCATCGAGACCACCACCGGCATGTCACCCCCGCCGATGGAGGCGACCAGGTGCCAGCCCAACGCCAGCGCGATCACGGTGACCGCGATCAGCTCCCACAGCTGCGGGTTCGCCACGAACGCGATCGTGAGGACCGCGAAGACAACCAGGGCGCCGATGTTGATG
>NZ_BAAIGC010000117.1:0-239 GCF_054653495.1 Nocardioides sp. AN3
CGCGGCTCAGTCCTTGATCTCGCAGATGACGGCGCCGTTGGTGACGGTTTGGCCGACTTCGGCGGCCAGGCCGGTGATGGTGCCGTTCTTGTGGGCTTTGAGGGGTTGTTCCATCTTCATGGCTTCGATGACGACGACGGGGTCGCCTTCGGCGACTTGCTGGCCGTCTTCGACGATGACTTTGACGATGGTGCCTTGCATGGGGGAGGTGACGGCGTCCCCGGAGACGGCGGCGCCGG
>NZ_BAAIGC010000118.1:0-233 GCF_054653495.1 Nocardioides sp. AN3
GCGTCGACCGGATCGGTCTTGCGGGCGTTGCCGGTATCGAAGACCCGTACCCGGGCGGAAAGCTTCGCCGGCACGTCGACCACGGTCTCGCCGTCGGTCAGCAGTCGCTGTGCCAGGGGCCGGCCGACGCCTTGGGCGCCCTCGATGGCCCACCGGTGATGGGGCCATTGTTGGCGCACGTAGCCGAGCATGGCGTGGTAGTCGCGGTTCTTCGTGCCGAACTGGCCCTTGGC
>NZ_BAAIGC010000119.1:0-228 GCF_054653495.1 Nocardioides sp. AN3
GGTGTGTGGGTGTTGATGGTGAAGGAGTGGGTGTAGTGGTCACGGAGTCGGTTTTCAACGAGGATCTGTTTTCGTCGGAGGCGATTGACGATCCGTACAGCTACTTCGGGTATTTGCGGGATGTGGATCCTGTGCATTGGAATCCGGATGCTGAGATCTGGATGGTCACGAGCCATGCTGGTGTGGCTGAGGTGACGCGTAACTCGGATCGGTTCTCCTCGGAGATGA
>NZ_BAAIGC010000120.1:0-226 GCF_054653495.1 Nocardioides sp. AN3
CGTGGTCACTGGGATGGCCTCGACCGATGCGTCGGGGTCGGTGGTGCCGGTGATGCTGGCCGAGCGTCTCAACCTCCCGCAGGTGACCTTGGCGGCGGTGGTGGAGACCCAGGGCGGCCAGGTCCGGATCAAGCGTGACACCGACGCCGCGACCGAGGTCATCGGTGCGACGATGCCGCTGGTGCTCTCGGTCACCGACCAGTCCGGTGAGGCCCGCTACCCCTCT
>NZ_BAAIGC010000121.1:0-226 GCF_054653495.1 Nocardioides sp. AN3
GGTGGTCACTGGGATGGCCTCGACCGATGCGTCGGGGTCGGTGGTGCCGGTGATGCTGGCCGAGCGTCTCAACCTCCCGCAGGTGACCTTGGCGGCGGTGGTGGAGACCCAGGGCGACCAGGTCCGGATCAAGCGTGACACCGACGCCGCGACCGAGGTCATCGGTGCGACGATGCCGCTGGTGCTCTCGGTCACCGACCAGTCCGGTGAGGCCCGCTACCCCTCC
>NZ_BAAIGC010000122.1:0-214 GCF_054653495.1 Nocardioides sp. AN3
CGTGATCACCGGCTACGGCACCATCGAGGGACGTCAGGTCTGTGTCTTCTCCCAGGACTTCACCGTCTTCGGCGGCTCCCTGGGCGAGGTCTACGGCGAGAAGATCACCAAGGTGATGGACCTCGCCGTCAAGACCGGCTCGCCGATCATCGGGATCAACGAGGGCGCCGGCGCCCGCATCCAAGAAGGCGTGGTCTCCCTCGGTCTCTACGGG
>NZ_BAAIGC010000123.1:0-214 GCF_054653495.1 Nocardioides sp. AN3
GGTCATCACCGGCTACGGCACCATCGAGGGACGCCAGGTCTGTGTCTTCTCCCAAGACTTCACCGTCTTCGGTGGCTCCCTGGGCGAGGTCTACGGCGAGAAGATCACCAAGGTGATGGACCTCGCCGTCAAGACCGGCTCCCCCATCATCGGGATCAACGAGGGCGCCGGCGCCCGCATCCAAGAAGGCGTGGTCTCCCTCGGTCTCTACGGC
>NZ_BAAIGC010000124.1:0-211 GCF_054653495.1 Nocardioides sp. AN3
CGGCGGTCTCGTGGACCTTGCCCGCGACCAGATCAGCCACGCTCTCGTAGTTGTGCCCTCGAACCGCCCGCGGCGTCGGGGGTTCGCCCCGGCTGCTGGCCTGGTGGGCCTCGATGATCCGCTTCACGGTCTTGTGGGTCGTCCCGCACATGGCGGCCGCTCCCCGGTAACTGCCCACCTCGCGGTAGGCCGAAATGATGTCCATCCGTGC
>NZ_BAAIGC010000125.1:0-210 GCF_054653495.1 Nocardioides sp. AN3
GCCACTACGCCCTGGTCGTCGATGACCTCGATGGTCACCGAGCGTTTGTGGGGATCGACCCCTACGATCATCCGGCCCATCTCCCTCTCGCCTCCCTCATACGTTGAGCTTCACCTGACGTCGGCGAGGAAGAGCAGAGCTACTTTGAGCCTGGGACAATCCCCTCTTGAGCCACGACCTCACCACGGTGCTCGACGAGAACACAGTCCG